>CAZPWN010000132.1:0-6085 GCA_964590475.1 uncultured bacterium | reverse complement strand
AGCCGCGGCGCGGCGCTTTATCTCCGCGGGGGTGCCCTCCGCCACGATGCGGCCCTTATCGATGAGCACCATGCGGTCCGCCAGCGCGTCGGCTTCCTCCAGGTAGTGGGTGGTGAGCACTACAGTGCGCTGGCCCTCCAGGAACCCGCGGATCTCGGTCCAGAACTCGCGGCGGGAGGCCACGTCGAGGCCGGTGGTGGGTTCATCGAGGAACAGCAGGTCGGGGTTGCCGATCATCGCCAGCGCGAAGTGCAGGCGCTGCTTCTGACCACCGGACAGCTTGCCGTACTGGCGGTCGGCCACCTCCGCAAGGTTGGCGAGCTCTATGGCCTGGCCCACCTTCATGGGCGCCGGGTAGTAGCTGGCGAACGAGGTGAGGTGCTCGCGCACGGTGAGCGTCTCGGGCACGCCCGAGATCTGCAGCATGGCGCCCACGCGCATGCGCGCCTCGGGCTGCCGGTTGCTGCCGCCGAACAGGCGGGCGGTGCCTTCCGTGGGGTGCATGAGGCCCAGCATGGTGCTGATGGCCGTGGTCTTGCCGGCGCCGTTGGGTCCGAGCACGGCCAGCACCTCGCCGGGCCGCGCCTGGATGGACACGTCGTCGAGCGCCACCACGTCGCCGAAGCGCTTGGTGACGTTGATCAGCTCAGCATGCGGGCCGTGCGCCTGGCTGCTAGCAGCGAAGCCCGCGGGCGGCAGACCGGTTCTTACTGGATTTAGGGTTACGCCTCGGTTGCTCATGCCTGCATGGTGTCAGGCTGGCGAGGTCGGCAGTAGCGCGCTTTGTCAGCCGGGTGGGGTGACAGTTGTCAGGTTAGAGCTGCTCCGCCGCGTTCACCGCCTGCGCGTGCAGTTTCAGGAGCGGCTCCATGGCCTCGCGCGGGCCGCGCCCCATGCCGCACTCCGCCGCCACCCCGAACGCCGGCACGGCCGTGGCGGCCGCCCGCATGCGGCGCATCGCTCCATCGAGACCATCCTCGCGGTGCAGGAGCCCTAAGTACAGCTTGGTGCCTTCCGGCAGCCGCAGCTCCTTGAGCGGCGCGAAGTACTCCGGGTCGTGGCGCTCTATGGGCACGGGCATGTGCACGAAGTCCACGCGCCGCCTCACCCGCTCGAAGATCGCGTTGGCCACGCGCGTCAGGTTCGCCGTGTCCTCCGGCTCCTTGAAGTGCTTCTCGCCTACGTCGCCGTAGCAGAGGTGGTAGCCCATGTTCACCGCTTCGGGCACCGCGTCGCCGAGCCGGGCGGCGCGCTCGACCACCCCTTCCAGCACGTCGTCGAACCACGCGCGCATGGGGCCCATGCCCGGCATGTCCACCTCCTCCAGCAGGGCGAACTCCACCGCCATGTCCCACTGCACGGTGAGCTGGTCATGCGGCACCGTGGCCGCTATCTGCTCGAGCTCCCTCAGCAGCGCCCGCTCGTACGCGCCCTCCAGCGCCGCGCGGTCCTCCGGCCGCACGAACGTGGTCACGGTGGCCACGGGCGTGGGAAGGCTGACCTGGAAGCGCACGTGTTCCGGGATCACGCCGTCGGCCTTGAGGTGCTTGAAGAGCGAGTACGAGTGTTCGGCCGCCTCGGCGTAACCGAGCTCCCCGAACTCGATGCTGGCCGGGTCCACGCCCTCGTCGATGGCGAACGGGCGCACGTCGAAGCCCGCCAACTCGATGGGCTTCGGCCCCACCCGGCTAAGGCCGGGCGTCACGTCGAACACGGCGCCCTGGAAGAGGATCCAGTGGAAGCGCTCGCCCGTCTCGCCGTCCGGGATGGCGTGCAGCTCGGGACCGCAGTTCCAGACGGCGGCGCGGAAGACGGTGGTGGCGCTGTCTAGGTTGACGCTGCCCACTAGGTGGGCACCTTGGACCTTCGTTTCGAGCATCGATGCTCCCAACTCTCGGAGATGGTCGTAAGAGGCGTGGTGAACGCGCATCAGGTCGCGGATTCAGAGTAGCGCAGGGCAGGGGGCAACCATGGCCGCGTTGCACAACTCTTAGGCCCGTTGCTAATATTGGTTTAGCCACTAGGCCAGCAGTCCGAAAACCGGAGGTGTAAGTGAGATTAGCAACCTACCTCGCTGAGGGGAATGAACTTCTGGGTGTCGTCCTGGAGGACAAGGTAGTAGCCCTAGCACCAGAACTGAACGGGCTCGAGCTTCCGAACGGTGGGTGGAGCACCGGCATGCAGGAGTTCATCGAAGCCGGCGCGACCGCGCTCGAGCATGCGCGGGCGGTCGTCGAAGCGGGCGTCGCCGGCGCGCGCCAGGAAGCGGTGCGGGACCTGAACCAGGTCGAATTACTGGCGCCGCTCCCGCGCCCCAAACGCAACATCGTGTGCGTGGGCCGCAACTATCACGAGCACGTCGACGAGGGCGACAGGGTGTGGACCAACGCTCCCGGGGTCTCCGAGGAGTGCATCTTCTTCACCAAGGCCACCAACGCCATCAACCACCCAGGCAGGCCGATCAGCGGCTGGGGCTTGACCAAGCAGTTCGATTACGAGATCGAGTTGGCCATCGTGATCGGCAAGCGCGGGCGCGACGTCAGTCGGGAGGACGCCTTCGGATACGTGTTCGGCTACACGGTTGCCAACGACGCCACAGCCCGCGACCTGCAGGAGTCGCACCGTCAATGGTTCAAGGGCAAGAGCCTCGATGGCAGCTGCCCGGTGGGGCCCTGGCTCGTCACCGCCGACGCAGTGGCCGCACCGCATGACATCGATATGCGCCTCTACGTGAACGGCGAGCTGCGCCAAGAGCTCAACACGCGCGACATGATCTGGGACATCCCCGCCATCATCGAGAGTCTCTCCGCGGGCTACACGCTGGAGCCAGGCGACATCATCGCCACCGGCACGGGTGCCGGCTGCGGCTTCGGCTTCGATCCGCCCAAGTTCCTCAACCCCGGCGACGTGGTGCGGGCCGAGATCGACGGCGTGGGCACGCTCGAGAACCCGGTTGCCTGATCCCGCGTGAGTACGGCCGATCGGAGTGCTCGTAGAACCAGACGGTGGCAGCCGTGGCACACGGTGGTGGTGCTCGGCTGCCTCGGTTGGGTCTTCATGTACGCCGATCGCACCGTGCTGTCGCCGGTGCTGCCCCTCATCGGGGCGGAGTGGAGTCTCGACCAGAGTCAGCTAGGGCTGATCGCCTCGGTCTTCTTCCTGGCGTACACGGCGCTGCAGATCCCCGTAGGCATGCTGGCGGACCGGCTCGGCAAGCATCTGATCCTGCTCGTGCCGGGCCTGCTGCTGCTGGCGGTGGGCACGCTGCTATCGGGCCTTGCGCCCAGCTACGGTTTCCTGCTCTTCGCCAGCGTCCTCGCGGGGCTGGGGCAGAGCACGTACTACCCCACGCAGTTCGCCCTATCTACGGCCATGGTCCCGCTGCGGTACCGCAGCCTTAGCGCCGCGATCATCAACAGCGGCCAAGCCGTCGGCATCTCGCTAGGCCTGCTGATCGCGAGCTACGTCGCACTCGAGCTGGGCGGGGGCTGGCGCATGCCGTTCGTGGCCCTCGCCTTGCCCACCGCCCTCGTCGCGGTGGCGTTCTGGGTGTTCATCCGGGAACCGAAACGTTCCGGAACCGCGGACGACGCGCCCCAGGCGGATCCGGCCCAAGAGGGCCTGGCTCAGAAGGGTGAGCCCCCGCGCCCGCAGCCGGCGACCAGCAGCCCCTGGTCGCGCAATCACATCCTCATCTACCTGCTCAACTTCTGCTCGCTCTACGGCTTCTTCGTCATCCTTACCTGGCTGCCCTACTACCTGCAGACTGCCCGCGGTTACGACGGCATGGCGGTGGGGTGGATCTCGTCCCTCGTTCCGTGGATGGCGGTGCCGGGTGGACTCATCGCCAGCTGGTTGAGCGACAGGCTACGGCT
The DNA here is from genome assembly GCA_964590475.1 of uncultured bacterium. Classification (GTDB taxonomy): domain Bacteria; phylum Deinococcota; class Deinococci; order Deinococcales; family Trueperaceae; genus JAAYYF01. The sequence continues at coordinate 2,210 of CAZPWN010000132.1, read as the reverse complement.
GCGCCGCGAGATCGGCCTGCTCATGCTGCCGGTGGCGGCGTTGGCGCTGGCGGCCATCCCGTTCATCACGTCGCAGGCGGGTCTGGTGATCGCGCTGATGGTCTACGGCTTCACGGGCAAGCTCGCACTGGACCCCATCGTCATAGCGCTCGTGGCGGACGTCACCGAGAGGACCGCGTACGGCACCGTCTTCGGAGCCCTCAACTTCGCTGGTATGAGCTCGTCCATCGCCGCTCCCTACCTGACGGGCTTACTGGCCGACAGGCTCGGCACCATGGACTCTGGCTTTTACCTGGCCGCGGGTCTATTGGTGATCGGCTTCGTGGCGCTGGTGTTCGTTCGTTTCAAACCCCCAACCCCCGCCATCCAGCGGGGTTCCATTACCTGAAGGAGGTATAGGATCATGTCTGAAACTAATGTCGGGAACTTAGGTCAGGTCACCGAATACCGCGCCAAGGATGGGCGGCTCATAGGTCTACTCATCCGCGGGAGCTTCTCGGATTACGAGAGCTTCCCTCCCTTCGTCGACTCCGACGCGGAGGTGGAGCACATCCAGGACGCCTACCAGGTGTCCAACCCGCTGCGCGAGCGCTACACGAAGGCACACCTGACGGCGGACGAACTGCCCCTGCAGATCGTGGTGCTGGCCCGCGAGCAGGGCTCTCGCGTCAACCCGCACTTCCACCGCAACGACGTGCAGCCGGTCAGCGACACGCGGCACCAGATCATGATCTGCCAGGCCGGCACGGCCCGCATAGGTCTCTACACCAAGGAGGCCGAGCACGTGGCCGACGTGCTGATCAAGCGCGACGACCTGATCCTCATGTGCGAGGGGCACTCGATAGAATTCGTGGACGAGGGCACCAAGCTGCTTGAGATCAAGCAGGGACCGTTCCCCGCCACCGACGCGGCCGACAAGGAAGATCTGCCGGTCGACTGAAGCGCTAGAACGATGGCTACTTGGAGTTGAGTGGCCAGTGAGTGTTCGCCAGGGACGGCTCCCATCGTCCCTGGTAATGCTCTCTTATGGCCGCCGCCACGGTGCCCGAGAACTCGCGCGGCCGGTGGCGCACGTTCTTCTGCAGTTCCTCGGCCAGCGCCGGCATATCTATCCGGCTCGGCTTGCCATGCTCCGCCACTACCTCACCCGCCACCACGGTGGCCGTAACGTGGGCGCCGTCCGCCCGCAGGAGACAGGCCTCCAGCGGGTCGACGCCCGGCGCCATGTAGGGGAGGGTAGCCGCGGTCAGGTCGATGATCGTGAGGTCGGCGGCGGCGCCCACCTTCAGCTCGCCGATGTCGTTGCCGAATGGCGTGGTGGCCGCCGCGCCCGCCGTCATGGCGTGCATCATGTTCCGCGGCGTGGGGTTCGCTGCCGCCCGGCTGGGCCGACGGTGCAGCTGGTAAGCCAGCCGCGCCTCGGTCAGCAGGTCGTCCTGGCTCAGGGTGAAGCCGTCCGTGCCCAGCGCCACGTTCACGCCTGCCTCCAACAGCGCGGGTACCGGCGCCACCCCGCTGCTAAGGCGCAGGTTGGCGCCTGGGTTATGGATCACGTTGGTGCCGGTAGCTGCCAACAGTTCGATGTCGGATTCGCTGACCCACACTCCGTGGATCAAACTTGTGCGCGGCCCCAGCAGGCCAAGACCGTGCAGATGCTCCACCACGGAGCCGCCGTAGAGGCGCTTGGCCGCCTCGCGCTGGAAGGGGGTCTCGAGCGTGTGGGTGTGCACCCGCGTGCCGTGGTCCTGGGAATGCCGCGCGATGAGCCCGAGCGTCTCCTCCGTGACCCATTGCGGCCCCGCCGGGGCGAGGAAGAAACTCGCGTTGGGCATGTCGGCGTGCCTGCCGGCCAGTTCCTCGAACAGATCGATGTACTCGCTGCCCGATAGGGGTTGCCGGTTGCGTTCCTGTCGGTCGACATCGGCCGCCACCTCGGGCGGTAGGCCGGCCAGTAGCTGCTCCTCGTCCTCGTATACGAGGAACCTCTGCTGCCGCACGTCCAGGCCCAGCGCCACACGTATGCCCGCGTCGCGCCAGGCCTTGAGCCGCGCTTCGGCATGGTCGAGGGCGCGCCGAGGGTCGGGCGTCAGAACGAAATGCACGATGGTGGTGACGCCCCGGGCCAGCAGGTTGGCGGCGGCCCACAGGGTGTCGAGGTAAGGATCTACGAGCGGCTCGCCGGCGCGGTCGGCCAGCCAGGCTTCGAGGCT
>CAZPWN010000131.1:0-6171 GCA_964590475.1 uncultured bacterium | reverse complement strand
ACGAGATCTACGAGCAGCCCACCAGCCGCTTCGTGGCCGACTTCATCGGCGAGACCAACTTCGTGGAGGGCACCCTGGAGAGCAAGGCGGGCCGCATGGGCTTGCTGCGGCTGGCCAACGGCACCTCGCTCGAGGGCGTGCTGAGAGACCCCGACGTGGAGGTTGGCGGTCCCGCCACCCTGGCGGTAAGGCCCGAGAAGCTGGAGGTGGCGCCCCTGACGGACGACCAGGTGGCCGCCGGGGAGAGCCCGCGCACCCAGCTCACCGGCCGCGTGACGGGCGTGCACTACCTGGGCACCGACGCCCGCTACCTAGTGGAGGTGGACGGCTTCAACGTGGTGGCGCGCGTGCAGAACCAGAGCCACGGCTACGCCGGCATGCACGCCGAGGGCACGCCAGTGCGGCTGGGCTGGCGCACCGAGGATGGCTCGCTGCTCTCCTGAGCCCGCGCCGCGCCGCCCGTCCGGCCCGCTCACCGGCGGCTAGACGCGCCCCGGAGACTAGGATGTGCACATGAAGGTACCCACGCTGGAGCTTAGGGGCTCCCCTTACGAGTTCGGCCTGGCGCACGGCCGGGCTTTCCGTGACGCCATCCGCGGCTACGCCGTGGAGCGCATGCGGCTGGCGGGCGAGCCCCACTGGACCGGCCGCACCTCCAGCCGGGACGAGGTGCTGGCCGTGGCGGAGGCGTGCCTCGAGCACCACAGGCGCTTCTCGCCCACCCTCACCGAAGAACTGGAAGGCATGGCGGCTGCCACCGACCTGAGCCTCGCCGAGCTCATCGTGGTCGGCGGCTTCACCGACTTCGTGGACGCCATGGCCACCGGGTCCCGCGAGGTGCTCGAGACCAAGGCGCTGGACGACTGCACCGCGTTCCTCGTGCCCAACTCCCGCATGCGGGGCGGTCAGGGCGCCATCGGCCAGACGTGGGACATGCACGAGGGCTCCGCGGAGCACGTGGTGCTGCTCCGGGGTAGGCCCGCGGACGCGCCCGCCTTCGACGTGTTCACCACCGCCGGCGCCGTGGGCATGATCGGCATGAACGAGGCGGGGCTCAGCGTCGGCATCACCAACCTGCTGGGCGCCAACGGGCGGGCCGGCGTGACGTGGCCGTTCGTGGTGCGCAGGATGCTCGAGACGGAGAGCTTAGGGGAGGCGCTGGCCGTCCTGAAGAGCGCCCCGCTGGCGGGAGCGCACTACTACATGATCATGGACGCCACCGGAGCCGGCGCGCACGTGGAGGCCATGGTCGGCACCCAGCACGTGCAGCTGCTGGACGACACCGCCCTGGCGCACACCAACCACTGCCTGCTGCCCGAGATGCAGGCCGTGGAGCGTAAGCGTGACCCGGCCTCGCAGGCGGACTCCGAGGCGCGGCTGGCCGACGCGGAGCGCCTGCTGGACCGCAGCGACCTGAGCGTGGAGGACCTGCAGGCCGTCACCGCCCACACGGCCAACATCTGCCACGTGGGCGAGGCGCCCCGCTTCGTGGGCACGTGCGGCGCGGTGATCATGCGGCCCGCCACCCGGGAGCTGTGGACGGTGGCCGGGCGGCCGAGCGAGGGCGAGTACGAACGCTTCAAGGTGAGCGCCGCGCCCCGGGAAGCGGCGTCGAGCGGAACCGCGGGCGCGTGAAGGTGGCGCCGTTCGGTTCCAAGCCGCGGGTGCGGGTGGTTCAGGCCGCGCCGGAACACGCCGAGGCGCTGGAGGAGCTGCAGCGCACGGTCTTCCCCAACCTGGCCGACCACGAGCTCATGAAGGCCGAGCACTTCCGCATGCACCAGGACGTGTTCCCCGAGGGGGAGTTCGTGGCGCTGGCGGCGGACGCGCCGGACGGCACCCCCCTGGCCGCCGAGCGGGTGGTGGGCCTCGGCTCCGGCTTCCTCGTGCAGTTCGACCTTGAGCACCCGGACCACTCGTTCAGCGAGATGATCGCCGGCGGCACCTACGCCAACCACGACCCGGCGGGCCAGTGGTACTACGGCGCCGACATCAGCGTGCACCCCGACTACCGCGGCTTGGGGCTCGGCCGCGCCCTGTACGACGCTCGCAAGGCGCTGGTGCGGCGGCTGCGCAAGCGCGGCATCGTGGCCGGTGGGCAGCTCCCCGGCTACCCCCAGCACAGGGAGCGCATGGGCCTGGCCGAGTACGTGGAGCGGGTGGAGGCGGGGGAGCTCACGGACCCCACGCTCACGTTCCAGCTCAGCAACGGCTTCGAGGTGTACGGCCTGATCCAGGGCTACATCGAGGACGCCTACACGGACGACTGGGCCAGCCTCATCGTGTGGTTCAACCCCGACCTCATCTACCCGGACATCTGAAGGCGTGCGCGTGACGCACGAGGGGTCCGGGCGCAAGAATCCAGCGGAGCGCGCCGCTTAGCGGCCGCGGCAGGGGCGGAGGTACGGGTGGCGAGCATGAAGGACGTGGCGCGGGAGGCCGGGGTCTCCGTGGCGACCGTCTCTCACGTCCTGCGCGGCACCAAACGCGTGAGCTCCGACCTCACTGAGAGGGTGCGCGCCGCCGCGCAGGCGCTCGGCTACGTGCCCAACCCGCAGGCCAGCGCTCTACGCACCGGCCGCACCGATACCCTCGGCGTGGTGCTGCCGGACCTCACCAACCCCTTCTTCGTGGCGCTGCTGCGGGCCCTCGCCAGGGCCGCCCGGGCAGCCGGCAAGGCGCTTATGGTGTACGAGTCCGAGAACGACGACGGCCTCGAGCGCGAGGGGCTGGCGCGCCTGGCAGCGGGTCGGGCCGATGGGCTCATCTGGGTGCCGGTAGACGCGGACGCGGCCCTGGATCCGGCGGCGGACGGCGGGGCGAGGCGCCTGGTGGGCGGAGTGCCGCTGGTGACCATCGACCGGCCACTGCCGGGGACCGACGCCGTGGTGGCCGACCACGTGGCGGGAGGCGCGCTTGTGGCTCGCCACCTGAAGGCCCTGGGTCACACCCGCGTCGCTCTGCTCTCGGGGCCGGCTCACCTGCCCAGTTCGCGCGGCCGGCGCCGCGGCTTCCTCGAGGAGCTGGCGCCGCTCGAGCCCGTGTGGGAGCTGGAGGTGGGTTACTCCCACGAACTGCCCGTGGAGGGCAGGGAGCGGCTGGCGGCGGGCGGCTTCGGCGCCGTGGCGTGCGCCAACGACGTGGTGGCGTTCGCCGTCATGCGCCAGCTGAGGGAGCGTGGCGTCAGCGTGCCGGGCGACGTGTCGGTGACCGGCTTCGACGACATCTTCTGGGCGCCTTTCGCCGAGCCGCCGCTCACCACCGTGCGCCAGCCGCTGGCGGCGCTCTCCGGCGCGGCCGTGCGGCTGCTGCTCGAGCGGATCCAGGAGCCGGAGCGCGCCACGCGCGGCGTGGTGATGCCGGTGGAGCTGGTGAGGCGCGGCTCCACCGCGGCGCCGGCGGGCGCGCGGCCGGAAGCAGCCCAGGGAGGCGGAACGCATGGCGCCCGAACGGACGGAGCCCAGGCCCACGAACCCGAGAGCCCCGAACCGACCCCTGGAACCTTGACCGTCAGAGCGGAGGAGGGCCAATAGAGTGACGAGAGAGAGCGGCGAGAGCGCACCGCGCATGACCGTGGTGGGCAGCGTGAACATGGACCTGGTGGTGAGCGTGCCGCGGCACCCGGCCCCGGGCGAGACCCTCATAGGTTCCGATTACGTGACGCACCCCGGCGGCAAGGGCGCCAACCAGGCCGTGGCGGCAGCCCGCCTGGGCGGCGCGGTGCGGTTCTTAGGAAGGGTGGGTAGCGACGCCTTCGGCACCGAACTCAGGCAGTCGCTCGAGGCCGCCGACGTCGACGTGACGCACCTGGGCAGCAGCAAGGGCTCCTCCGGGGTGGCCTTCATCCAGGTGGACGAGCGCGGGCAGAACAGCATCGTGGTCTCGCCCGGTGCGAACTACGCACTGAGCACGGCCGACCTGGATGATGCCGCGTTCGAGGACGCCTCCGCCCTCATGCTGCAGCTCGAGGTGCCCCTCGATGTGGTGCTGGCCGCCGCCCGTAAGGCGCGCGCCCGAGGTACCGCCGTGATCCTGAACCTGGCGCCGGCCGAGCGGCTCACGCGGTCGCAGCTGCAGGACGTCACGCACCTGGTGGTGAACGAGTACGAGGCCGGCATCCTGCTGGGCGCCCCTTCGTTCGTGGTGACCGGCGATGCCGAGGGCTCCGCCAAGCGCCTGCTGGAGCTGGCCCCGCAGGTGATCATCACCATGGGCGAACAGGGGGCCGCCTGGGCCTGCCGGGAGGAGCAAGGCCAGATCACGTCCGGCAGCGAGGCCGCCTTCAGCGTGAACGCGGTGGACACCACGGGGGCGGGCGACGCGTTCTCGGGCGCCCTCGCGCTCGCCGTGGCCCGGGCGGCCGCCAGCGGCGCGGAGCCCGTGGCGGCCATCAGCCAGGCGGTGCGCTTCGCCTGTGCGGCCGGCGCGCTGGCCACCACCAGGCACGGCGCCCAGCCGAGCCTGCCGCGACTGGAGGAGGTCGAGAGGCTGCTCTTGGGAGTCGAGACCTGAGCGGCTAGCGGGCCCGGAAGGCACTGCCCACGAACGGCCGCCGCGAGCGCGCGGTCATGGCACATCCTGTCCGCAAGCGCGGCCTCAGAACCGCGGGAACCGCTCGGCCGCCGCCCGCTCCAGCGCCTCCCGGTGATCCGGGTGAGCCACCTCTATGAGCGCCTTGGCGCGCTGCCGGAGGTTGCGGCCGTGCAGGGCGGCCACGCCGTACTCGGTGACCACGTAATGCACGTGCGCACGGGTGGTAACCACCCCGGCGCCGGGTTTCAGCAGCGGCGTGATGCGGCTCTCGCCCCTGCTGGTAACGGACGGTAGCGCGATGATCGGCTTGCCCCGGTCCGAGAGCGCTGCGCCGCGGATGAAGTCCATCTGACCGCCCACGCCCGAGTACTGGTAGGTGCCGAGCGAGTCGGCCACCACCTGGCCGGTGAGGTCCACCTCGATGGCGGAGTTGATGGCCGTGACCTTGGGGTTGCGCCGTATGACGGCCGTGTCGTTCACGTAAGCCACGTCGAGTAGCAGCACCGAGGGGTTGTCGTCCACGAAGTCGTAGAGCCGCTGCGTGCCCATCACGAAGCTGGCCACCACCTTGCCGGGGTGACTGCGCTTCTGCTCGCCGGTGATGACGCCCTTCTCTATAAGATCGACCACGCCGTCGGAGAACATCTCGGTGTGTACGCCCAGTTGCCTGTGCCCCGCGAGGGCGGCCAGCACCGCGTCGGGTATGGCCCCGATGCCCAGTTGCAGCGTGGCGCCGTCCTCCACCAGGCCGGCGGCGAACATGCCGATGGTCCTGGCGGTTTCGGAGAGGACCGGGCGCGGCACCTCCGGCACGGGCGCGTCCACCTCGACGCCTATGTCGATGTCGCTGACGTGGAGCAGGCCGTCGCCGTGAGTGCGCGGCATGCGCGGGTTCACCTGCGCTATGACCAGGCGGGCGGACTCCACAGCGGCGCGGGTGGCGTCTACGGAGGTGCCGAGCGAGCAGTAGCCGTGCCTGTCGGGCGGCGAGACGCTGATCAGCGCCACGTCGAGCGGCATGGCGCCGGAGCGGAAGAGCGCCGGCACCTCGCTCAGGAAGATGGGCACGTAGTCGCCCTGGCCGCGCGCCACGGCGTCCCTCACGTTCTTGCCAACGAAGAGCGCGTTCACGTGGAAGCTGCCGGCCACCTCGGGCTCGGCGTAGGGGGCGGGCCCCTCGGTGTGGAGCTGCACCACCTCGACGGCGCGGAGTTCGGGCGCACGCGCAGCCAGCGCGGATAGGAGCGCATGCGGGGCGGCGGCGACGCTATGGACGAAGACGCGGTCGCCCGAGCGGACGGCGCTAACGGCTTCCTGGGCGGAGGTGTATCTCATGTTCCTAAACTACCTGCGCGCCGCCCCGAATCCGCAGGGCGTAAAGTCCTGTCGTTCAGGAGTAGCGCCACCAGGGGTAGCGTTGTGCAGACCAGGGGGCCGGAAGGAGTACCAAGTGATCATCGTCGCCGGGAAGCTCTACGTGGCTGCGGACGTTCGAGCGGCCTACCTCGCGCAGTCTCTCGAGATCATCGAGTTGGCCAGAGCGGCACCGGGCTGCCTGGATTTCCACCTGAGCCCCGACCCTCTCGAGGAGGACCGTATGAACGTCTTCGAGGCGTGGGAGTCGCTGGCGGCCCTCGA
>CAZPWN010000130.1:0-6199 GCA_964590475.1 uncultured bacterium | reverse complement strand
CCTGGCCTTCTGATCCGTAGTCAGACGCTCTATCCAGCTGAGCTACGGGCGCTTGCGCACCGCTCGAACGAGCGGTTGGCGGAGAGGGAGGGATTCGAACCCTCGATGGAGGTTTAGGCCCCCATACTCCCTTAGCAGGGGAGCGCCTTCAGCCGCTCGGCCACCTCTCCGTGCCACGCTCCTTGCGGCGCGCTACGGCCCTCACACCTGCTAGGGCTCGGCGCCACGTACAGCGTATGAGAATACACGTGCCGGCGGAAGCGTGTCAACGCGAGGGGGCACCGAGGGTGCATCCCGTGTGATGGTGGCGGCTTCCCTCGGCTTCGAGCGGCGGAACGGCCGGCTGGCATTTTCACGCGTTCCCCTGCGATGCTAGTAGCGAGATGACGACCCCCGACATGGACGCGGACGCATACGCCGCGCAAGCAGATCCGTACCCTCCGGAGTTGGCCGGCTGCCGCCGCTGCCCTCGCCTGGCGGCGCACCGCGAGGAGGTGGCGCGCGTCAAGCGCCGGGCCTACATACACGAGACGTACTGGGGAGCGCCCGTGCCGGGCTTCGGCGACAGGCGCGCGCGCCTGCTACTGGTGGGTCTGGCGCCCGGCGCGCACGGCAGCAACCGGACCGGCAGGATGTTCACGGGCGACGCCTCGGGCGATTTCCTCTACCCCGCTCTGTACCGTGCTGGCCTCGCTACCCAACCCGACTCCACGCATCTGACCGACGGGCTCGAGCTCCGCGGCACCTGGATCACCTCCGCCGCGCGCTGCGCGCCGCCGGGCAACAAGCCCACCACCGCGGAACTCGACAACTGCCGCCCCTGGCTGGCTCGCGACCTGACGCTGCTTCCTGACCTGACAGCCGTGCTGGCGATAGGCAAGATCGGCCACGATTCGATGATCAAGTCGTGGCGCGAGCGTGGGCTCCGCACGACGCTCGCCGCTCACCCGTTCGCGCACGGCGCGGTGCACCGGCTGGACCGGCTGCCCGGAGCGGCCGAGGCGGGCGCACTGCCGCTGGTCGACACCTATCACGTCAGCCTGCAGAACACGAACACCGGCCGGCTGACGCCGGAGATGTTCGACGCGGTGATCGCCCTGGCCAAGGGTATGGCTGGGTTGGATTAGCTCCGGGGTGTCCTGCGGCGTTCGGTGGGTTCCCTACTCGAGCGCCGTGGGGGTCTACTCCTCCGGCGTCTCCGCTCGCCCCTGAGCTCCTCCGGCGGCACGGTTGCCCGGTACGTTCTCGGGCGGTTGATTGGAGGCCCAGAGGGCCTGCCGCAGGAGGCCGCGGAGGGCCGCCAGGTCGTGCGCACTGGGCCTCGCCCTGTCTATGAGCCCCCTGTATAGACGCAGTACGCCAGGCAGGCGAGCGTCGTCCGTGTAGCCGATATGAAGCAGGGTGTCGGCCAGCTGCTCGTAGAACCCCTCGAGCTGCTCGCGCTTGGCGGGTTCGTGTTCGGCGGGCAGGCTGGCGAGCCCCCCGGCTCGGTACGCCCGTCCGTACTCGCCGCCGGTCGCCTTGTCGGCGGCGCCCCCAGCGGCAGCCGGGCCGACTCTACTGGCGGCGACGCCCGCTTGGGGCTCCCCGGCACGGCGCGCCCCCACCTCGTACGCCACCACCAGCACCGCCTGAGCCAGGTTCAGCGAGGAGAACTCCTGCGTGGAGATGACGACCTGCCCCTGACAGCGCGTCAGGTCCTCGTTGCTGAGCCCGTGATCCTCGGGGCCGAACAGCACGGCGCTGTCAGCGCCGAGCTCGGCCGCTGCGGTGCGGGGCGAGAGCACCAGGAAGTTGTCGGCCGCGCGGGGTCTGGCGCTGGTGCCGAGCACCGTGGTGCGGTCCGCTATGGCCTCCTCCAACGAGTCGACCACCGTGGCGTCGTCGAGCACCTCGGCGGCGTGCGAGGCGAGGGCGTAGGAGCGGTGGTCGATGCGGCACCGCGGCGCCACCAGCCAGAGGTCCTTCAGGCCGAAGTTGAGCATGGCCCGGGCGGCCGCCCCCACGTTGGCGGACTCCTTGGTCCTGACGAGGACGATGCGCGGTCCGTTCACGCGGCCGAGCATATCAGCGCGGCTGGGGCGCGAGCTTGCGCGCAAGCAAGACGCCCGCCGACCGTTGCGGTCGGCGGGCGTCCGGAGCCCCTACGTAGACTTACGGCTCAGGCTTCGGTCTGCTTGAAGCTGTTGATGCGCTTGGCGAGGCGCGACTTGCGGCGGGCGGCGGTGTTGGGGTGGAAGACGGAGCTCTTGATGGCACGGTCTACCAGGCCCTGCACGACCTTCTCGTACTTGGCGGCGGCGTCGAAGTCGCCCTTCTCGGCGGCGGCCACGGCCTTCTTGCTGAAGGTACGGATGGTGCTCTTCTTGGCGCGGCCAGCGATGCGGCGCTTCTCGGACTGCCTGTGGCGCTTCTGAGCGGATGCGTTCTGTGACACGGTTCTCCTTATTACTCCAGGAATGCGCCGCCAGGCGTTCAGCGGCGGCATGGTCTGTTCTAAGAGTTACCACCAGCAGGCCGGTAGCCGCCGATGGCGCCAGCCCTTGCGGGCCGGTAGCTGGTAGATGTTAGCACACCGCCAGTCCGGCGCTCAAGCCGCCGTGGACGACGCCCGCCGCCGGTCGGCGGTTCTTGCCGCGTCTTGCTAGATTACTGGGGATGCTGGAGTTCGGCGCCGCCATGGACCTCATTCGCAACGTGCTCCTGCTATCAGGCGATTTCGCGATCTCCGTGGTGGAACGAGACGGCGCCGGACGCCTGGCGGTGCTGGTGGTGATCCTCGCGGGCCTCTCCGAAGCGTTGGGCGAGAGCGTGGTGCTCTTCGTCAACCGCGTGAAGCCCGTGCACTTCGTCCGGAGCCTCTTCATCTCGGCTTTCATCTTCGCTTTCACCTACATGTTCCTGGCCGCCTCCATCCTGGTGGTGGCCCGGCTGTTCTTCGCGCCCGGCGCTCAGTTCGCTCCCATCCTGGCCGTGGTAGCGCTGGCGCAGGCCCCGCGCCTCTTCGGGTTCCTGGTGTTCCTGCCCTATTTCGGCCTGCCTACCTCCGTGCTGCTCTGGATCTGGAGCCTCCTGGCCACCACGGTGGGCGTGGCGGAGCTCTTGGGCCTCAGCGCCTGGCAGGCCCCTGCGGTCGTGGCCCTAGGTAGCGTGCTGCTACTGACCCTGCAACGCACGATCGGGCGGCCTCTGCTGGCCCTGGCGCGCATAGCGCGGCGCCGAGCGGCCGGCGTGGACCTGGTGACGGACAGGCGCGAGATCCTGGCTCTCATCGACTCCGGGCCGGACCGGGGCCTCAGGCCCGGCGCGCCGGACCGTCGCCGCAGGCCGCGCCTATGATCACCATGCTCGTGGTGGTGGCGCTGGCGGCGCTGACCGTGTCGCTGCTGCTCTCCCCCATCGAGACGCTCGGCTGGTGGGCAGGCTGGTACGGCCAGGGCCTGCAGGATCCGGGTGCCGAGGCCGTGGAGGACGCCGTGGTGGGCGACGCTGAGGACGAGACGGAACCGCCGACCCACTTCATCCTCTATCTGGACGGCATAGCCAACGTGGGGCGCTACCACTACCGCGACGTGCAGGGCCTGCTCGACCGGCTCGACGAGCGGCTGCCCCGCACTCGCGTGATCGGCGACATAATGCCCTACTCGGTTCGGGACGTTGCGCTGGTGGCCGACGAGCGGCCCCTGAACCGCTGGTGGCGCCGCATGTTCCTCAAGAAGATGGAGGGGGAGCGCAGCGTGCTGAGCTTCTCCATCAACCTGCGCAACCTCTTCCAGGTATTGGTGGCGGCCGACCCGCGCTACGGCAGGATCTACGGCCAGGGCGAGGCGCAGGTGCTGCTCAACGCCCTCCTCATGGCCGGCTACGAGCCTGGCAGCGGCGCCCCGCTCACCATCATCGGGTACAGCGGCGGCGTCCAGGTAGCGCTGGCGGCGGCGCCGTTCCTAAAGCGCGCGCTGAACGCACCCCTGTCCCTCATCTCGCTGGCGGGCGTGATGGCCAGCGAGGCCGGACTCGACTGGGTGGACCTCATGTACCACCTCGAGAGCCCCACGGACCGCATCCCCTTCTGGGGCCAGCTCCTCTTCCCCGGCCGCTGGCCCATCTTCCGCAACTCGCACTGGAACCGGATGCTGCGGAGCGACCGCCTGCGCTTCGTGAACATGGGCCCCATGCGGCACAACGGGCCCGGCAGCTACCTGGACGACACCCTGATCAAGTACGGCGAGAGCAACTTGGAGCGCACCACCCGCGTGATGGTCGGCCTGATCCACGAGGTCCTCGACCACCACGGCAGCGGCGCCTCCGCGCCCGGTGAGCCGCGCCCCGACGCCCTGAGAGTGAAGGTCATGTAACGGAGCGCTCATGCAGGGCGGCTTCCGTGCCCTATACTTACCTCTGCTTTCCGCTTGCCCTGATTGACTTCCTGGCTCGTGGTTGGCCAGGAAGGAACACCAACTGATGCAAGAACAACTTAGTTTCGACGCGTTCGGGTTCGACCCGCGCGTCAATGTCGGCGTGCGAGCTGCCGGTTACGAGCAGCCCACCCCCATCCAGGGAGCGACGATCGCGGAGGCCATGACGGGCCGCCATGTGCTGGGCCTAGCCCAGACGGGCACCGGCAAGACGGCCGCCTTCGTACTCCCCATCCTCAACCGTCTGCTGGAAGGCCAGGGCCCGCAGGGCCAGCGCCACGGCGGACGCGGCACCAAGCGCAAGACCCGCGCCCTCGTGGTGGCCCCCACCCGCGAGCTGGCGGAGCAGATCAACGACGACTTCCGCACCCTCGGCCAGGCCACCGGCCTGCGCAGCGCCACCGTCTACGGCGGCGTCGGCTTCCAGCCTCAGATCGAGGCCCTGAGAGGCCGGGCGGACATCATCGTGGCCTGCCCGGGTAGGCTCCTCGACCACATGGAGCGCGGTAACGCCGACCTCACCAACGTCGAGGTGCTCGTGCTGGACGAAGCCGACCACATGTTCGACATGGGCTTCCTCCCCCCCATCCGGCGCATCCTGAAGGCCGTGCCGGAAGGTGCGCAGCGCATGCTCTTCTCCGCCACCATGCCGAGCGAGATCGCCCACCTGGCGGACGAGGTCCTCACGGACCCGCTTCGCGTCGAGGTCGACCATTCGGCCCCGGCCGAGACCATCGAGCACGCGCTCGTGGCCGTGGACGAGAAGCTCAAGACGGACCTGCTGCTTCACATGCTGAAGACGCAGGACCACCGCTCCACCCTCGTGTTCACGCGCACCAAGCACCGCGCCAAGAAGCTCGCGCGCCAGCTGGACGAAGCCAACATCTTCGTGGCCGAGATCCAGGGCAACCTGTCCCAACGCCGCCGCCAGGAAGCGCTGGACGGCTTCAAGGACGGCACCTACCACGTGCTGGTCGCCACCGACATCGCCGCCCGCGGCATCGACGTGGCCCGCGTCTCGCACGTGATCAACTACGACTTCCCCGACACGCCCGAGGCGTACACGCACCGCATCGGCCGTACCGGCCGCGCCCGGCGCTCCGGCAAGGCCATCACGTTCGTCACCGAGTACGACTTCGGCAACGTGCAGCAGCTCGAGCGCAAGCTCAAGATGCGCATCGAACGCGAGGTCTTCGACGGCTTCGCTGGTCCCACCGACGCTCTGGAGAACCTGCGTCCGGGCACCGGCGCTGGGCGCCAGGGTGGCAACCGCCAACAGGGCGGCAACCGCCGAGGCAACCAGCAGCGGCGCGGCGCCCAGGGCCAGGGTGGCGGACAGGGTGGCGGACAGCGCGGCAACCGCGGTCGCAGCGGTCGACCCGGTGGACGGCCCGCAGCCCAGGGCTCGGGTGCCAGCACCCGCCCCGACGCCCCCGCCTCCCAGGCGACCCCTCGCGCCAACGGTGCGGCTGACCGCTCCGGCGGGGGTCGCAGCGAGCACCGCCCCGACGGCGGCAGCGACCGCAACCGCGGCCGCACCCCGGGCCGCCAGAGTGGCCGCGGAGGCCACCGCAGCGGTGGTCGCAGCGGGGCTGCCCCGGACCGCGACTACTGAGGCTCTGACCCTCAACTTGACTAGGCACGTGCCGCACTAGCAGCGGCCACCGACCCTGGTACCGAGACTGCCCTTACCCCATGCTGGGTAAGGGCAGTTCCATGACGTCTACTAACTCGGGTAACCCACCGCTGGGGCGTTCCCCCGCAGCCGCCACCAGGGCTTCGAC
>CAZPWN010000129.1:0-6201 GCA_964590475.1 uncultured bacterium | reverse complement strand
CTCCTGATGGACGAGCCGTTCGGCGCCGTGGACCCCCTCACGCGCGAGCGGCTGCAGGACGAATTCCTCGAGCTGCAGCGCCGCCTGCGGAAGACGGTGGTCTTCGTGACGCACGACATCAAGGAGGCGGTCAAGCTCGCCGACCGCATCTGCCTCATGAACCACGGCCGGGTGGAGCAGTACGCAACGCCCGAGGAGCTGCTGCGCAAACCCCGCAACCGCTTCGTGCGGCAGTTCGTGGGCAGCGACCGCGCCCTAACGCGCCTCAGCCGCATGACGGTAGGGGAGGTGCAGGTGCCCGCCACCGGCCTCGAGGTCGGTACGCCCAAGGCCCGCGCCATGGCGGCGCTGACGGCGGAGCCCTCCCTGTACGTCACCGACGACGGCCGGCTCGTGGGCTGGATCATGCGCCAGGCGCTGGTGGAGAGCGACAGCGTGGAGGACGGCTACACGCCCCTCGCGCCCGAGCAGGCGCTCCGCCCCAGCGACGACGTGCGCGAGGCCCTTTCCAAGATGATCGAGTTGGGCGTGGCCAACCTGCCGGTAACCGACGTGTCCGGCCGGCTGGTCGGTCAGCTCGGGTTGGAGCAGGTGGTGACCCTGACGAAACCCCCGGAGGACGTGGCCACGTGAAAGGCCGAGCTCGTGACCTGTGGGGGTTAGCGGCCGCACTGGCGCTCCTGCTGGCCGCCTTCGCGCTCTTCGCGCAGCAGGAGGCGTGGGCGGCGGTGCTGGCCCGGCTCTTCCCGGAGCAGGGCACGGTGATGTTCGGGCGCGCCACCTTGCTGGAGCTAGCGTGGCAGCACGTGCAGATCGTGGGCCTGTCGCTCGGCATAATCCTCGCCCTGGGCCTGCCGCTGGGCGTCTGGCTCACGCGGCCCAGTGGGCGCCCGTTCCTGCCGGTGGCCTCGAGCCTCCTCTCCGCCGGGCAGGCGTTCCCGCCCGTGGCCGTGCTGGCGTTGGCGCTGCCGTTCTTCGGGTTCGGCCTCAGGCCCACGGTGATAGCCCTGGTGGCGTACGGACTGCTGCCGGTTACCAGCAACACCATCGCCGGCCTGCGGGGCGTGCCCGCCGACCTGAAGGAGGCCGCCCGCGGCATGGGCATGGGGCCGGCTGCCCTCTTCTGGCGGGTGGAGGCGCCGCTGGCGCTGCGCACCGTCCTGGCCGGTGTGCGGATCAGCGCCATCTACACCATCGGCACCGCCACCGTGGCGCCCATCATCGGCGCGGGCGGCCTGGGCGTGCCGATCATCGGTGGGCTGGCCGTGAGCAACCTGGCACTCGTGCTGCAGGGCGCCGTGCCCGTGGCGCTGCTGGCCGTGCTCACCGACGTGGCGCTCGGCAGGCTGGTGGCTTTGGCTCCCGAGGGCTGAGCGGGAACAGCGGGGCACCCGAGGGTTGACGGGGAATGACGGCGGATGGTCACGAAGTACGGTCCATGTCGATGGTGGCCGCTACCATCGGTGACTAAGTGTGTGACCAGAAGGACTAAGTGCGGGACCAGAAACGGGAGGCTCGACATGGACGTGACCAGATGCCCTCACCTAGACGAGATAAGGAACGTGACGCCAAGTTCCGATGGTTGCCAGGAGTGCCTCGAGACTGGCGACACCTGGGTGCACCTGAGGCTCTGCAGGACCTGCGGCCACGTGGGCTGCTGCGACTCCTCGAAGAACAAGCACGCCACCAAGCACTTCCAAGGCACCCAGCACCCCATCATCGAGTCGTTCGAGCCCGGCGAGTCCTGGGGGTACTGCTACGTGGACGGGATCACGTTCGACGTCTTGCCGCAGGTCTAGGAGCACTACCGAAGCCACCACACGCCACAGCGGCTGCCCACAAAACGCAGCATGAAAAGGCTGCATATCGTAGCGCCAGGATGTCACAAAATGTAGCATGAGGGTGCGGTATGGTGCCTCATGCCCAACAAGGCGCACGCACGATACTTGCCAAGAATCATCGATTCGGAGTTGTTATCCCGAATGCGGTCCTCGGGGGCGGTTGTCATCGAGGGTGCTAAGGGCACCGGCAAGACCGCAACGGCCAGTCAGGTGGCAGCTAGTTCCGCGTACCTCGACACGGACGTTCAACTGAGGCGCCTCCTCGAGATCGATCCTGCCTTGGTGTTGGACGGGGCACGGCCACGACTGCTGGATGAATGGCAGGTAGCGCCGGAGCTGTGGAACTACGTCCGCAGGGCCGTTGACGAGGCTGGCGCCCCAGGCCAGTTCGTACTCACTGGCTCTGCCGTACCCGTTGATGACCGAACGCGCCACTCCGGGGCCGGCCGCTTCTCCCGGCTTCGCCTGAGACCGTTAACCATGTTCGAATCCGGGCATTCGCCGGGGCTGGTCTCACTTGCTGCGTTGTTCGCTGGCGAGCCTGCCAGGGCTTCTGCCACTGATCTCGAACTTCCGGGCCTGGTGGATCGTCTGGTGAGGGGCGGTTTACCGGGCGCACTCAAGCTCACTCAAGAAGCCGCCAGGCGCTTCAACATCGATTACCTGGACCAGATGTCTCGAGTTGACATCGGGGGCGACGGCCGGCTAGATCACGACCCGCACAAGGTCTCCGCCCTGTTGCGTTCTATTGCTCGGAATACGGCTAGTGAGGCCAGGATCGCGACGCTCGCATCTGACCTGTCTGGCGACGAGGGCGGCTTTGCACGCACAACGATCGATCGCTATCTGGATTCACTCCGGCGAGTATTCCTCCTGGAGGAGCAGCCCGCATGGTCACCCGCACTGCGCTCTTCGGCAGTGCTGCGCAAGGCACCGAAACGCCACCTGGTCGATGCTGCACTGGCGGTCGCCGCTCTCAACTCTGACGCAAGGCGGCTTATGAAGGACCCGAACACCCTCGGCTTGGTTTTCGAATCTTTCGTGTACCAGCACCTCCTCGTTTACGGTGCTGAGCTAGGAGCAACCGTTTACCACTACCGGGACAGCAACGGGCTCGAGGCAGATGCAGTGCTGCAATCGTCCTCCGGTGACTGGATGGCGTTCGAGATGAAGCTAGGAGTGGGCCAGGTAGATGCGGCAGCCCGCAATCTTTTGCGCCTGCGCGACACGGTGGCAGCTGACCCCCCTGTCGCCCTGGTCGTCATCACGGCTACCGGCTACGCGTACCTGCGGCCTGACGGTGTGAGCGTGGTGCCGATCTCACTGTTAGGACCCTAAGCTACCGGCCGTAATCCCATGGATCGAGCAGCTTGACACCGCCCGGATGTAATCCTGTCCCTCGTGGACTCCGTAGGCACCGACCTCCTCACCGTGCTGGCCATCCTGGGCGTGGCGCTGGCTCTCTTCGTCTCCGACCGCGTGAGGCTGGACCTCGTGGCGCTCATGGTGGTGGCCGCACTGGCGCTCTCCGGCGTGCTCACCCCGCAGCAGGCGCTGGCCGGCTTCGCCGACCCGCTGGTGGTGATGATCGCGGCGCTCTTCGTGGTGTCGGGAGCCCTGGTAGATACGGGCCTGGCCGCTCGTGTCGGCGAGTGGATAGCGCGCGTGGCCGGCGGCGGCGAGGTGCGCCTCATCTCGATGCTCATGCTGGCTACCGCGCTGCTATCGGCCTTCATGAGCTCCACGGGCACGGTGGCCATCATGCTGCCCATAACCATGCGCCTGGCGTGGCGCAACGGCATCAGCCCGAGCCGCCTGCTCATGCCCGTGGCGTTCGCGGCGCTGATGGGCGGCACCCTCACCATCATCGCCACGCCGCCCAACCTGGTGGCCTCCCAGACGCTCGCCGACGCCGGTTACGGGCAGTTGGGCTTCTTCGCGCTCGCGCCGGTCGGCCTGGCGATGCTGGCGGTGACTCTCGTATACATGCTCACCGTGGGGCGCTGGCTTACTCCGGCGCGAGCGCCAACGAGCCCCGAAGGTCTCGAGGATAGCGGGGGCGACCTCAAGGAGTACGCCCAGCGCTACGGCATAGAGGGTGGGCTGCGCCGCTTCGTGGTGCCCACGGGCTCGAGCCTGGTGGGGGAGACGCTGAAGGGGCTGGCTTGGCCCGAGCGGTTCGACGTGCGGGTGGTTGCCATCGACGCCGATCCCGAGGCGGTGAGACGGGGCACGAGATCGCGCCGCGATGTCGGCGTGTCGAAGCCGATCCGGCCCTCAACCGTGCTGAGCCCTGGCGACCGGGTGCTCGTGCAGGGTGCCGCGGAGGGCCTCATGCACATCGTGGAGGAGTACGGCGTGGTGGCCGAGGTGGTGTCCGCCGAGGCCGGGCAGGTCATGCCGTCCAACCTGATCTTCGCCGAGCTGCTGCTCACCCCCAGGTCGAGCTGGCAGGACAAGACGCTGGCCGAGCTCCGCTTCCGCGATAGGTACCGGACCGTGGTGCTGGCCATCCAGCGCGGCGGCGAGCGCCTGACGGGCGGCCTGGCGCACGAGCGGCTGCGCTTCGGGGACGTTCTGCTCGTCCGCGGCTTCCCCCAGGCCGTCGAGCTCCTGAAGCGTGAACGCAACGACGCCGTGATCCTCAGCGAGGCCACCGAGGGCGAACCACCGGCGCCGAACGCCAACCGCGCGCCCTTAGCCGCGGCCATAGTCCTGGCCATGCTGGCGGCCATGTCCCTCACGCCTTTGCCGCTGGTGATGATCGTGCTGGTGGCCGTGCTGGCGCTGGTGGCCACACGCTGCATAACGGCCGAGTCGGCCTACCGCAGCGTGCAGTGGCCCACGGTGATCCTCATAGCCGGCATGCTGCCGCTGGCCACGGCGCTGACGGAGACGGGCGGCGTGGACTTAGCGGCGCGCGCCATAACGTCATGGCTGGGTGACGCCGGGCCGGTCGCGCTCATAGCCGGGGTGTTCCTCCTCACCGTGCTCGTTACGCAGTTCCTGACCAACACCACGTCGGCGGTGCTCATGGCGCCGGTGGCGCTGCAGGCGGCGCAGGGCCTGGGCGTCTCGCCCGTGCCGCTGCTGGTGGTAGTTGCGCTGGGGGCTTCGTGCACCCTGATCAACCCGGTCTCGTCGCCCGTGACCACGCTGGTGCTAGGGCCGGGGCGTTACCGCTTCAGCGACCTGCCGCGGGTGGGCATCGGGTTGCTGGTACTGCTGACCGTGGTGATTCTGCTCCTCGTGCCGATCTTCTACCCGTTCAAGGGCTAGAGGCGGCGGTCGAACTGGAACGGCCGAGGCTCTCCCATCCGCAAGCTCCCGAACTCCGGGTGGGCCACGTTCACCACGTAGTTGTGTTCCCAAGGCACGATCACGCTGGGCACCCTCAGCACCGCGCTAGCACCCGCCGTGGCCCAGGCCGTACCGGTCTGCCTCGTGCTCTGCGGGGCCGGGCTTTGGCGCCAATCTTCCGGGAGACCGTCCAGGTCGCTTACGTGCCGCTCCGGGACCGATACGGGCACGGCCATGAACTCCGTCAACTGGTCCGGGGTTCCGGCATTCGCCAGCACCTCGAGCGCCGCGAGGCTGGTGGTGGAGGCCAGATAGACGACGCGGGTGCCGGGCTCGGTCCAGCGGTTGCCGTAGCGGTAGCTTCCCTCTCCGTCGAACGCGGTAGCTAACCTGGCGGCGCTGACCAGGCGCCATGCCGAGATCACGCTGGCGCGCCGTCCAGGATGCGCTCGAGGACACGGTCCACCTCCGCCGCTCCGATGGAGGTCTTGGAATACGCCAAGGGGGTCTCTCCCCCCAGTTGCTGGTTGGGGGAGGTGAACCACGAGTGGACCCGGTCGGGCGACGTGAACACGGTTCCGGCCTTGGCGGCCAGACCGCTCAGGCGCAGAAGCCGTTCGCTCTCCTCCTGCGTGAACCTGCCTTCGCGCTTGCGGCGCGTGAGCGTGGAGATGCTGATGTTGACCGCTTCCGCCAGCTGCTGGTCGGATATCTGCAACGCAGCCGTGACGCGCTGCCAGCCGCTGGCTGGGAATCCCTGCAGCAGCGCTGCGATGGCTTCTAGCTGACCGGAGGCTTCCACGCCGAGCACCCTGAGCGCTGCGTTCTCCGACCCTGCCCGTGGTGTATCCATATGGACAAGGTACCATGCTCATCTGAGCAGGTGCGTAAGCCGGGAGCCGCGGCCCAGCCGCCTAGCGGACGGGTAACATTGCCCCAATGAATCAAGCTATGAGCGCTTCTACCCCCTCGAAGGGCTTACTGCGCATGCTCTTCGCCGCCTTGGGCGTACTGATACTCCTTAGTGGGCTCGGCACGGGGCGCGCCCAAGGCTCCGCCG
>CAZPWN010000128.1:0-6221 GCA_964590475.1 uncultured bacterium | reverse complement strand
TGCACCCCTTCGCCATCTACCGCGCGCTGAGGAGCGTGAACCCCAGCCCTTACCTGGGCTACCTCGACTTGGGCCCCGTGACGCTGGTGGCCAGCAGCCCCGAGAGCCTGGTGCGCTCGGACGGCAGCCGGGTGGAGACCCTCCCCATAGCGGGCACCCGCCCCCGGGGCGCCACGCCCGAGGAGGACGCCGAGGTGGCGCGCGAGCTGCTGGCGGACGAGAAGGAGCGCGCCGAGCACGTGATGCTGGTGGACTTGGGCCGCAACGACCTCGGCCGCGTGTGCCGGCCCGGCAGCGTGAAGGTGGAGGAGCTCATGCGCATCGAGCGCTACAGCCACGTCATGCACATCGTCTCCGAGGTGGTCGGGGAGCTGGCGGAGGGGCGCACCCCCCTGGACGCCCTGGCCTCCACCATGCCCATGGGCACCGCGTCCGGCGCGCCCAAGGTGCGCGCCATGGAGATAATCGACGAACTGGAGCCCGTGCGGCGCGGGCCCTACGCCGGCGCCTTCGGTTACCTGGCGCTGGGCGGCGCCATGGACATGGCCCTCACGCTCCGCACGCTGGTGGTGAAGGACGGCCTGGTGCACCTGCAGTCGGGCGCCGGCGTGGTGGCCGATTCGGACCCGGCCTCGGAGTGGCAGGAGTGCATGAACAAGCTGGCCGCCCTGCGCCGCGCCGTCGAACTGGCGACAGAGGGACTGGGCTGATGGAGAGACCAGCGGCCAGGCTACTCGTCATCGACAACTACGACTCGTTCACCTACAACCTCGTCCAGTACCTGGCCGAGCTCGGGGCAGACGTGAGCGTGTGGCGCAACGACGCGTTCCAGCTGGACGACGTGGCCGACCTGAAGCCAGACGGCATCGTCATCTCGCCGGGACCCTGCACGCCCTCCCAGGCGGGACGCTCGCTGGAGGTCATACGGCGCTACTCGAGCGAAGTGCCCATGCTGGGCGTGTGCCTGGGTCACCAGGCCATCGGCGAGGCGTTCGGCGCCAGGGTGGTGAGGGCCGCCCGACTGGTGCACGGCAAGACCTCGCAGATCGAGCACCAGGGTGAGGGCCCGTTCGCCAGCTTGCCGAACCCCCTCACCGCCACCCGCTACCACTCGCTGGTGGTGGAGGAGCTGCCTCGTGAGCTCGAGCCGTTGGCCTGGGCCACCGACACCCTGGAAGACGGCTCCGAGGTGCGGGTGCTGATGGGCCTGCGGCACAGGAGCCGGCCCGTGTGGGGCGTGCAGTTCCATCCCGAAAGCGTGCTCACGCAGGGCGGCCACCAGCTCCTCTCCAACTTCATGAACGTTGCGGTAGACTGGCGCGCCGGCCGGTAGGCCACCGGCCAGCTGGCGCCAAAGAGCACCGCCTTACCGACCAGTAACTAAGGAGCGTCCATGTACACGATCGACCTCACAGGCAAGACCGCACTAGTGATGGGCGTGGCCAACCAGCGCTCGCTGGCATGGGCCATAGCTCAGCCGCTGGCGCAGGCCGGAGCGCGTTTGGCGTTCAGCTACCAGGGCGAGAGGCTCAGGGAGCCCCTCGAGAAGCTCACCCAGGACATCGAGAACCCCCTGCTGCTCGAGGCGGACGTCACGGACGACGCCAGCCTCGACGCGCTGTTCGACCGCATCGGCACCGAATTCGGCCAGCTGGACTACGTGGTCCACGCCGTGGCGTTCGCCCCGGCGACCACGTTCGAGCGGCCGTTCGTGGAGACCACGCGCGCCGACTGGAAGACGGCCATGGACGTCTCCGCCTACTCCCTCGTGGCCACCGCGCAGCGCGCCGCGCCCCTCATGAAGGAGGGCGGCAGCATCGTCACGCTGTCCTACCTGGCCGCCGAGCGAGTGGTGCCGCACTACAACATGATGGGTGTTTCCAAGGCCGCGCTGGAGGCGAGCGTCAGGTACCTGGCGTACGACCTGGGGCCCAGCGGCATCCGCGTGAACGCCATCAGTGCCGGCGCGGTGCGCACCATAGCCGCGCGCTCCATCAGCGGTTTCGGCGATCTCTACTCCGCCGCGGGCGACATGTCGATGCTGAGGCGCAACATCACGCAGGAGGAGGTCGGCGGGCTCGGACTCTCCCTGCTGGCCGGTCAGCTGGGCGGCGGCATCACGGGCGAGACCGTGTACGTGGACGCCGGTTTCCACGCCATCGGCCTGTTCATACCTAAGGCCCTGGAGGGGAAGGGCCAGTAGGGCCGGAACCGGTTCAGGCACCCCTTGGAGAGTGACCCGCACGGAAACAGCCTCGCTCAGCGTACTCATCCCCACCTACGGCCGGGCGGCGCTGCTGCCGCGCGTGGTCGAGGCGTGGGCGGCCTTGGCGCCGGCCGCCGGCCGCCGGCTGGACTACCAGATAGTCGTGGTGGACGACGGTTCCCCCGACGAGACGCCGGCGGTGCTGGCTGACCTGCAGCGGAGCTACCCGGATCTGATCACCGCGGTGCGACTGCCCAACGGCGGCCGCGCCGCTGCGCGCAACGCAGCGATAGAGGCGGCGCGCGGCGACCTGCTGCTCTTCTCCGACGACGATATGGTGCCCGCGTCGGCCGACCTGCTCGAGCGGCACCTGGAAGCGCAGGCCGGACGCCCGGGCGCCTGGGTCAGCCACCTGCAGGTGCCGGACGAGTGCGCCCGCACGCCGTTCCAGGCGTACTGGCGCCGGCGGCTGCACGGCGGTACCGATGCCCTGAGAGACGGCGCTGATCTGGGCTACGCGGGCTTCTGGTTCGCCTCTCTCTCGCTACCGCGCGCGCTGCTGGCAGGCCAGCGGTTCGACGAGTCGTTCCGCGGTTACGGCTGGGAGGAGCACGAGATGGGGTACAGGCTCCACCTCGCCGGAGTGCAGGCGCGCTTCCTGCGGGGTGCCTACCTCGAGCACCACGACCCCGTGACCCTGGAGGGCACCACCAAGAAGCACGAGGCCATGGGTCGAGCGGCCTGGACCTTCAGCCGGCTCCATCCCGGCCCACGCGTGGCGTTCTGGACGGGCACCCACCCTCTCAGCCGCGCATGGCGCCGCCTGTCCCGTGTGGAGCAGCGCGCCGCCGCGCTGGAGAGGCGCGAGGCGGAGTCTCTGACCGACGGGGAGTACCGCTTGGTACTGGAAGGGGCTTACAGCCGGGGTCTGCGGCACGGCGGTGTTAGGGTGTCCGCTCCCCGGCGAGGGGAGCCTGCGCACCGCGGTGCCGGGAAGGATGGCGTTGGAAGTGAGTGACCCCGTTACGGCCGAGGCGCGAGGAAGGCCCCTCTTCCCGCTGGATCAGTCCACGGTGCCAGCGGTGAGCGTGATCGTGCCCACCCGCGACCGCCGCGTGCTGCTCGAGCGCAAGTTGCGGGCGCTCGAGCTGGAGCAGCTCGACTTCGAGGTGATCGTGGTGGCCGACGCCTGCACGGACGACACCGAGAAGTTCCTGGCCGCATACCGCCCGCCCTACCGCTTCAGCTGGACCACCGGGCCGGGCCTCCACGCCGCCACCGCGCGCAACATCGGCGCCTCGCGCGCCCAGGCTCCCGTGCTGCTCTTCTCGGACGACGACGTGATACCCGGCCCCGGCTGGGTGGAGGACAACCGGCGCCTGCACGAGACGCCGGACATGGTGGGCCTCAGCAAGCAGCGCCTGCCCGAACACCTTGAGGTTGGCGACAGGCTGACCCGGGTGCAGGGCTGGTGGAACACCAACGGCCGCTCCACCAGCGTGAGGGCCGAGCTGTTCCACGAGGTCGGCGGCTACGACCCGGTGTTCTCCACCTACGGCGGCGAGGACCCGGACCTGGGCTGGCGCCTCAAGCAGGCCGGCGCGCGCTTCCGGCTGCTGACGGGCGCCACGGTGGAGCACTGGGACGAGCACTACCTGGAGAACCTCGAGGCCAAGGCCCGCTCGGCCGGCGCCGCGCACGTGCGCGTATGGCGCAAGCACCGGGCGGCGGAGGTGGCCTGGGCGCTCGGGGTGCATCCGGCCAGCCTGGCGCTGAAGCGCGTGCTGCTGGGGCCCTGGACTTCCGGTCTGATAGGCGAGGACCGCTTCCTGTGGGAGCGCGCCTACGCCGCGGGCGCGCGGGCGGAGCTGAGGCGCCCGGTGGCCCAGGTGAGGGACGCGGATGCCTGACCTGCTCATCGGCAAGCTTCTGAACGACATCTTCGGCGGCGCCACCCTCGACCGCGCCACCGCACGCGAGGTGCTCGGGCGTCTGATGGACGGCGAGCTCTCACAGGTGCAGGCCGCCGCGCTCCTCGCGGCGCTGCGCATGCGGGGCGAAACGGTGGACGAGATCACGGGCTTCGCCGAGGCCATGCGCGACCGCGCCGTGAAGATAGACGTGCGCGCCAACGGGCCGCTGGTGGACACCTGCGGCACGGGCGGCACCGGCATCGACACCATCAACATCAGCACCACGGCCATGTTCGTGGCCGCCGCCGGCGGCGCCCGCCTGGCCAAGCACGGCAACGTGGGGGTGACGAGGAAGTCGGGCTCCGCCGACGTGCTGGAGGCGCTCGGAGCGCGGCTCGATCTGGAGCCGGAGCGGCTGGCGCAGGCGGTCGAGGAGGTGGGCTTGGCGTTCATCTACGCGCGCCGCTTCCACCCGGCCATGAAGTTCGTGGCGCCCATCCGCGCCGACCTGCAGGCGCGCACCATCTTCAACAACCTGGGGCCGCTCACCAACCCCGCCGGGGCCGACCGCCAGCTGATGGGCGTCTACGCCCCCGAGCTCACGGAGCCCCTGGCGGCGGTGCTCAGGGGCCTGGGCCTCAAGCGGGCGCTGGTGGTGCACGGCGCCGGCATAGACGACTTCGGCATCAGCGGACCGAGCCGCGTGACGGAGCTCATGCCGGACGGAGCCTTGCGCACCTACGAGGTGAGCCCGGAGGACGTGGGGCTGACCACCAGGCCGCTGGAGGAGGTGGCTGGCGGCGGTCCGTCCCATAACGCCGAGCAGCTCCGCCGGGTGCTGGCTGGCGACGGCAGCACGGCCGGAGACACCGCCAAACGTGAGCTGGTGCTCTTCAACGCCGGCGCCGCCCTTTACTTAGCCGACCTGGCGAACGACCTGCGGGAGGGCGTGGCTCTCGCGCGCGAGAGCCTGGAGAGCGGCGCGGCGCTGGGTAAGCTCGAGCGGTACCTGGAGTTCACCAACGCGTAGCCGCATCCTGGCTCACGCTGGGCCGGTCCAAGGCTGGTAGCATTGTGCACGTGAAGATCGTTCAGGGCCTCTTCATCGTGGTGCTCGCCGGCGTCCTCTCCGTGGGGTCGCTGCTGGCGTCCTCCGCGCTGAAGTGGGCACAGGAGCTCCCCTCGCTGGAAGCGCTCGACGCGCTCAAGTTCAGCACCACCTCGCAGGTGTTCGCCAACGACGGCACCACGCGCATAGGGGTGCTGGTACCGGCCATGGGTGAGGACCGCGAGTCCACCAACCGCATCCCCGTGACTCTGGACCAGGTGTCGCCCGCCGCGCTGCTGGCCATCGTCGCCTACGAGGACGACGACTTCTTCAACCACTACGGCGTGGACGCCCTGGGCATCCTGCGCGCCGCGTACGAGGAGTTCCTCGGCGACGCGGGGCGCGGCGGTTCTACCATCACCACGCAGGTCATCAAGAACGTTCTGCTGCACGAGATCCGCTCCGAACGCTCGCTGGAGCGCAAGGCCAAGGAAGCCATGCTGGCGCTCGAGCTGGAGCGGCGGCTGACCAAGAGCGAGATCCTGCAGCACTACATCAACGTGGTCTTCTGGGGCGGCAACGTCTACGGCATAGGCGCGGCCGCGCAGACCTACTTCGGCAAGGACCCCATCGAGCTCAACTTGGCCGAGGGCCTCTACCTGGCCCGCATCATCCCCGCCCCCAACGCGCGGCACAACGAGTTCGAGGTCACCAGGCGCAGCATGCGCGAGGTGCTGGACCGCATGGTCCGCCTCGGCATGATCAGCCCGGACATGGCCGAGCGCGCCTGGCGTTACCCGCTGGCGCCGCTCGGCTGGAACGTGGAGTACGACGGCGAGGGCAACGTGCAGAGCGCCGAGCGCACCGGGGCGGACGTGCTGGTGCAGTCGAGCGTCAGCTCCGACCTGTCCAGGGCGGTGGTGCTGGCGGTGCGCGACTGGCTGCTCGCCCGCTACGGCGAGAGCGTGGTCTTCGGCCGCGGTGGATTTCCTCGCGAAGCGGCATCAGCAGGGGCAGTACTCAGCGGAGGCTGTGGCCAAAGCCCAACAGGCGA
>CAZPWN010000127.1:0-6238 GCA_964590475.1 uncultured bacterium | reverse complement strand
GGCCGTCGATCTTCTCGCTCATGCCGGCGAAGTAGATCGGCTTGCCCGTCACGTGTTTGGCGGAGAGGGCGGCGCCGCCGCGGGCGTCGCCGTCCAGCTTGGTCATCACGAGGCCGGAGACCCCGATGCGCTCGTCGAACGCCGTGGCTACCGGCAGCGACTGCTGACCCGTCATGGCGTCCACCACCAGCACCTTCTCGCTGGGCTCCAGCCGCGAGCTCAGCTCCGAGAGCTCGGTCATCAGCGAGTCGTCGATCTGCAGGCGGCCGGCCGTGTCGACGATGACCAGGTCGCGGAAGTCCTTGCGCAGATGCTCCTTGAGCCGCGCCGCCACGGCGGCGGGCGCCTCGTTGTCCTGCACCTCGAAGACGGGTACGCCGATCTGGTTGCCTAGCGTCTTCAGCTGCTCGCGCGCCGCGGGCCTTTGCGTGTCGGCCGCCACGAGCAGGACCCGGCGGCCCTGCGACTTGTAGCGGTACGCCAGCTTGCCGGCCGTGGTGGTCTTACCGGCCCCCTGCAGGCCCATCAGCAGCCAGATGTTGCCCTCGGACTTGAGGGTGGGCTGCACGGCCTTGCCACCCAGCACCTCCTTCAGCTCGTCGTGCACGATGGCCACGACGCGCTGCTCGGGGTTGAGGGACATGAGGACTTCGGAGCCGATGGCCTTCTCCTGCACCCGCTTGGTGAAATCGCGGGCGACCTCGAGGTTCACGTCGGCTTCCAGCAGGGCCACCCGCACCTCGCGGAGAGCAGCCTTCACGTCGGCTTCCGTCAGGCGGCCGCGGCCACGCAGGCCGTCGAAGACCGATTGGAGTCGATCACCCAGACTTTGGAACATGGTCACTCCGTCTTTCCGCGGCGGCGGGGCCGCCGGATGGTCGTGTACGTTACCCACTTCGGTCGAGCACTTGGGGGTGCTTCGAGTCGTGGGGTGCCCGGGGCTCCCGGGTAAGGCGGTTACCGCATCTCACGGACCGAACTCAAGGGTAGCGGCTGGTCGGCGGGAGGGTCAAGCTGATCCGACCGAGGCGCGGACCTTCCCTGGGCTAGGTTCAGGGAGCGGACGGAACCGCAACCATACCGCCGTGGAGTAGCCGTTTACTCGCTCGGGGCGGATGTGAGGGGTGCGCGGGAGCGGTGGTAGACTCGGCTCATGTCCGACCTGATGTCCGACTTGGCCGCACGTCCCGCACGACCGGTCCCCGTCGCGGCCACACAGGCGCGTTACAGGCGCAGGTGGGCGGCCGTGGTGGCTGCACTACTGCTTACCTTCCCCTTAGGTGGAGCTGCACACGCGCAGCTCCTGGCGGAGGTCATGACCGTCACGGCCATCCAGGCGCAGTTCAACGGCGCGGTCTCGTTCCCCCGCGGCACCTTGAGGGCCACCGGCGCCGGCGTGGACGCCATCGTGCGGCGCATAGAGGGCCACTCGGCCTGGACGGAGTGGGAGGCCTACACCCTCGGCGGCGTGGCCACCAGCCTGGCTGGGGCCATCGACCATCAGGTCTCCACCGCCTACGCCGTGGCCGGCTACTTCGAGCAGAGCCGCAGCCAGCACTCCGCCCTGGGGCCGCTGGGGCCCGAGACCCACACCCGCATCGTTTACTCCGGTCCCGAAGGAGGGCAGCGTCTGCTGTACTTCGTGCGGGCCGGCCAGGAGGTCGTGTGGCTCACGGCGCGTTCGCGCTGAGGGCCGTGCGGGGGGGCACGGAGCGGCGCAACGGCAGGAGTGGGGCACGCGCAGCCGCGCGTTCGGCCGCCGTGCTCTTGGTGGCGCTGCTCGGCTGCCTGACGGCGCTTCCGGGGTGGGCCGGAGCACAGGCGCCTACTCGAAACGCGGTCGCCGAAGCGGAGAACCTTTACCAGCGTGCGCTCACCACCGACCTGGGTAGGGAACCGACGCCGGACGACGGCGTGTGGCGCGCCGCCATCGACGCGGCGGAGCGCGTCACCGCGGAGGCCGCGCGTCAACTGGACGAGGCCCGCGTTGCGGCAGGAGCCTCCAGCACGGAGGCGCTCCGGGCGGAGGAGGCCTACCGCCAAGCGCTCGCCTTCACCGCGCGGGTCTACGGCTCGGTGCGGTGGCATAGCCGGGCGTTCTCCCACTGGGACGCCTACGTGGCGGAGGGCGGCGAGATATTGCCCGTTGCCAACCCGCCTGCGGGGCTGGAAGGCGCGGAGGCCGAGGCGTTCCCCACGGACGTGGAGTTCGTAAGGGCCGCGCTGAACCAGCTCGCCTTCTCCCGCTACGAGGCGGGTGACCTGGAGGCGGCCCGCGCCTACTACCTCACCTTGCTCGACATCGAGCCCGCCGACCCCGAGGCGCTGCGTTGGCTCGCGCGCATGGCGTTCGAGGAGGGCGACACCGCCACCGCCATCCAGATCTGGGGGCGGCTCGTGCAGGTTGCACCCGAGGACGAGGGCGCTCGCTTCTTCCTGGAGCTCAGCCGGGAGCGCGACGAGTACGGCGCGGAGGCCAGCGAGGCGTACCGCGCGGGCATCCGCTCCTACGAAGCCGGTTCCCTCGCCGAAGCCTTCGCCAGCTTCGAGCGCGCTTACGCCGCCAACCCCGACTTCGCCGACGCCGCCGTGTGGGCCGCGCGCAGCGCCTTCGAACTGGGGCGGCCCGCGGAGGCGGAGCCCTACTGGCAGGCCGCGCTGGCCGCCGATCCGGACGACGCCCGCTCCGCCTGGTTCCTGGAGGTCACCCGGGCGCAGATGCGCTGGGGCGTGGCCGCCGCCAACGATTTCTATGCCGGCCAGACGGCCTACGCGGACGGCGAGCTCGATCAGGCGGAACAGCTCTTCCTCGGCGCCACCGAGCACAACCCGCAGTACGTGGACGCCTGGGTCTGGGCGGCGCGCAGCGCTCAGGAGGGGGGCCGCGCGGCCGAGGCCGTGGGCCTCTGGCAGGAGGTCCTGCGTCTCGACCCGGACGACGCCCGCGCGCGCCACTTCCTGCAGGTGGCCCGCCAGCAGCTGGCGTTCGGGCCGGCCGCTGGCGACGCCTTCGTGAGGGGCACGAACGCCTACCAGGTGGGCGACGTCGAGGGCGCCCGCAGCGGCTTCAGGGCCGCGGTCGAAGCGGCGCCCGACTTCGCGGCTGCCTGGAGCCAACTGGGGAGGCTGGAGTTCCAGGTGGGTAACTTCGCCGAGGCGGCGGAAGCCTACGGCAGGGCGCTCGAGCTGGAACCGGGCAACGACGAGTACGAGTTCTTCGCGGCCGAGGCGCGGCGCCTGGCCGGGCTGCCCAGTGAGGGTGGCGGAGCGGATACCGACGAGGCAGCGGGGGGTGAAAGCGGCGGCGACCCGGACGGTGGTGCAGGTAACGATGCCGAGGAAGTGCCGGAGGGTGAAGCTCCCCCTGCTGAGGAACCGAGCGATGAGGAACCGGTAGAGGAGCCGGAGCAGGGGCCAGGCGAGGAGGATCCGCAGCAGGGCCCGAGCGATGACGAGCCGGTAGAAGATGACGAGCCAGAGGACGACGAGCCGGAAGAAGACGAACCGGAGGAGGATCCGGAAGAGGAGCCCGGTCAGGACCCGGGCATAGTGCCGCTGCCACCCGACCCCTCGAGCCCCGGGGAGGATTGAACCTCCATAGCCCTACCGGGTCGGCAGAAGTGCGCTGGCAGGAGACCGGCGAAGCATTACGCGAAGAGCCGGCGATTTATTTTGTCCGCCCGCCCACGGGCGTGAATCTGGAGCAACCTGTATGAAACAGTTCGAACGACACGTTGACGACCAAGGCAACCCGTACGTGACCACCGACTTGTCGGGTTACATGATCACGCGCCTACCGCTACTCAACAAGAGCTCGGGTTTCAGCGCCGAGGAGCGTCGCGAGCTGGGCCTCACAGGCCTGATAGCCCCGCACATCTCGACCCTGGAGCAGCAGGTGGAGCGCTCCTACGCCAACTTCAAGCGTTTCCCCACCGGCCTCGACAAGCACGTCTATCTGAGGGTCCTGCAGGACCGTAACGAGACGCTCTTCTACGCGCTCCTCGAGCGCCACTTGGAGGAGATGCTGCCGATCATCTACACGCCCACGGTGGCGGAGGCGGTGCAGAACTTCAGCCTCATCTACCGCTGGCCGCGCGGCCTGGTCATCAGCACCGAGAACATCGACAGCGTGGAAGAGGTGCTCGAGCAGTTCCCGTTGGAAGACGTGAGGCTCGCGGTGGCTACCGACTCGGAAGGCATCCTCGGCATCGGCGACCAGGGCTTCGGGGGCATGGCCATCTGCATCGGCAAGCTCTCCCTCTACACGGCGGCGGCGGGCATCGATCCCGCCACTACCCTGCCGATCGAGCTGGACGTGGGCACCAACCGCGCGGACCTGCTCGACGATCCTCTCTACCTTGGGGTGCGGCACGAGCGCCTGGTGGGTCAGGAGTACGACGACTTCATAGAGAGGTTCGTCACGGCGTTCGCTAAGCGCTTCCCCCATGCGCTGCTGCAGTGGGAGGACTTCAGCAAGCAGAAGGCGTTCGACGTCATGGACCGTTACCGCGAGGCCCTGCCGAGCCTGAACGACGACATCCAGGGAACGGGCGCCGTGGTCCTCGCGGGCCTGCTGGCCAGCGCGCGCATGACGCATAGGAAACTCACGGACGAGGTGTTCGTGGTCCACGGCGCCGGCGCCGGCGGGGTGGGCGTGGCGCAGCAGATCGTCAACGGCCTCGTGAAGCAGGGGCTAAGCCCCGAGCAAGCGCAGGCGCAGGTCCTGGTGCTCGACTCGCGCGGCCTGCTGGTGGAGGGCCGTGAGGGCATGGAGCCTTACAAGCTCAGCGTGGCGCAGGCGGCCTCGCGCCTGGAGGGCTGGGAGTTCAGCGGCAGTGCACCCAACCTGCTGGAGACGGTGCAGAACGCCAAGGCCACCGCGCTGATCGGACTCTCGGGTCAGGCGGGTGCGTTCGATCAGAGCCTTGTGGAGGCCGTGGCTGCCAACAGCCCGAGGCCCATCATCTTCCCGCTCTCCAACCCCACCGCCAACAGCGAGGCCGTGCCGGAGGACGTGCTGGCCTGGACGAAGGGCGCCGCCGTGGTGGCCACGGGCAGCCCGTTCCCCGACGTGATGCAGGGCGACCGGCAGTTCGTTATCGGCCAGGGCAACAACGCCTTCATCTTCCCGGGCCTCGGCCTGGGTGCGCTGGTTACGGCTGCCAGCAAGGTCACGGACGGCATGCTCACAGCCGCGGCCGAGGCGCTCGCCGAATACACGGACCCCGGTCGCCTACTCGAGGGTGCGGTCTACCCGCGCGTGGATGCGCTGCGCCGGGCCAGCAAGCACGTGGCGGTGGCGGTGGCCAAGCAGGCCATCTCCGACGGGGTGGCGCGACGGGAGCTCCCCGACGACGTTGCCGACGCCGTGCGGCAGGCCATGTGGGAGCCGCGCTACCTGCCGATCAGGCGGTCGTAACGCTTCCGCCCGTGTACGCACCGCCCACCTCGCGCGCTACCGTTGAACCATGAGGACCGTGGTTCTTAGGGTCGTGGCGCTGGCGCTGCTCCTGTTGCTGGCGCTCTTCGGGGCCATCGCCGTGCGCACCATGCAGCGTCTGCCCGACCTCACCGTCTACTTCGTACGCGACCTCGGCACCAGCTTCACGCTCGTGCCCGACCACGAGAAGGTCGGTCGCCTACAGCCCGAGGAGCGCGTGCGGTGGCAGGTAGAGAAGCTGGTAGCCGGGCCCGAGCCGGGCAGCGGCCTAACCACCACCTTGCCTGAGGGGACGAGGTTGCTGGGCGCTTCCACCAACGGAGGCGTGCTGACGGTGGACCTTAGCTCCGAGTTCGAGCAGGGAGGCGGCACGGCGCTCATGGCCGGCCGCCTCAACCAGCTCTTCTACACGCTCACGCAGCCCAAGGACGTCGACGCCGTCCGGCTGCGGGTGGAGGGCCGGGAGGTGTTCGTGTTCAGCGGCGATGGCCTGGAGGTCGAGCAGCCGTGGGTGCGGAGCAGCCACCCGGAGCTGCCGGTCTGGTGACGGGTGGTCGCTAAGGGACCCTTACTCGAAGACGTGTGGTGCGCCCGGCAGGATTCGAACCTGCGGCCTTTCGCTCCGGAGGCGAACGCTCTATCCGGCTGAGCTACGGGCGCGTGTACGTGTCGGCGCGTGCGGCCGACGTTGTCTTCAGCAAACCGCTTACGAGGGCAGCTCGCGCGGGCACCCGCACCGAGCACAGCTCGCGCGGGCACCCGCCAATATAGCAGGTGAGCGCCCGGTCCGTTGGAAGT
>CAZPWN010000126.1:0-6251 GCA_964590475.1 uncultured bacterium | reverse complement strand
TGCCGCCCGCGCGCGCGGTAGACGTCCGCCTCCGCCAGCACCGGCTCCAGCTCGGGGTCGTAGTTCGCCACCACCACGGCTCTGGCGCCGCACGTCAGCATGTCGGCGTCGTTGCCGGTGTCGCCCGCCACCACGACGCGCTCCAGGGGCATGCCCAGCGCGGCGGCCGCGAAGCGCACCGCCTCGCCCTTCGAGGCTTGGGCGGGGATGACGTCCAGGAACGTTCCGGCCGAATGGATCAGCTTCGCCGTCAGGCCAGCCTCCGCAAGGGCGGTCTGGACAGCGGGCACCGATTCACCGGCCGCATGGAAGCTGACCTTGAACGGACCCTGGCCGGCCGCGCCCTGGGCTTCCAGGCCCTTCACGGCCTCGAGCGCGCCCACTACGGCGGCGCGGTCCCATGCCACCCCGACATGCTCGCGGTAGAGCTCGCCGAGGCCGCCCGGCCCCATCATCTCGGTGCCCACGCTGGCAATCACGATGTCGGGCTCGTTCAGGCCGAAGCGGTCCATGGCCTGTCGCACCAGTGTCGGCGAGCGCCCTGAGGCGACCCCGAAGCCGATGGTGTGGCGCCTCTCCGTCAGGCGCCGCATGAGCTTCTCGAGCGCGGCGTCGTCGCCCGTCAGGGTGCCGTCGATGTCGCTGATCAGCAGCCAGTCCTTGGACCAGCTTGGCGACCCGCTACCAGGCATCGTGCTCCGCGTTCCGCAGCTCTCCCTCCTCGATGGCGATGCGAGTGTCGATGGCGTCCTGCTCCTTCATCTCGTCTTCGGTCATCCCTGCCTTAGCCAGAGCCTTCACCTTGTTGCGCCCCAGCCCTTCAGGCCATGTAGTACTCCCACTTGATGCCGTCGGGGTCCTTGAACGCTACGTACCGCTTGCCGAGAGCCTCGTCCAGCTTGGCGCCCGTGTTCCAGATCCCCTCTTCCTCGAGGCGGCCCGCCACGCGCTCGAGTTCCGCCTCGTCCTCGCAGATCAGCGCCACGTGGTCCAGGCCCACGCGGAACGGGTCGAACGAGTCGCCCGAGGGAGAACGTTCGTCCGGGCTCCTGATGCCGAACACGACCGGTCCAGCCGAGAAGAGGACCAGGTCGGGGAACTCGGCCACCACCGGGAAACCGAGCGTGGAGATGTAGAAGCGCTTGCTGCGCTCCAGGTCCGTGACCCGTAGCGCTATGTGGTGAACGCCGGTCGTGCGCAGATCGATGCTCATACGTCCGCTCCCCTCGATGTCCTGGAGTTTGCGCAAGTATAGGGAAATGGCGCCACCACCCCCTGCTAAGTAACACAGCCGCCTGGAACGATGAAGGTGAGGTGTGAGCGCGGTAGACAACGTAGGCCTGGTTCGGCGCAACGGCCAGACTTGCGTGTTTGGTATAGCCGAGCCTACTGAAAATCCAGCGATTTAGGCCTGAGCACGCCACGAATGCGTGTCGTACACCCGGAGTGTGCGTGGTTCGGCGTTTATGCTTTCCGGTGATGGACCCACCGTTTTCCACCCCGAGCACGCAGCCATGGCCTTTGCTGGTGGAGAACCTCCGTACCTACGCGGTCTTCACGTTGGACGCCAACGGAGTGATCGAGTCGTGGAACCAGGGCGTGCGTGAACTCTTCGGGTACGAGGAGCACGAGTTCGTAGGGCAGCCGGGGAGCATGATCTTCACCCTCGAGGACCGCGCCCGAGGCGAGCCGGAGGAGGAACTCGCGGTGGCGCGCGAGCGGGGTGAGGCGATGGACGATCGCTGGCACCTGCGTAAGGACGGTTCACGCCTATGGGTGAACGGCATCATGCACTGCGTGAAGGATGCCGAGGGTGCCGTGGTCGGTTTCCTGAAGATGATGCGCGACCAGACCGAGAAGCGCAGCATGGACGTGCGTCTGGAGGAGAGCGAGGAGCGGTTCGCCAAGGCGTTCCGTAGCAGCCCCTCCCCGATCGTGGTGTTCGAGCTGCACAGCGGCCGCATCATCGAGGTGAACGAGGCTTTCACGCGGACGTTCCGCTTGGAGCGACCAGAGGTGATCGGCCGCGCCCTGCCGGAGATCGGCATCGAACCTAGCGAGAGCCCCATCCACCGCGTGCGTGACGAGTTGGTGCAGGGTAGGCCGGTGCGGTTCGAGGCGCCGTTCCGGCGCGGCGACGGCGAAACGGGGCACGGCACTTTCGCGTTCGAGTCGATCGTACTGGGCGGGGAACCGCACGCGGTGATGCTCCTGTACGACGTCACCGATTGGCGCCGCACGCAGGAGCAGTTGGAGCAGCAGAACCAGCTCGTCACCGCCATCCTCGACAGCCTGCCGGGCGTGTTCTACATGCTCGAGGACGGTCACCTCGTGCGGTGGAACCAGGAACTTGAGCGCGTCACGGGTTTGAGCACCGAGGAACTCGCCGAAGTGACAGCCGACGACCTGGCGATCGAGGGTGACGAGCTGCGTAAGCACTTCGAGGTCGCCATAAGGACCAGCGAGTATGCGTTAGAGGCGCGTCTCCGTACCTACGACGGTACTCCCGTGCCGTACCTCTTCACCGGCCGGCGCGTGGTGATCGACGGCGAGCCCATTGTGTTGGGCGTCGGCGTCGACATCAGCGACCAACACAGGGCGCGGAAGGTCCTCGAGCGCCGCGCGCAGGAGCAGGCCGCGTACGTGAACCTCTCCGCCAGGTCGCTCTCGTCGGCCGATCTGACCTCGGTTCTCGAATTCGCTGCGCGCCGCATAGCGGAGACGCTCGGAGCGGAGCACGTGCAGATAGTCGAGTTCCGAGGTGACGGGGTCTCCATTCGGGCCGGCTTCCATGGAGAAAGCGCCGCCTCCGCGTCCGCGCTGATGTCGACCGCGCGCTTCGAGGCGGAGAGTGACGACCTGCTCGCTAACGATGCGGGGACCTGGTCCAGGGAGGAGTTGGAGCAGCTGGGCCTGAGGAGCGGCATCCGTGCCCGCATACAGGGACGCGAGCACCCGTTCGGCCTGGTCGAGGCGCTGTCCGGGCGCGATGGGGCGTTCTCGGAGGAGGACGTGCGCTTCCTCCGCGGCGCCGCCTTCCTGCTCGCGGGCGCCGTGGAGCAGCGGCGCCTGATCCAGCAGCTGGCGCACCGGGCCGACCACGACGACCTGACCGGCCTCCTCACGCGCATAGCCTTCGAGCGCCGTTTGGTCGACGCGCTGGAGCGCGCCAAGCGGCAAGGCACCACGGTGGCGGTCCTCTTCCTCGACCTCGACCGGTTCAAGAACGTCAACGATTCCCTGGGCCATCAGGCGGGGGACGAGGTCCTCAGGGTCGTCGCCAAGCGCCTGCGCGAGGTCGTGCGCAGCTGGGACGTGGTGGCGCGGCACGGGGGTGACGAGTTCGTGCTGTTCCTGCCCGACATAGAGTCGAGCTCCGAGGTAGCGCACGTGACGGCCCGCCTACTCGAGCTGTTCGAGGAGCCCTTCGCGGTCGCCGGTCGCCAGCTGAAGATCAGCACCACCGTCGGCATAGCCCTGTTCCCCGAGGACGGCATCAGCGCGGACACGCTCCTCCGGGCGGCGGACACGGCGCTCTACGATGGCAAGGCGCGCGGGCGCAGTAGCTTCCACTTCTTCACGCGAGAACAGAACGACAGGGTGAAGGGGCGCCTGGAGCTGGAGGCGGACCTCCGCCGGGCCATAGAACTCGACGAGTTCGACATGCTCTACCAGCCGCAGGTGGCCGTGGCCGATGGCGCCGTCTGCGGCGTGGAGGCCCTGATCCGCTGGCGTCACGCCGTTCGCGGCAACCTCTCACCGCGCGACTTCCTGCCCGTGGCCGAGACCATCGGCCTCGCCGTTCCACTGGGGGAGTGGATCCTGGGGAAGGCGTTCGCGGACCACGCCGCTCGGCGCGGAGCGCACGGGATGCCCCTGCGCATAGCGGTCAACGTGTCGACCCGCTACTTCCTTCAACCCTCGTTCCCCGATACCCTCGCCCTTCTCGCGCACGAGGCGGGGCTAGCGCCCGCCGAGATCGAGATCGAGGTCAGCGAGGCCACCCTGCTCCAGGATCCTGAGCTGGTGACCAGCTACATGCGGGCTCTCAAGCAGCTGGAGTTCGGTCTCGTGCTCGATGACTTAGGCGCGGTAGCTGCGCCGCTCGCCCGCCTAAGGCTCCTGCCTATCGACCGGCTCAAGGTCGACGAGGCCATCACCCACCGGCTCGATCACGCCGATGCCCGGCGCCTCGCCGAAGCCGTCGTGCAGGTAGCGCTGAGTCTCGGGATTGAGCCGGTGGCGGAAGGTATAGAGACGCGCGAGCAGCACCAAGCCGTGCAGGAGCTAGGCTTCCGCGCGGTTCAGGGACGCTATCACTGCGAACCGATGACGCACGTTGAGTTCGAAGCCTTCTTGCAGCAACGCGCCGAGTGAGCGGGCACCGGGCCGGGTGCCCAACGGAGCGGTTGGCGGCACCGACGAACTTTGAGGCCTGCCAGCGGCGCTCTTACGCCTCCCCGCCGAACTGCGCCTGGTAGTAACGCCTGAAGCGTTCGTGGTTCTCCGGCGTTGGCTCGCCGTTCGCGCCCATGCGCAGCGCGAGGTGCTCCAGGCAGTAGTGCCAGCCGCCCAGGACGTCGAGCGCGGTGGGAAGCGTCTCGACGTCGTGCGTGAAGACCAGCCTGCTGCCGCGCCCGTCGTCATGCGGCCGGGCCTCCATGCGGAGCGTCTGGTGGCCCAGCATGCCGGCGTAGGGCGCCTCGTCCGGCCCCTCCACTCGGTACTCGAACACGTGCGGTGGTTCGTAGGCCGTCAGCGTGCCGGGCGGCGCCGCCTCGCTGGATCCGTCCTCGCCCTCGAACGTTTCGGTGACGCCGTTACCCACCACTCCGTCGGTCCTCAGTTTGGTGGGGTACCAACTGTCCAGACCCTCGGGCGAGCTTATGGCCTCCCACAGCTGTTCCACGGGGCGGTCGTAGGTCCTCTCGAACTGGACCCGGTAGCCCCCTGCCGTGCGCTCCAGCGTGCCTGCTCCATCTGGTTTGGCGGTCTGATCCATGGGCGAGTATAGGGGAGGTGTCGGCAGCGGTAAATGCCGGAACTCGTAAAGCGGCCCCTAGGCCTTAATCCCGGCTCGGAACGCGGTGGCGCGCCAGTTCCGTCCCGAGGATGGCTCTTCGCTTGTCCTTCTCGTTGAAACGGAAGTCATCCTTCAGGATGCGCCACCCGCGGTTGCGGTAGAAGCCAACGGCGGGATTCTCTTCCCAGTGCGTCATAGCGAGGGCGGTCGTGTGCGGCAACTCCCTGAGGATGCCTTCGAGCAGACGCGTCCCCATGGAGCGTCCCTGGGCGGCGGTGTGCACCGCGAACTCGACGATGACGAAAGCGTTCGTGAACCAACGCTGCGTAAGTGGCTCCGGCAGCTCCGCCGTGACGGCGTCGTGCCACCACTGGCCCGGCCGCGAAGCGTAACCGTAGATGAACCCTCGGGCCGCACCATCCTCCTCTGCCACCAGCAGGCGCCACGCCTGGCGTTCGGCTTCGTTGCGTAGCCGGTCCACGAAGTCCGTGGCTGCGCTTTCTGGCTCATGATACGGAGGGCCTCCGAAGGCGTCGCGGTAGATATCAGCGATACCGGCCGCCAACTCCGTCCGGTCAAGATCGTCCGGCAAGGCGGAACGGATAGCCCACTTCTCGTTTACCGTCCTGTTCGGCATGCTCGACCATATCAGGCCCATTTTGGCGGCGGGCGCGGCGCGGTATGCTGAGAATACTTACCTGGTGTCGTATGCGTGAGAGCCGGCGCGAGCCCGCGTCCAACTTCGAGAGCCCATGACGTTGATGACCGACCGAGATCCGCAATCCATCAGCCAGCCAGCCCTGCTCATGCACGGCGCGGCGCTGGCGCTTCTCCTACTGATGGCGCTCTGGGGTGCCTTGCTGTACCCCACGGTGCCAGCTGAGATTCCCACGCACTGGAATCTGAGCGGCGAAGCCGACGCCTTCGACCGGAAGAGCGTGTGGAGCTTCTTCGGACCTCTGGTCGTGGCAGGGGTGATGGCAGTGTTCGTCCTGGCGGTTCAGTTCGGCTCCAGGCGTGCGCTACGGATGGTGCCCGCCGAGAGGCGCGCGTCCGAGCTGACGTTCGGTTACGTGAACCTGTCGATGGTGGCGTTCTTCGCCTGGGTCAGCTACTCAAGTTGGTACGACCTGAGCGTAGGACCGTTGTTCATCGTGCTGGTGCTCTTCGCGGGCTTGCCGGTGCTGGTCATCTACGGGCTGCACATGCCGGCCATAACGAGGGAGCG
>CAZPWN010000125.1:0-6267 GCA_964590475.1 uncultured bacterium | reverse complement strand
GCTCGGAATGACCCCGAACCCCGCTGGCCTGGTTCCAGGCGGACCCGGCTCTGCATACAATCGCTTGCATGAGCCCAAGCGCTAGGACGTACGACGTGCTGGTCATAGGTGCTGGCATCGTCGGCGCCGCATTCGCCTTCCGGCTGGCGGAACGGGGTGCACGCGTGGGCCTGCTGGAGTCGCAGCCGGCGCCCGCCATGGGCTCCACGGCGAAGAGCGCCGCCGGCGTGCGCGTGCAGTTCTCCACGGAGGCCAACGTGCGGCTCTCGTGGGAGAGCATCCAGGAGTACGCCGCGTTCCCTGAACTGTTCGGCCACGACGTGGGCTACCGGCCGATCGGGTACCTGCTCCTGGTGCCGGAGGAGGCCTGGGCACCGCACCTGCGCGCCGTGGCCGTGCAGCGCAGCGTGGGCGCCCCCGTGGAGGTCCTCACCGAGGCCGAGGCGCAGCGGCTGGTGCGGTTCGACGCGGCGGGCGTGCGTGGCGCCACCTTCGGGCCGCGGG
Source organism: uncultured bacterium (assembly GCA_964590475.1). Taxonomy (GTDB): domain Bacteria; phylum Deinococcota; class Deinococci; order Deinococcales; family Trueperaceae; genus JAAYYF01. The sequence goes on along the minus strand of CAZPWN010000125.1, from coordinate 5,763 downwards.
ACGGCGTGGTGGACCCGCACGGCGCCACGCTGGCGTACCTGAAGCTGGCTCAGGAGCGCGGCGCGGTGCTGCACTTAGGCACGGAGCTCCTGAGCGCCGAACGCACCGCCGGCGCCTGGCGCGTGACTACCAACCGCGGCGCCTTCGAGGCGCCCGAGATCCTGAACGCGGCCGGCGCCTGGGCGGGCGTGGTCGGGTCCCGCGCCGGGCTGCAGGTGCCGGTAAAGCCGTATCGGCGGATGGTCTACGTGACCGGCCCCCTGCCGCGCGAGCACTCCTACCCCCTGACGGTGGACCTGGCCAGCGGGCTCTGGTTCCGGAGCGAGGGTCAGCGGCTGATCATCGGCATGTCCAACCCGGACGAACCGGCGGGCTTCGTGGACACCGTCGACTGGGCCTGGCTGGAGCCGACCCTTGAGGCCGCCCTGCGCCGCTTCCCCTGGATGGAGGAGGTGACCCTCGACCGCCGCGCCAGCTGGGCCGGCTTCTACGAGATAACCCCCGACCACAGCCCCATACTCGGCCGGCCCGCGGGCATGGCCGGGTGGACTAACGCCTGCGGCTTCTCGGGTCACGGGGTGCAGCAGGCGCCCACCGTGGCGCGCCTGATGGCGGAAGAGGTGCTCGAAGGGCGCGCCACCAGCATCGACATCACGGAGTTCCGCCTCGAGCGGTTCGCGGCGGCCGCGCAGGCAGAGGGGCCGGGGCGGGTGGAGCGCAACATCATCTAGGCTCGATCTAGGCGCGGGCGGCCCGCCGCCTCAACTCGGCAACGGACCCATACCGATGTGGATCAGGTAATCCGTGTCGGCGCCGGGCTCCGCCTCCGAGATGGCTCTGTAACGCAGGAGCAGCTCCACGAGTTCACGCTGCAGCTCCTTGGCCTGCTCGCGCTTCAGTGGCAACTGCAGCCAGGCGGCCACGACGGCCGGCGATCCTGGCTGCACCTGCAGCTTCTGCAGGTCGAAGTCGTCCGGCGCGTCCTCGGGGGCGAAGTCGTAATGGGTGGCGCCCTGGTCGTCCAGGAAGAGGCGGAAGCCCCACGTACCGCGGGCGTCGGTCAGCTCCCGCATGGCCACGGTCTGCGCGTGGACCAGCCGCGCGTCCAGCTCCGCGTTGGTGCGCCTGCGGCTCTCCTCCAAGTCCGCCGCGCTGGTCAGCGAGAACGGCACGAACAGGCCATCGCCCACGCTCCGGTAGTACTTCACGGGCCGGCCCGCCCGCGCCTCCTCGCGCGTGACCTCCAGGATGCCGAGCTGCAGCATGCGCTTCACGCGGTAGTGGGTGCGGTCCAGTGGCTCCCCCAGCAGTTCCGCGGCCTGCGCCACGGACGATTCCCGCTCGAGGAAAGGCCTCAGGAAGTAACGGCCTTCGTCCACCGCGAGGTAGGCCGCTGCCGCCTCGCTGGTGATCCTGTGCCAAGCCCTTGGCCGAGGCTGCGAACTCATGCTCCACAGCCTACAACCGCCGCCGCCCTCCTACTTGAGAACGGCCCTGTCGGTTCCAGTAGAGCCGGCGGCATCATCTGGATCAGGAGGTAGGAAGATGTTCAGCAGCTACGATCACAGCCGTCACCAACAGGCCATAGCCCACCAGACCCGGATGCAGCGCAAGGTAGCTACCGAGAGGCTCCTACGCCGGAAGCAGGTCACCCTGCGCGAAGACGTAGCGGTGAGGACCCCGCAAGGCGACGGCCAGAGCCGCCGCGGCTTCGCCCCACTCAGCGCAGGTACCCTTCCGTGAGCGCCACCCAGTACGCCGCCCCTCGCGTGAGGTTGCTGCGGTCGAACACGAACTCCGGGTGGTGAACCATGTGCGTGGGGCCGTTGCCCACGAAGCAGTACGTCCCGGGCCGCTCCTGCAGCATGAAAGCGAAGTCCTCCGACCCCAGATAGGTGGGGCCCGGGTAGACCGCCTGGTCGTCGCCGAAGGCGGCGCGGGCCATCTCGTACGCCCTGGCGGTCTCCTCCGCGTCGTTGGTGAGCACGGCGCCAGGCGCGCCCTCGCGGATGCGGTAGGTGCAGCCGTAGCCCTCGGCGGCGGCCTGGGTGAGGCTCCTCACGCGGCCCAGCACCAGGTCGCGGTCCTCCTGCGTGGTGGTGCGTATGGAGAGCCGCAGTACGGCCTCGTTGGCCACGACGTTGCCCGCGTTGCCGGACAGGAAGGCGCCCACCGTGACCACGGCGCGGCTGGCGGGCGCCACGTTGCGCGCCACGATGCTCTGCAGCGACATGACCAGCGAGGAGCCCGCCACCACCGGGTCCACACCGAGCTCCGGCATGGCGCCGTGGCTCCCCTTGCCCGTTAGCTCTATCTCCCAGTTGTCCACGGCGGCCATGACGTCGCCGTCCGCGAAGTAGAACTTCCCTAGCTCCAGCCCCGGCATGTTGTGCATGCCGAACACCGCGTCCACCGGGAAACGCTCGAAGAGCCCGTCCGCGATCATGGCGGGCCCGCCCTCCATCGTCTCCTCGCCCGGCTGGAAGATCAGCCGCACGGTGCCGCTGAAGTTCCTAGTCTCCGCCAGGTACTTACCGGCCGCCAGCAGCATGGCGGTGTGCCCGTCGTGGCCGCAGAGGTGCGACACGCCCTCCACCTTGCTCCGGTACGGCAGGTCGTTGACCTCCCGGATGGGCAGGGCGTCGAAGTCGGCGCGTAGGCCTATGGCCCTAGAGCTGTCGCCGACCTTCAGGGACGCCACCACGCCGTGCTTGCCCACCCCCGTCACCACCTCGTAACCCCACGGCTCCAGCAGCCCGGCAATGAAACGCGCCGTCCGTTCCTCGCGCATGGAGAGTTCGGGGTTCTCGTGCATGTGCTCGAACCAGCTCTCTATCAGCCTGCGGTCCGACTCCAGTGCGTTCAGTGCGCTGCTCATGGGTGCTCCTTTCAGCGGCGGGCGCGCGTACGGCGTTCATCGTTACCTCGCAGCATTGTGGCGGGGCCGGGACAGCGCGCCGAGCCCGCCGCTCACGCCCCGGCCAGGGGTGCGCTAGAGACCAGGCTGGTGAACGCCTCCACCACGGCGGGATCGAACTGCTTGCCGGACTCCTGCCGGATGTACTCCAGCGCCTTCTCCGGCGTCCACGCGGCGCGGTACGGCCTCTGGCTGGTAAGCGCGTCGTACACGTCGACCACGGCGAAAACACGTGCGCTGAGCGGGATGTCCGTGCCCGCCAACCCGCGGGGGTAACCGCTGCCGTCCCACCGCTCGTGGTGGCAGTAGGGCACTTCCACCGCGTCGCCTAGGAAGCCGATATGCGCCAGCATCTCCTTGGCGAGGGTCGGGTGCGTGCGCATGACCGCCCACTCCTCGTCCGTCAGCGGGCCGGCCTTGTGGAGCACCGCGTCGGGCACGCCCATCTTGCCGATGTCATGCAGCAGCGCCCCGCGCCGCAGGCTCATGAGCTCGGCCTCGTCCAGGCCGAGCATGCGCCCGAGCGCCACGCTCAGGTCCATCACCCGGCGGCTGTGGCCCTCGGTCTCGTGATCCCTCAGGTCGAGCGCCTGGGCCCACCCCTCGATGGTGGCGTCGTATGCGCTCATCAGTCGCCGGTTGGACTCCCGCAGAGCGTCCGCGTAACGGCGCTGCCGCAACGACGCCGCCAGAACGTTGGCCACCCCCTGCATGAACGCCACATCGGTAGGGTCGTGATGCCCCTCGGTCTCGGAGTGAGCGCCCAGGATGCCGAACGTCTCGCGGCCGTAATCTATCGGCACCGCCACGCTGCTCCTCACACCGTGCTCCAGCAGCAGGGCCGGCGGCGGGAAGCGCGTCTCGAACTGGATGTCGGGCGAGATGACCGGGCCGCCGCTGGCGATGACGTAGGTGGCCATGGTGGCCGAGTCGGCCTCGGCCTCGAGGTTCCCGACCACCCCCTCGCGCCACCCTCGCCCCGCCTGCAGCACGAACTTGTCCCCGCTCGGCTCGAGGTACATGACGTTGACGTATTCCACCCCCAGCACCTCGGTGATCACGTCCACCGCGCGCTGCATGAGGCTGGCCGGATCGTCGTCGCTGAGGGCCGCCTGGCCCAACTCCGCCAGCGCCGCCTGCTGCTGCGCCCTCAGCTCCAGCGCGTCGCGCACCGCGCGCTTCTCGGTCACGTCGCGCTTGATGGCGATGAAGTGCCGGATCCGCCCCGAGGCGTCCCGTACCGGGGTGATCGACTGCTCCTCCGTGTAGGAGGTCTTGTCTTTACGCTGTACCTGCAGTTCCCCCTGCCACGGCTCACCCGCGTTCAGCGTCTGCCACAACTGCCGGAAGAACTCGTCGCCTGCCAGGTTGGCGCTCAGCTCCTTAGTCGTGGAGCCCGCGGCCTCCTCGCGCGTGTAACCGGTCATGGCGGTGAAGGCGGGGTTGACCCATTGGATGACGCCCGTTGCGTCCGTGAGAACCACGCCGTTGTGCGCGGCTTCGAGGGCCGTGGAGAGGAGCCGCAGCTCCAGTTCCGCGCGGCGCTGCTCGGTCACGTCGCGCACGAGGACGTACAGCACCTGGCGCCCGTCGAGCTCGAGCGGACCCGCACTGCACACCACCTCCCGCACCGTGCCGTCCGCCATGCGGTGCTCCTGCTCGACGGTGCCGGCGCCCGTCATGCCGCCCTCGATCAGCTGGCGGCACTCCACAGCGGACAGCGCGCATAGCTGCCCCAGGTTCGAGGAGCGCAGCTGGTTCATCGGATAACCGTAGAAGCGCGCCGCTGCCGGGTTGGCGTCGATGACGTCGCCGGTCGTTGGGTCGAGGAGCAACTTCACTACCGGGCTGTCCTCGAACATGGCGCGGTAAAGGCGGTTGCGTTCGCGCAACCTGAGCGCCTGTTCGTCCTGGCGCGCTTCGGCGCGGTCCCTCTGCACACCGAACCAGCCGAGCATGCCGACGCTCAGGACCACGAACGCCAGCCCCTTGCCGGTCTGCCAGCCCCAGTTGCTGACGGCGTCGGCGGCCATGCGGCTCTCGAGGAGATCGCCCAGCAGCACCCAGGCCACGCCGAGGCAGGCGTAGGCCACGAGCACGGTCCGGGTGGAGGGAGTGCGGAACTGTTTCTGCATCGGGGGACGCGCGCCGCGGGGGCGGAGCGCTACCGCGGCCGTCCCAGTGGTTCAAGCGGCGGTTGCATGAGCGGGCGCGGAAGGGTCCGGCCTGCCGTTCGGGGCCAACTCCGTGCGGTGCTGCAGGGCCGATCACCGGTTCGCATAAGTGCCCTCCTACCAGAGAGTCTCTTCCACGCCCCCATGCTTCAGTGGAGGCATATTACTCTCGCCGGGGTGGCGGGGGAGTAAAAAAGCGGTCTTGGGGTTGGGAGGCGTGGGGGCCGTGGAGATGCTTTGCGGGAGCCTTAACGACTGCGAGCCTCCGCTGGACTGGCGGAGGCTCACGGCCGACACATGGGGCGCCGTTCCCGGCGTTACTTCTGGTGGGCCCTACTGGATTTGAACCAGTGACCAATCGATTATGAGTCGACTGCTCTCACCGCTGAGCTAAGGGCCCTCGCATGAACGCGCCGCGCGTAAGCGCAGCGGTCTTAGATTGTAGCAAGTCGAGCGCCGGGGGGAGAAAGCCCCAAGACGAGCGCCACTCTATGAGTCCGTCCGCTCACCGCCCGAACGTCCGCACGACCCCTTGAGCCAGCGTGGTGAGCGGGCGCCCGCCCGTGAACGCGGCGGCCACGGCGAGGAGCGTGCGCACGCCGATGCGCTCACCATCGGCCACCAGATAGACGGGCTCCCAGATCGGCGGCCAGAACTTCTCCTTGAACGCCT
>CAZPWN010000124.1:0-6364 GCA_964590475.1 uncultured bacterium | reverse complement strand
GATCAGGACCCCGAGCGGGAGGAGGAGTTCGCCAACCTCGACGTGCGGTTCCTGCAGGGCAACGGCACCGACCCGGAAGATCTGCGGACGGCCGAAGTCGAGCGCGCCAACGCGTTCGTGGCCTGCACCAACAACGACGACGTCAACGTGCTCGCCTGCCTGGCGGCCAAGGGCCTGGGCGCCAAGCAGACGCTCGCCTTCGTGGCCCGGCAACGGTACGTGGACGCGTTCAAGCGCGAGGGCGCGTTCGAGTCCGTCGGCCTGCTGATCGACAGGGTGCTGTGGCCGCAGCGGATCCTGGCGCACAAGATCGCGGACATCGTGCGGGTGCCGCGCGCCATCGACAGCGCCCGCTTCGCGCGGGGGCGCGTGACCATGCTCGAGTACGTGCTCGAGGAGGGCGACCCGTACATGTTCACCCCCCTGGCCAGCCTCCAGCTACCCGAGGGCGTGCTGGCGGTCGGCGCCATCCGCGACGACGCCTTCACCATCCCCGTCGGCACCACGCAGTTCGAGCCGGGCGACCGGGTGGTCTTCATGGGCACCACCGAGCGCATGAAGCCGCTGCAGAAGAGCTTCGCACCGCGGCAACGCTCGCAGAAGGTCACGATCGTGGGTGGCGGCAACGTCGGCTTCATGGTGGCCGAGTACCTGGAGCCCTACCACTACGACATCACGATCATCGAGGAGGACGAGGCGCGCTGCCAGAAGCTCGTGCAGTGGCTGCCCAGCGTGCTGGTGCTCCGGGGCGACGGCACGGACCTGGAGCTGCTCGAGCAGGAGCGGGTGGAGGACGCGGACGTCATGGTGGCCGTCACCGACGACGACGGCAAGAACCTGCTGGTTTCGCTCCTGGCCAAGCAGCTGCGGATACCGAAGGTCGTCACGCGCGTGGGCAGACCCCGCAACAGGCGCGCCTTCATGCGCGTCGGCATCGATGCGCCGCTCACGCCGCGCGCGGTCGCCGTGCAGGAGGTCGTCAACTGGCTCCACGTGGACGAGGTGGAGCACGTGACCTCCATCGAGGACTTCGCGGAGGTGACGGAGGCCATCTACCCGCAGGGCGGTCCCGGCGGCCGCGTGATGGACCTGGGCACCCCGCCCACGGTGCTGATCGGCGCCATCGAGCGCGGCAACAAGGTGTTCGTTCCGACCGGCCTGACGCAGGTCGAACCGGGCGACCACCTCTACCTGGTGACCACGCCCGACCAGGTCGACGCCCTCGAGGCCTGGCTGGACGAGGTGGGAACGCCGGAGAAGATCCGTCCGTGAGCCTCGCCCCGGGCGGGAGCAGCCGCTCGCCGGGGTGGGGCGAGATCCTGCGCGGCCCGGCGGGCGACAACGGCTGGCGGCTGCGCGGCCGCTTCCTGCCCTACATGCTGGGCACGGCGATGGCGGCCATGGCCATCGCGGGCGCGGGCTTCGCGGTCTACGCCGCGGTACTGGGCGAGAGCAGCCGGGGCTTCCTGATCATGCTCGCGGTGGCGCTGCCCTCCGGGCTCCTCCTGCGGCTGAGGGGCTCGCCCAACGCCGAACCGAGCCCCCGCGAGGCGCTGGCCAGCGTGCTGCTCACCTGGCTCCTCATGCCAGCGGTGGGGGCGGTCCCGTACCTTCTGGCCGGCGGCTTCGGACCGGTCGACGCGCTCTTCGAGGCCATGAGCGGCTTCACCACCACGGGCGCCACCACCATCACCGACCTGAGCGCGGTGGCCACCAGCCTGATCATGTGGCGCGCCCTGTCGCAGTGGGTGGGCGGCGTGGGCATCGTCGTCATGTTCGTGGCCGTGTTCCCGCAGCTGGCCATCGCGGGCCGCCAGCTCTTCTACGCCGAGACGCCCGGCCCCACCGAGGAGCGGTTGGCCCCGCGCCTGCGGAGCACGGCCCTGCTCGTGGTGAGCGTGTACACGGGCCTCACCGTTATCGCGGCGGTGGCGTTCGGCCTGGCGGGCATGGGGGCGTTCGACGCGGTCGCCCACGCGCTCGCCGCCATCTCCGCGGGCGGCTTCTCGCCCGTTCCGTCGGGTATGGCGGCCTACAGCGCCGCGGCGCAGTGGGTGGCGCTGGTGTTCATGCTCCTGGCGGGCGTCAGCTTCCCGCTGCTCTACCGGGCGGTCAGCGGTCAGCCGGGCACGCTCTTCCGGAACGCCGAGCTGCGCGCCTACCTCGGCATACTGCTCTGCGCCGGCCTGCTTCTGACGCTGCTTATCCGGCCGGAGTACGGCGGCTGGGAGGCCCTGCGCCACGGCCTCTTCCAGGCGGTCAGCATCACCACCACCACCGGCTACGCCACCGCCGACTACACGGCCTGGGGCCTCCCCGCCCAGGCCGTGATAGTGCTCCTGCTGTTCGTGGGCGGCAGCGCGGGCTCCGCCAGCGGGGGCGTCAAGGTGGCGCGCTGGCTCATCATCGCCAAGCACGGGGTCCGCGAGGTGCGCCGCGCCCTGCATCCGAGGGCCGTGCTTCCCGTACGCGTGGGCAAGCGCATAGTGCCGGAGGAGGTCGTGCGCTCCGTGGTGGCGTTCCTGACGCTCTACCTCGCGCTGTTCGTGACTGGCACGCTGACCCTGGTCTTCCTGGGGGAGGACCTGCAGACCGCGTTCACCGCAGCGATAGCCTGCCTGGGGAACACCGGCATCGGCCTAGGCCCCATCGGCCCCCTGGGCACCTTCGAGAGCATGCACTCCGGCAGCCGCGCCATGCTCACCTTCCTGATGTTCGCAGGGCGTCTGGAGGTCGTCACCGTCTTCGCCATGTTCGACGCCACGTTCTGGCGCCTCCCGCCCAGGCGCAGGTCCAGGCGGCCGCGCCGCGCGTAGTCCCGGACGCCGCGGCCGTTGCCGGAGGTCAGGCTGGCGGCCCGGACCGGGTGCCGAAGTGAGCGGTAACCGGCAAGAGCAGCACCTGATAACCTGCAGGCACACATGCACAAGAACCGGAGACCCGTCTTCCTGGCGCTTTCGTTGGTTTCTCTCGCCGCTTTCCTTGCCAGCTGCGAGTTCATGCAGAAGCTCGATCCGCTCTACTGCGGTGAGAGTGACGCACCCGTCACGCTCACGCTCGAGGCCTTCCGCGCGTCCCAGACGAACCAGACGGTAGACAACACCGTCCCGCTGCTGCGGGCGAGGGCGGTCGGTCTCAGGGCCGACCTCACCGCCGACGTCGAAGAGGGCGTAAAGCGCACGGTGACGATGGAGATGCACCGCGTCACCGCCGCGGACGAGCGCTCGCTGCTCAAGTCTCAGGAGTTCGACTGCGTCAGGAGCGCCATGGCCATGACGCACCACCTGGATGCGGGCGAGCTGCAGGACGGCGACCGCGTGGAGTTCCGGGTGCTGGACCACACCGGCGCCCTGCTGGACGAGGCCAGCGTGGAGCCCCGCTTCATCAGCGGGACGCCCTTCTCCCTGGTGTTCGTGCCCCTCGGCCTGAACGACGAGCAGGCGGAGTTCGAGGAGTCCGACGCCGAGTCGATGAGCCGGGCGGCCCACGAGCTGTTCCCCACCGACCTGGGGTACGTCTTCAGGGAGCGCCTCGACCTGGGAGATATCGAGGAGGAGGGGGTGGAGCGCTCCTACGAGGCGCTGGCCCGCCTGCGTGAGGTGGCGAACGGGTGGAGGAGCGCCGGCGAACTACCGGAGCTGGCGGTGGTCATCGGTGTGCTGCCCACCTTCTCCGGCACCTCGTGGGGCGTGGGTGGCGGCAGTCACGGGGTGACCATCAACTCCATGTCCATGTTCCTGCACGAAGTCGGGCACGCGGTGGGCGCACCACACGCCGACGGCTGCGGCGCGCCCGCTCCGCTGGAAGGCACTACCACCCAGGTCCTCCCCCTGGGCTTCAACCACGTTCAGAGGACCTGGCACGGCGGGAACGACATGATGTCCTACTGCCATCCCCGGAACTGGATCGGCGCGCCGCTCTACGAACGGGTCATGGAGTACTTCGAGCGGGCGCAGCTCCACGGCCACACTCTGCAGATCCTCACCCTGCCCGACCGCTGAACGCGTTGTCACCCAGTTGGCGCTGAGCTATGCTCCTTGTGAATCCTAAGGCTCTTCCTGGGAGCGCCTCGCCTCCTCAGAGCTACCGTGAGGTGCCGGCCTACGCGCCGCGCTCTACCGACCCGGGCGTCGTCGTTGGACGCCCCGTTCCAAGCACCGTTGGAGGGACAATGACCGACAGCATCGACTCCGTACTGCAGGAGACCAGGCAGTTCAGGCCGTCGCGGGCCTTCTTGGAGCAGGCCAACATCTCGGACGCCACCGAGTACGAGCGCCTGTACCAGCAGTCGATCGACGACCCGGAACGGTTCTGGGGCGACGCGGCCGAGGAGTTCCACTGGTTCGAGAAGTGGAACAAGGTGCTGGAGTGGAACGAGCCGCACGCGCAGTGGTTCGTGGGCGGCAAGACCAACCTGGCGTACAACTGCCTCGACCGGCAGGTGGAGAAGGGCCTCGGCAACAAGGTCGCCTTCTTCTGGGAGGGGGAGCCCGGCGACAAGCGCGTGCTCACCTACTCGGACCTGCTCATCGAGGTCAGCCGCTTCGCCAACGTGCTGAAGAGCAAGGGCATCCGCACCGGCGACGTGGTGGCCATCTACCTGCCCATGATCCCGGAAGCCATCGTGGCCATGCTGGCCTGCGCCCGCATCGGCGCCACCCACTCCGTGGTGTTCGGCGGCTTCTCCTCCCACGCCCTCTCCGACCGCATCAACGACGCCAGCGCCAAGCTGGTCGTCACGGCGGACGGCGGCTACCGCCGCGGCAGCGTGCTGCCCCTCAAGCCCGCGGTGGACGAGGCCCTGGAGTCGTGCCCCAGCGTGGAGGACGTCATAGTGGTGCGCCGCGCGGACAACGTCATCGACATGGAGGCCGGCCGCGACGAGTGGTACCACGAGCTCATGGGCAGCGCCTCAGACGAGTGCGAGGCCGTGCCCGTCGATTCCGAGCACCCGGCGTACATCCTCTACACCTCCGGCTCCACCGGCACGCCCAAGGGCGTGGTGCACACCACCGGCGGCTACCTGGTGCACACGGCCCTCACCGCCCGGTACGTCTTCGACCTCAAGCCCAACGACATCTACTGGTGCACGGCGGACATCGGCTGGGTCACGGGCCACAGCTACGTGGTGTACGGGCTCATGGCCAACGGCGCCACGCAGGTCATGTACGAGGGCGTGCCGTTCCATCCGGGGCCGGACCGCTTCTGGGAGATGATCGCCCGCTACCGGGTGAGCATCTTCTACACGGCCCCGACCGCCATCCGCGCCTTCATCAAGATGGGCTCCGAGCACCCCGAGCGGCACGACCTCAGCAGCCTGCGCCTCATCGGCACGGTGGGTGAGCCCATCAACCCTGAGGTGTGGATGTGGTACCGCCGCGTCATCGGAGGCGACCGCTGCCCGGTGGTGGACACCTGGTGGCAGACGGAGACGGGCGCCATCATGATCAGCACCATCCCCGGGGTGCACCCCGCCAAACCCGGCTCGGCGGGCCTGCCCCTGTTCGGCATCGACGCCGCCGTGGTGGACGCCGACGGCAACGAGGCGCCCTACAACCAGGGCGGCTACCTCGTGGTGAAGAAGCCGTGGCCCGCCATGCTGCGCACCGTGTACGGCGACGACGACCGGTACCGCAACCAGTACTGGAACGAGGTGCCGGGCGTGTACTTCTCCGGCGACGGCGCCCGCGTGGACGAGGACGGCTACTTCTGGGTCATGGGCCGCGTGGACGACGTGGTCAACGTGTCCGGTCACCGCCTGGGCACCATGGAGGTGGAGTCGGCCATAGTCTCGCACCCGGCCGTGGCCGAGGCCGCCGTGGTCGGCCGCCCGGACGAGCTGAAGGGCCAGGGCATCGTGGCCTTCGTGACGCTGGAGCAGGGCTTCGAGCCCTCCGAGGAGCTACGGCAGGAGCTCCGCAAGCACGTGGCGTCCGAGATAGGCGCCATCGCGCGCCCGGACGAGGTCCGCTTCGCCGACGCCCTGCCCAAAACCCGCTCCGGCAAGATCATGCGCCGCCTGCTCCGCAGCGTGGCCGCGGGTCAGGAGCTCATCGGCGACACGAGCACGCTGGAGGACCGCGGGGTGGTGGAGCAGCTGCAACAGGGGGGCTGAGGACAAGTCAGCGGCTGAGCGGCCGGGGCGGCAGGCGCAGCTCCGCCACCAGCATGGCCACCAGCATCAGCGCGGCGCCCACGAACCCCCACACGCCCAGCTGTTCGCCGAGCACGAGGTAGGCGAAGAGCGCGGCGAAGGCGGGTTCGAGCACGAAGATCAGCGCCGCCACGTGGGCGGGCACCACCCGCTGTGCGTAGGTCTGCAGCAGGCCGACGAGCGCGGTGGCCACGATGGCCAGGTAGGCGA
>CAZPWN010000123.1:2187-6481 GCA_964590475.1 uncultured bacterium | reverse complement strand
TACCCTTAGTTACTAAGGGTATAGGCAGTAGGCCCGCAAGCGCCGCTCATCTTTTCAGCATCCGTTCTCACCCGCACCGAGGTCCCAATGCGTCTACTGATGATCGAAGCTCGAGTCGTCCTCGACGGCGAGGGGCACGCCCCCCTCACCGTCGCTTGGGGCGCGCCCGCGCCCTCTCCCTCCACCAAGCGCCGCCCCTCCCCCACCCCCAACCGCAAGGTCATCAGCGTCGTCGACTCGTGGCGTTACGACGGCCGCTGGTGGGAGCAGCTAGAACTCCGCCGCGACTACTACCTCCTCGAGCTCGACGGGGGCACGCAGCTCGAGCTCTTCCAGGAGGGAGGGGAATGGTGGGCGTCTCGGGCAAGCGACTGAAGGCGCTCCTCAACGTTCACTCGTACTACAGCCTGGGGGCGGGCACCGCCAGCCCCACCACGCTGGTGGAGCGAGCAGCTCAGCTGGGTTACGAGTACCTGGCCCTCACGGACGACCTCAACGTCACCGGCGCCGTGGAGCTTTTCCAGGCGGCCCAGGAGCACGGCGTCAGGGCGCTGATAGGCGCCACGGTGCCCGTGAGGGTCGAGGACACCGCCTATCCCTTCGTGCTCATAGCCACCTCGCGCGCCGGCTACGGCACCCTGTGCCGCCTCATCAGCCTGGCGCACTCGCGGGAGGAGAAGGACGTGCCGCTGGCGGCGCTGCTGGCGCACAGCCACGACCTGATCCTCCTCACGGGCCCGCGGGAGGGCGCGGTGTCGCAGCTGCTGGCGCAGCGGCGCATCCGCGAGCTGGAGCTGCTCATGCGGCAGCTACAGGGCGCGTTCCCGGAGCGGCTCTACCTGCAGCTGTTCCACGACCGCTACCGCTGGGACGCGCGGCGGGCGCGGGTCATCCGCCGCCTGGCGCAGAGCCTGGGCCTGCCGGTGGTGAGCGCGCCGGAGGTGCGCTACGCCCTGCCGGACGATTACCGCCTGTACGACGCCTTCACCTGCGCCCGGTTGGGCACCAGCGTGCAGCAGCCGCACGCCAGGAGGCCGCAGAACGCCTGCCAGGCGCTTCCGGGCGCCGAGGAGGTATTGGACCGCCTCCCCTACCCCGACGCGGCCCTGAACGCCTCCTGGGTGGCGGAGCAGGCCTACTTCGAGCTGCTGCCGGAGCGCCTGGTGCCTCCCAAGGCGCGCCTGCCGGAGGGGGTGGATCCGGAGAAGTACCTGGAGGAGCGCTGCTACGCCGCCCTGGTGCAGCGCTACGAGGGACCGCGCGCGGCGCAGGCGCGGGTGCGCCTGGAGGAGGAGCTGGCCACCGTGCGGGCGCTCGGACTGGGCGAGTTCTTCCTGGTGGCGGCGGAGGTCACGGACTACTGCCGGCGCCACGGCATCATGGCGGCGGGGCGCGGCTCGGCGGCGGCCAGCATCATCTGCTACCTGCTGGGCGTCACCATGGCCGACCCCCTCAAGCACGATCTGCTCTTCGAGCGCTTCCTGCACACCGGCAAGACGAGCATGCCCGACGTGGACATCGACATATCCTCGGCCAGGCGGGACGAGGTGCTGACCTGGGTGGAGGAGCGTTTCGGCGCGGACACCGAGGCCATGGTGTGCAACAAGATCACCTACCGCCTGCCGCTGGCGGTGCAGGACCTGGGGCGCGCGCTGGGCCTGCCGCCGGAGACGCGCAACCGCCTCACCAAGGCGTTGGGGCGCGACTTCCGGGGTCTGCGGCCGGGCAGCGCCGCCAAGGCCGAGGTGGCGTTCCGGGAGGTGCTGGGAGACGCGCCGGTGGCCGACGCCTTCCTCTCCCTGCTGGGCAGCATGGAGCGCAAGCACGTGCGTCATCTGGCGCCGCACGCCGGGGGCGTGGTGCTGTCGCGCGAGCCGCTCACGCACTACTCGCCCCTCGAGCGCTCCAGCGGCGGCATCAAGCTGCTGCAACTCGACAAGGACGACGCCGAGGCCATGGGGCTCATCAAGCTCGACCTGCTGGGTCTGCGCATGCTCGCGGCCCTGGAGCGGGCGCGGGAGGAGGTCATGCGCCTGGACGGGGTGTGGCTGGACCTAGGCGACCTGCCCGACGACGAGCGCGTGTGGGACCTGATCTCGGAGGGGGCCACCCTGGGGCTGTTCCAGGTGGAGAGCCCCAGCCAGCAACACACCAGCCGCGTGATGCGCGCCCGCAACCTACGCGACCTGTCGCACCAGATAGCGCTCATCCGGCCGGGCCCCATCCAGTCGGGCACGGTGCACCCGTACCTCAGGCGGCGCCAGGGCCTGGAGGACGTGAGTTACTGGCACCCGAGCTTAGAGCCCATCCTCAACAAGACGTACGGGGTGCTGCTCTTCCAGGAGGACGTGCTGCGCATAGCGGTGCACTTCGCCGGCATGAGCTGGACCCAGGCGGACCGCTTCCGCAAGAAGGTATCCGGCTGGACCGAACTGGACGACATAGAACCCGACCGGGAGGCGTTCATCGCCGGCGCGCAGCGTCACGTGGGCGCCACGCGGGAGGAGGCCAACCGGGTGTTCGAGGCCGTGAAGGGCTTCCAGGGGTTCGGCTTCGCGGAGTCGCACGCCTGGGCGTTCGCGCTGCACGCTTACGCCAGCGGCTGGCTGCGCGTGCACTACCCCGCCGAGTACCTGGCGGCCATCCTCACCGAGGAGCCGGGCATGTGGTCGCCCTCCACCAAGCGGCAGGAGGCGCGCGCCTGGGGCGTACCGGTGCTGCCGCTCGACGTGAACGCCAGCGGGGTGCACTACCGCGTGGAGCGCGTGCGCGTGGACGGCGGGGAGCCCGTCAAGGCGGTGCGCCCTCCCCTATCGGCGGTGAGCGGCGTGAGCCAGGAGCTGGCGCGCGAGGTGCTCCTGGAGCGCTTGCGGCACGGACCGTACCGCGACGTGGACGACGCTTACCAGCGGCTGCCGCTGGCCCGCGAGGTGCTCGAGTCGCTGGTGCGCGCCGGCGCGTTCGACGCGCTGAACGATCGGCGAGAGGCGCTCTACCGGGTGGGGGCGCTCCACCACTCGCAGAAGAGCGGCGAGGTGGGTCTCTTCACCGCGGTGCCCGAGGCGCCCGACCTACCGGAGATGAGCCCGCAGGAGCGCTACGTGTGGGACTTCCAGACCACCCGCTTCAGCACCCTGGAGATCCACGCCATCGACTTCGTGCGCGATCAGCTGCGCGAACTCGATTGCGTGCCGCTGGCACGGCTGCGCCGCACCGCGCGGAAGACGCAGGTGCGCGCCGCCGGGCTGGTGGTGGGCAAGCAGCGCCCACCCACGGCCAAGGGGTTCGCGTTCTTCGTGCTGGAGGACGGCCCGGTGCGCGCGCAGCTGATCATCCCGCCTGACCTGTGGGACACCCACCGCGTGCTGCTACGCGACGCCTCGATCCTCGTGGCGGACGCGGTGGTAGAGGACACCGGCTACCAGCTGACCCTCAAGGCGCTGAGCCTAGCGGAACTGCCGGCGCCGGTGCGGGTGCAGGGGTATCACTTCGCCTGACGACGCTCGGGATAGTTACATGTTGCGGGGAAACCGCGGGACCGCGCACCTCCCGAAGGGGGAAAGCGCGGGACTGGCACGGAGCGAGGAGCAGCTCAGTACCCGCAGATTCCCACTTCAGGCGGTGAGTACCCTTGGTTTCCCCCGGATGTGGGCCTGAACCTGGCCCGCGGAGAGGCGCTGCGAGGGGACCGAGTACCCCTCCCTTCCCTTTTCGCAGTGTCAGTACCTTGCGTTTCCCCCACTCTCCGCCGCGTCCCCCTCCTCTCCCCTATCGGCCGGTGGCTCACTGGATCCGCTGGGAACGGCCCGTTCTCCGTAGGCTGGAAGGGTCGCGATGCCAACGCATTGGCGAAAGCGACCACGCAGCGCCAAGGACGCTCCGTTGGGGCAGAGCGGGCGCCCCCGCGGGCGACGGCCTGGGCCGCCCGCCTGGCGCGAGTGAGATAGTTCACGCAGCACAGTTCGCGGGAGGGAGCCGCAATAGAAGTCGCCGGGCCGCCATTACGTTATGGCGGCCCGGCGGATCCTCTTGCCTATCTACGTTAGGTGGATGCGCTCAGTTCAGGCGGCGGCTTTCAGCTCCGCGATGGCAGCACGCACGTCCGCAGCGTGGCCCTCGGGCTTCACTTTGGGCCACACTTTTGCGATCTTCCCCTCAGGATCGATGAGGTAGGTCATGCGCGTGACACCCATGTAGGTCTTACCGAAGTTCGTCTTCTCGCCCCAGGCGCCGTAGGCCTCCAGCACCTCTTTGTCCGGATCGATCAGGAGCGGGAAGTTCAGATCGTACTTCT
>CAZPWN010000123.1:0-2087 GCA_964590475.1 uncultured bacterium | reverse complement strand
TCCAGCACCTCTTTGTCCGGATCGATCAGGAGCGGGAAGTTCAGATCGTACTTCTCCGCGAACTTCCGGTGGCTAGCCTCGTCGTCGGCCGAGAGGCCGAACACCTTGCCGCCCTCCGCGCTGATCTGCGCCATGTTGTCGCGGAAATCGCACGCCTCGGTGGTGCAACCGGGAGTGTCGTCCTTCGGGTAGAAATAGAGCGCGACCCACGAACCGCGCAGATCCTCCAGGCGGTGGGTCTCCCCTGCCTGGTCCTTCAGTTCGAAACCGGGTGCGTCCATGCCAACTTCCAACATCGACTACCTCCTGCCCTCACAGTAGCCCGCCTGTCCATCGGCTCCGGTGTCACACGGAAAGCTGCCCCGAAGCGAACAGCTTCGGGGCAGCATCCACACCACAGTGCGTCAGCGCTGATCCGCCAGCAACTCCTGCAGCTCTTGCAACAACTGGTTGACCCTCTCGCTGCGGGCGCTGTCGAGCGCGGCGATCCGCCGCTTGTTCAGCAACCTCTTGGTCGTGCTGACCAAGCGCTGGGTCTCCACGGACGCCGCATCCTCCGCAGGCGCAATAACGTTATTGCCCTTCCGCAGTTCCGTGATGCGCCGCCGGATCTGGCTCAGGGTCAGGTTCTCCGCCACCGCCTCCCTGAGGAGCCGGCTTCGCTGGTCCTTGTCGAACACCCGCGCGATCGCCTGGGCCTTCGTGAACTCAAGCTCCCCGCCCCTGATGGCGTTGAGAAGCTCGGCTGGGAACTCGAGGATCGGCAAGCGGTTACTCACGAAGGAAGCAACGCCGAACCGGCCGACCCGTCGGAACACGGCTTGCGCCTCTTCCCTATGCTTCGGTTCGATCTTGCGGCTGCTCGCGCGACCGCGCTCTTCGGCGTAGAGCGACTGGAGCAGCGCGATGACGCTCTTGCGCGACGCCCCGAGCGTCACCTCGAGCAGGCCGAGCACGGCTTCGGTCTCCTCGACGGCGTTCAGGTCCTCGCGCTGCAGGTTCTCGGTGATGGCGATCTCGAGCGCTTCGCGGTCATCGATATCGACGACTATGGCTGGGATCTCCTCCAGCCCCGCCAGCTTGGCCGCGCGCGTGCGCCGTTCGCCCGCCACTACCTCGTAGCCGTCGCCAGCGCGCCTCACGATGATCGGTTCGAGGACGCCCTTCTGCGCGATGCTATGAGCCAGGTCGTCCAAAGAGATCGGGTCGAAGAACTTGCGCGGCTGCTGCTCGTTGAACCGGATCTTCTCGAGCGGTATGCCCGAAGCGCTGACCTCGGCCTGTTCCTCACCTAGGTCACCGAGGATGGCGTTGAACACCGAGGCGCGGTCGATCTGCTGCTGACGCTTCCTAGCCACCTGACTCACCCTCCAGTACAGCTAATAGCTCAGCCGTGACGGCTCGCACCTCTTTGTCGGCTTCACTGCCGGGCGCGTAGACGGAGATCGGCATACCCTCAACTTGCGCGTCCGAGTAATAAGCGGGCCGGCTACCGAGCGTGGACGACACGGGCGCGACGGCGGTGAGCTGGCTTTGGATGATCTCCAGGCTCTCGCGATCGTGCCGGGTACGCCGGTCGTGCTGCGTGAGCACGAACAGCGCGATGGACAGCTTAGGCGCGGCCTTGCGGTACTCGCGCACCATCTTGATAACTGTGGGGATGCCGTCAAGGCCTTTCCGGTTGGTGGGTAGGGGCACCACCACGCGGTCCGCCGCCACCACGGCGAGCGCCGAGAGCTGCCCCAGGCTCGGAGGCGGATCTATCAACACGTAGTCGTAGCCTTCGAGCTTGCGGAGCGCTTCCCGGAGGCGCACGACGCCCATGAACACGCTCAAGATCTCGCGCTCGATGATGGCGATGCTCAGCGCAGCGGGGATGAGGTCCATGCCGTGCGCCCGGAGGGGCTCAGGCAGCTCCAAAGCCGGCGCCTCTAGATCATCCTCTTCGCCACTACGGTTGGCGTCACCGAGGACGGCGGGATAGACCGTCTGCGTCAACGCGATGTCGTCCTCGACCCCCAACCATTTGGTCAGGTTGGCCTGAGGGTCCAGGTCGATGAGCAGTACGCGCTTGCCCATCTCGCCTA
>CAZPWN010000122.1:4873-6536 GCA_964590475.1 uncultured bacterium | reverse complement strand
AGTAGGCGCGCACGCCGCCCTCGCGGAGCTTCTCGGCCACCGCGTTGCTGCGCTGCCCCTGGGGGCAGAAGGCCACGTAGGTAGCATCCTTGTCGTAACCAGCGGGCTCCACCAGGCCCAGCGGCACGGCCTGGATGTCCGGCCACTCCGGCCGCCAGCGCCGCATGGCCTCACTGCGGCAGTCGAGCAGCACCGCGCCCTCCGGCACCTCGGCCACCTGCAGCTCGCCGAACGGCGAGTTAGTGGCCGGGGCGGACGCGTCCTCCAGGTAACCCTCGCCCAGGCGCAGCGAGCGCAGGGGCAGGCGCGTGTCGCCCTGGCGTACGCGCTCCAGTTGCGCCTCCAGGGAGCTGCCCGCCATGCCGGACTCCTCGCGCGTCAGTCGCTCGGCACGGCTGGAGGTGGCCGGCCGCACCGGCGTGATGTTGCACTCCTCGATGGCCTTGGCGGAGAGTCCCGCCGTGCCGATGCGCTCGGCCACGCCGATGATGTCGAGCTTGTCGAAGCCGATCAGCGGGCGCAGCACGGGCCGCTGCGCCGCCTCGTCGATGGTGCGCAGGTTGGAGAGGGTCTGCGACGACACCTGCCCGATGGCCTCCCCGGTTACGAGCGCGTCTATGCGCCGCCGCGAACGTTGGCGCGCCGCCTGGCGCGGGTCGGCGTCGACGTCGGCAACCGCCACCACGGCGCGCTCCTCCAGCGCGTCAGCCACCCCGTCCGCCGCGCGCACCATCAGGCGCTTGAGCGACACCTGCCATAGGTTGGGCGTCACCACCTCGCGCATCTCGTCCATGGCGCCCCGCAGGTCGACCACGTGCGCCTCCGGCCGCGAGCCGGCGCCCCAGGCGTCGCTCAGGACCTTGGCCACGTTGAGGGCTATCTCCTCCGAGCGGTTGTCGCCTAGGCGGAAGTGCACGAAGTCAACCTCCACCCCGCGGCGCATGAGCTGCCACGCCGCCACGATGGAGTCGTAGCCGCCGGAGAGGAGCGCCAGCGCGTTGCCGCCCGTGCCCAGCGGCAGGCCGCCCGGACCGGCGTGGCGCTGGCTGAAGAACTGCGCGCGCCGGTCGGTTACCTCCACCTCCACGGTGACCTCGGGGTCGGTCAGGTCCACGGTGGCTCCCTCGTTTAGGGCCGCGCCGAGCTTGCGCTCCACGTCCATGGAGCTGAAGGGGTGCCGGCCCGCGCGCTTGCAGCGCACCGCGTAGCGCCGGCCCTTCACGTGCTGCGCGAAGAGCTCGGCGCCGGTGCTTACTATCTCGTCCAACTCCGCCGCGCTGGTGGCCTCCAGGAAGGAGAAGCTGCCCACGCCGAACACGCGCGAGAGGCTCTCACGCGCCTCGTCCTGGCCGGCGCTCTCGCCTTCCTTGCGCCTGATCTCGGCCACCACACGGTTGGCCCTCACGCGCACGTGCGTCTCGAAGCCGGCGCGCTGCAGGGCATCCTTCACGGCCAGCCGCAGCTTGCGCAGGAACGAGTCGCGCGTCCGCGGCGCCTTGATGGTCACCTCGGCCGTGGGCCTTATCGTCACCAGTAGCGTTTCAGCGCTGTCGTCGGTTCGGTTCACGCTTGCTCCCTCAGCCCTGCATGACTGCACGGCGGGCAGGGCTCACACAGCATATAGAGGCTCGCTCCAGCCGGACGTAGGCCACGCGGCCGCCGC
>CAZPWN010000122.1:3149-4773 GCA_964590475.1 uncultured bacterium | reverse complement strand
GGTCCACGGTGGCGGCCACGTTAGCGGCCACCGCGAGCCACGCCCGCGCGTCCTCCTTGCGGGCGCTGAGGTAGATGATCTGGCGTCCGTCCGTCTCGGCCAGCTCCAGCAGGCTGGCCGCCACCTCCGCGAAGCGCTCGGAGTCCGCCGTGGTGAGAGCCTCGTCCAGGAAGAACGGCAGCTTCACGCCGTCTCCCTCCGCCGACGCCGCGTGGCTGACCCGCAGCGCCAGCAGGAGCTGGGCCCGCGTGCCCGTGGAGAGCTGCGCCGGCGTTAGCAGCCGCCCCTGAGCCACGTCGCGTGCCCGCAGGCGCCCGTCCGCCGGCCCCGCCGGATCGAACTCCAGCGCGAACGCACCGTGGGTGAAGCGCGAGAACCACGCCTGCGCCCTTCGCAGCAGCTCGGGCTGGCGCTTCACCTCGTGCTCCTTCTCGATGTCGTCGAGCAGCACCTCGGCGGCCACGTTGAGGTGGGCGCTCTGCAGGAGCTGCGCCACCGCACGCTCCTTCCGCTCCACCAGAGTCCGGGCTACCTCCAGGTCGCGGCCCGACTCCGCCTCACTCACATCCCGGTCGAGGGCGCCGATATCGCTGCTGATCTGGTGCTGACTTTCCGCCGCTTCCTGCGCCCTCACCATGCCGTCCTTCAGCGCCTGTGCCGACTCGGCGTGCGCCGCGTCCAGGATGTGGGGCGTGTCTGCCAGCGAGGCCTCGGCGCTACCCACCAGCGTTTCCAGGCGCGAGACCTCCTTGCGCGTGGCCAGGTACTCGGGGCGCCTGCCCAGAAGAGCGTGCAGCTGCGTCTCCGCTCGGGGCGAGGCCGGCTCCAGGCCGCACCGCTCCAGCAGGGCGCCGCGCTTCTCGGCCGCGGCGTTCTCGGCCCTCTCGGCCTCCCGCAGCTCCTTCTCCGCCAGCAGGGCGTCGGCCCGAGCCCGGTCGCGCGCGGCCACGGCCTTCACGACCCTGGCCGTCAGGGTGCGCAGCTCGGTCGCCGCGGTCACCTTCGAGTGGCGCCACTGCCCCTCGTGCCAGCTGGCCGGCGCGGTGACCGGGCCCTTCAGCTCGAACGGCGTGCCCGCCAGCCCCGACCGCAGCTCCTCGTAGAGCTCGTCCGCCCGCTCTTCGAGCTTGCGCCTCTGGGCATGCAGCGCCTGGAGCTTGGCGGTGAGGTCGTGCACCTGCTGGACGTCGCGCAACCACGCGGCGAAACCGGCGCTCAGGCCGTCCGGCCCGCTCCAGCTGTAACCCGTGGCGCGGGCCAGGGCCACGAGCCGCTCGTCGGCCACGCGCACACGCCCGCGCGCGTCCTCCACCTGGCGAGAAACGCTGCTCAACCGTGACTCTAGGCCGGCTCGGCGCTTTCCCGCCGCGCGGCGGGCGGAGGCCACGGTGAGGAGCTCCCGCAGGCGCGCGGCCACGGCGGCGTGGCGCCATTCGGCAGGCTCGCGGGCACCGGTGTCCAGGTAGGCGTGCCGAGCATGCGCGGCCGCAGAGTCGGCTGCGCCGTTCTCGGCCTGGTCGCCAGCGCCAGGCCGGCCGCGCGAGGTCAGCCACCAGACCAGCCCCACCAGCGCGGCTACCACTCCGCCCCCGGCGGGGAGGTAGAAGGCCGGGCCGAGGCCCAG
>CAZPWN010000122.1:1842-3049 GCA_964590475.1 uncultured bacterium | reverse complement strand
CAGGCGCTCCGCCATCAGCGTCTCGTTGTTGGCTACCTTCTCGTGCAGCTCGTGAAGTTCGGCCGCCGCTGCCTGCAGCGAGGAGGCAACCGCGTGGTCCAAGTCCGCGGTGGCCAGGCCGGTGTCCCGCAGCGCCACACGGGCGTCCTCCAGGTCCCGCTGCGCCCGTTCGCGCCTGTCCGCAGCCTTCGAGCGCTCCCCCAACAGGCCGGCCAGATCCTCGCCTTCCTGTCCCGTCAGTTGCGCGAGCTCTGCGGGCATGCTGGCCAGCTTCGCGTTCTCGCGCTCCAGATCTGCCAGGTGTTCTCTCAGCTTCAGGGCCAGTTCGTACTGGTGGACCTCCTGCGCCAGCGCCGAGGCCTGCGCCCGCTTCTGCAGCAGCTCGCCCCGTTTGGAACTCCTCTCGTTCAGCAGTTGGCGCTCGCGTTCCAACGTCTCCAGCTTCCGCCGTGCCTTGCGGAACTCGTTGGACGCCCCGCGGTGGCCCTTCACCCCCCTAACGAGCGCGGCGCGCGCCTCCTGCAGGTCGTAGCCGCCGGTCATCTCGCGCCTCAGCAGGTCGCCGATGGTGGCGTCCGTCCGCCCGCTCCGCATGAGCGTCTCGATGGAGATGAGGTAGCTGTTCAGTAGATGCTCCGGCGGTGTGGGCGGGGGGTCCACCTTGAGGCCGTTCCGCTCCCAGGTGATCGTGGAGCCCACGCGGGTGGCGCGGTACGTGGCCTCCTGGCCACCGGGCTCGCTGCGGCGGAACTCGGCCCGCACGTCCACGGCGTCCCCGGCGTGCACCTCCGCGCTCCACAGGGCGCGGAGTGCCCTGACCATGCTGCTCTTGCCCGACGCGTTGGGGCCCACCACCACCGTCACGCAGGGCGACAGCTCGCTCACGCGGAAGGGCGCGTCCACGCCAGGCAGGTGGGAGACCTGCAGCTCGACCAACCTCACGCCGCACCGCCCACACCGCCCGCAGCTGCGGCTGGGGCCATCTGGGCGAGCAGCGCGTCCAGCGCCTTCAGCGCTGCGGTCTCCAGGAGGGCCACCACCTCGTCCTCTTCGGGCGCGGGCAGGGCGCCACCTCCGAAGTCGCTCTTCTGGTTCAGGTCGGCCATCTTCGGAGCGGCCGCCGCCACCAGCCGCTCCCGCAACTCCGAGCCCGGCTGCCGCAGCGCCACGATCCGCGCTGCCAGCAGGCCAACCGGGTCGTCCTGCC
>CAZPWN010000122.1:0-1742 GCA_964590475.1 uncultured bacterium | reverse complement strand
CGCCGCGGGAACGACCAGCCCACCACGCGTACCGTCTCACCGCCGGAGCCCACGAGGTCGTGACACTCCCACGTACCCCCGGCGCCCAGCAACCGAACCTCGGGCACCACCTGCACCAAGCGGGCGAGGACCTCGGGGTCGTGGTTGCCCGCCACGGCCACCACCTGCACGCCCTCTTCGGTCAGGCGCCTGACGCCGTCGCGCAGGTGCGAGAAGGCCTCGAAGAAGTCGTTGCCGCCGTCCACCAGGTCGCCGGCGAGCAGCAGGGCGTCCACCCCCTCCGCGAGGGCCAGGTCGACGGCCCTCCGCCAGGCCGCGGAGGGGCCCAGCTCGCGGACGCGGTCTACAAGGTCCCCGTGCAGGCGGGCGGGTACACGGCCCAAGTGCATGTCGGCTACGCAAAGCAGTTTCAAGCGGTCCCCCGATCGGTGGAGAGGTAGGGCGAGGGTGGGGTCTGCCCGGAAGGCTCGCCGTTACCGGGCCGTAAGGCGATACGGTGCTCGAAATAGGATAACCGCGCGATGGGCGCCGGTTCCCCCGAACCCAGCTCCACTTCGCGCGGTCGGAATCATCGTCACATACGGCTGCGACATGTAACGTCGCAAAATACACAACTGGTACAACCCTGTGAGCCCGAACACATTAAGGCTAGCTATAGGCGATGTCGCTGCAGCTTCGGGGGCCCGTGGGCTACGGTGTAACCCATGAGAAAACCTAGTGCACGCAACATCGGCAAGATGCTCGGCGCGGCGCTGTTGGCGGCGCTTCTGGCATCCGCCTGGGCTCAGGAGATCGACCCCCGCGGCCTGGAGCTGCTCGAAGGCCTCTCCGGACCGGATATGCCGGAACAGATCCTCAACGTAGACATGACCATGACGAACACCACCTTCATGGAGGGCGAGGAGATCAGCAGCACCTCCCGCAGCGTCATCGATTACGAGAACGAGCGCGCCGTCATCATCAGTTCCGTCATGGGCATGGAGACGCGCATGGTGATGGCCGACGGCCAGGTCAAGATGACCGCCATGGGCATGAGCCTCCCGATGCCGCCGGGCGCGGAGAGCCAGTTCGACTCCATCTTCGACGAGCCGTCTCCCGCTAACCTGGTGGACAACGCCGAGCGCATCACGTTCGACGGGCCCGTCAGCTACGGCGACCTGCTCGCGGGCGATCAGGTGACGTACGTGGGCGACGCCGGCCTGTACGGCACGCCCGATAGCCCCGAGATCCATTACGTGTTCGATGCGAGCGGCGCCCTGGTCGGCCTGCACATCCCCGCCGCGGAGGGCGAGATGCTGATGGTCTACACGGAGCCCATGCAGAGCGGCATCATGAACTACGACGCCAAGATCTACATGCTGCAGGGCGGCGAGTGGACGCTCTTCCAGGAGACGGCGATCGAGAACATCCAGTACAACGTCGAGCTGGACGAGAGCCTCTTCCAGTAAGCCCTAGCGCAACAGCTCTGCCGTGGACGCTGCGTCGGGCCGCGGGGGGCGGGGCCCCCGCCGCCGGCGGGGTGGGGGGGGGGTTAAACCCCGCGCCCCCCCGCCGCCCCCCCGGCCAACCACATCCGCCGGCGACGCGGCGTCGGCCGGGGGCCGCCGCACCCGGGCCCGACGACGATTTGGGAGGGCTTTACACCGGCGCGACACCGGGCCGCCGCCGCGGCCCCTACCGCCCTTCCTGCCGCAGCAGCACCCGCGAACCGTGGTGCGCGGCCCAGACCGGCCCAGCCTCCC
>CAZPWN010000121.1:0-6564 GCA_964590475.1 uncultured bacterium | reverse complement strand
GAGCACCGCGCCTGATCACACTCACTGCCTCCAGGCGCTTCTCGCCATGCACCTCCGCCACGCTGCTGCGCAGCCCCACGGCGATGTTGGGCGTCTGCTGTATCTGGGCCACGAGGTACTGCGACATGGAGGCCTCCAGGCTGGTCCCGCGGGCCAGGAGAGTAACCTCGGACGCGAACTGGGCCAGGTACATGGCCGCCTGGCCGGCCGAGTTGCCGGCGCCCACCACCACCGCATGCCCGTCCCTGACCTCCAGCGCTTCCGAGAGCGCGGCGCCGTAGTAGAGCCCGCTGCCCGCCAGGCGGTCCGCACCCGGCACGCCGAGCCGGCGGTAGCTCACGCCCGTGGCCACGAGCACGGTGCGCCCGCCGACCTCGCGGCCGTCGGCCAGTTGCACCACGGTGTAGCCCGCCGCCCGCCTGAGCCCCACGGCCTGGCTGGGGGTGAGGATCTCCGCTCCGAAGCGGCGCGCCTGCGTGGTGGCGCGCCTGCTGAGGTCCGCGCCGCTCAGCCCCGAGGGGAAGCCCAGGTAGTTCTCGATCCGGGAGCTCATGCCCGCCTGCCCGCCGGGAGCGTGGCTCTCCACCAGCAGGGTACTGAGCCCCTCCGAAGCGCCGTAGACACCGGCCGCCAGCCCGGCGGGACCGGCGCCCACTATGACCAGGTCGTAGAGCTGCAGCTGAGGCGCGGTCCGGAGCCCGATATGACCCGCGAGGTCGGCGGGCGTGGGCCTCAGCAGGGCCGTGCCGTCCGGCAGCAGCACCACCGGCAGGTCGCCGGGCGCCGCGCCGGCCAGGTCGAGCAGCTGCTCCGCCTCCGGCGCCACCTCCACGTCGAGCCAGCGGTACGGCACGACGTTGCGGCCGAGGAACTCCTTGAGGGTGTGCGAAGCGGCCGAGTACGGGTGTCCTATGACGGTAAGCGCCGCTATGGCCGGCTGGAACTCGGCATGCCAGTCGTCCAGCAGGTCGGTGATCACGGGGTAGAGCCGCTCCTCCGGCGGATCCCACGGCTTCATGAGGTAGTAGTCGAGCTGCGTTTCGTTGATGGCCTGGATGGACGCCGCCGAGTCCGCGTAGGCGGTGAGCAGCACGCGCTTGGCGCCGGGATAGAGCTGACGTGCATGACCTAGGAAATCCAGGCCCGCCATGTTGGGCATGCGCTGGTCCACGAGGAAGAGGGCCACGGGGTCGTTGGCCAGCTTGGCCTTCTCCAGGAGCTCGAGCGCGGCCTCCCCCGAGTCGGCGCGCAGTATGCGGTAGTTGGCGCCGTACTCGCGCCTGAGGTCGCGGGCCACGGCGCCCAGCACGCCCAGGTCGTCGTCCACCGCCAGGATGATCGGCTTCTTGGTGGCCTCGTTCGGCATCACTCCGCCCCCGAGCCCGGGGCGCCGTAAGGGCTGGCCGGGTCCACACTATGGGGCACGAAGCGGAAGCCCGTGCCGCGGCGCCCCTGGGGGAAGTGGATGTTGGCCTTGGCCTCCTCCGCCTTGCGAGCGGCCTCGTCGCTTCCCGCCTGGTCGCCAGCGGCCCGCAGCGCGTCCGCCAGCAGGCGGTAGCCCTTGAGGACGTACGGCCACATGCGCCGCTCCTCCACCCACGAGAGCATCTGGCGCAGGGGCGCAACGGCGTCCGCTCCCCGCCCGAGCCCCACGAGCGCTCCGGCCAGGGCCAGGCGGCCGGTGGCGGCGCCGAAGCCGTCGTTCAGGGTCTCCGCGTTCTCCACCTCGCGCTCGATCCGGCTCAGCGCCGCCACGTCGCCCGCCAGGAAGTGCGCGTTGGCCAGGGTGGCCCGCACGTTGTGCAGCGCGTGCTCCATGGCGGTGCCCGTGGCCAGCTCCTCGGCGCGCGCCAGCTCGTCGAGCGCCTCCTGGACGTGCTCCTCCTGGAGGTGACCCACGCCCATGAGGTGGAGGCCGTTGCAGGCGCACTCGAAGCCGTTGACGCTGAGTGCCAGGTCCGTGCCTAGCGCCAGGTGCTGGATGCCGGGCCGCGGCTCCCCCATCTCGAGCAGCGCCAGGCCCATCAGGAGGTTCACGTCGGCCAGCTTGATGACCGAGTCGCTCGCTTCGGCGGCGGCCATGGCTTCCGGCCCGACCCGCAGGGCGGCTTCGAACTCGCCCAGCCGCGCCAGCGCCGCCGTCTTGCTGCCGAGCGCGTGCGCCTCGATGTGCTTGTTGCCCACGCGGCGCGCCATCTCTATCACCTCGTCGAGCTGCTCCACCGCCTTGGCGGGCGCATCGTCCAGCATGATCTCGGTGGCCACCCAGAGCGGCAGGAGGAAGAGCCGGTCATCGCCCAGCTCTGCCGCTAAGTCGTGCGCCTCCATCAGCCAGGCGAAGCCGGTCAGCGGGTAGCCGGCCAGCACATGGACGTTGCCCAGGTTGACCAGGCTCTGCACCAGCGTGCGGGGCTCGCCGAGCCGCCGGCTCAGCTCCACGGCCAGCTCGCCGCGCTGCGTGAGGGTGGAGCGCAACTCCGGGTTCTCGTGCTGGCGCATCTGCATGCCGAGGCTCAGAAGTTCGTTGAGCACTTGGGTCCGAAGTACGAGCGCGGCGCGGGCCGGGTCGTTGCCGGCGGCGGACTCCTCGCCCGCTGCGGCCGCAGCCGGCGTACCGGTTACTGGCGGCGCCTCCGCTTCCAGCTTCTCGAGCACCGAGAGTGCCGTCTCGGCCAGTTCGAGCGCGTCCCTCGGTTCGTACAGGCGCCTGGCGGAGCGGCTCGCCTCCAGACTCCACTTCGCCGCCTGGAACCAGCGCTCCCCCAGGAGGTAGTGGTGCGCCAGGTCCTTGGCCACCTCGCGGTGGTCGCCGTAGAGCGCCTCCATCTCCTCGCCCACCCGGCCGTGCAGCTCCTTGCGGCGCTTACGCAGCAGTCGGTGGTAGGCGGCGTCGCGCGTGAACTGGTGTTTGAAGCGGTAGTCAGCGAAGCGCGCGTAGTCGAGCTGGCTGAGGAGCCCCTCCAGAGTGAGCGTGCCGAGGGGCGGCTCCAGATCCGGCGCCACCCCCGTGGCGGGCTCGGTCATAACGGCCCGGAGGAGGGGCTTGGCGAACTCCCGGCCGAGCACGGAGGCCGTCTGGGCCACCTTCCGCTCGCGCTCCGGTAGCTGGTCGATGCGGGCGCCGAGCACGCCGGCCAGGGTGTCGGGCATGGTCACCTTGGTCATCCGGCTGGTGGCCTTCCAGCGGCCGCCTTCGCGCACGATGTGGCCGGCGTCGATGGAGGCGTGGACCACCTCCTCCAGGTAGAAGGGGTTGCCGTCGCTCTTCTCGAGGATCGCGGCGCGCACGGAAGGCGGCAGCTCGCCGTTCTCCAGCAGGTCGTCCAGCAGCGCCGCGGCGTCCGCCCGGCCGAAGGCGCTGACCTCGACGACCGTCACCTTGGAGGCCACCTCACTGGCCGCGGAGGTGAGGTTCGTCAGCAGCTGCCAGGCCCGCGTGCCGCGGCTGGGTCGCATGGCGCACACGAGCAGCAGGCGCTCGTCGTTCAGCTGGTAGACGAGGTGCTCGACCAGGTCGATGGTGGCGTTGTCCGCCCAGTGCACGTCCTCCAGCACCAGCACCACGGGCTCGTCCTGCGCCAGGCGCGCCAGGTGGGCGTGGACGCCGGCGGCGATGAGGTTCGTTGCTTCGCGCGGCTCGAGCGCCTTGGCGGGCGCCGTCTCGTCGTCCAGCCCCAGCAGCGTGAGGAGGGCCTCCAGCCAGGGCGGCTCCGCTCCGTCCGCACCGTCATGGCCCTGCAGATCCCTGGGCTGACCGCCAACGTGCAGGCCCCGCAGCAGGCCGACGAGCTGCGCATCCGGCGCGCCCTCCTCGGCTCCCAGGGAGTTCAGTAGCGGCGTGCGCCACGGGTGGTAGGGCGCCGTTCGGGCGTAGGAGATAGCGCGGCCCTCCAGCCAGCTCACTCCGGTCTCGCGCTGGCGAAGCTCGGCGAGGAGACGCGACTTGCCCAGGCCGGCCTCGCCGACCACGAACACCGCCCCAGCCCTGCCCTCGCGCGCCCGCTGCACGGCGCCGCGCAGCTCGGCCAGTTCCTCGTGGCGCCCGACGAACGGGGAGGCCGCCGTAGGCGCCGGACCGCGCGAGTCGGCCGCCGGCAGGGGTCCCACCACCTCGTAGATCTCCACGCTCTCGCGGCGCCCGCGTATCTCCACCCTGCCGCGGGGCCGCACCTCGAAGGCGCGTTTCGCGAGGGCGTACGTCTCGGGTCCGATGAGGACGCCCTGCGGCGGCGCCAGGCTCTGCAGGCGCGCGGCGAGGTTGGCGGCGTCACCCATGGCCGTGTACTCGGCTTTGGTTTCGTCGCCGACCTTCATGACCACAGTGAGGCCGGTGTTCACGCCCACGCGCACGGCGAACTCCGTACCGTAGCGGGGTTCCAACTCGCGGGAGTAGGCGGCCGCCGCGGAGCGGATGTCCAGGGCCGCGAGCACCGCGCGCTCCGCATGGTCCTCGAGCGCGACGGGGGCGCCGAAGAGGGCCAGCAGGCCGTCGCCCATGAGGCGCGTGACGGTGCCCTCGTAACGGGCCACCGCGGGGATCATCAGGCGCAGCCCCTTGTTCATCACCTCGGTCCACTCCTCCGGATCCACGCGCTCGGCCCAGGCGGTCGAGCCAACCACGTCCGCGAAGAGGATGCTCACGAGACGCCTGTCGCCCGATTCGGGGGCAGCAGTTTCCAAAGAAGTTCCACAGTTGTTGCAGAAGCGTGCGCCGGGCGGGTTCAGCTGTTGGCAGGTGGGGCAGACCAAGGTGGCCTCCAGTGGCGCAACTGGCGGCTGACTCCACCGAGGGCTAGACGTTACCGATTGGCAACAGGGAGTGGGGGCAGGCGCAGGAGCACGACCGCGCCGCTGGCCGCGAGATGCGGAGCGGACATCTTACAGTCACGTCAAGGGAATGTTACTCCCTCCTGGGGGGAGACTGGCCCCGGAGCGCACCGACTTATCCCGCGGGGCACTTCGAGCACCGGATCAGCTGAACTCCAGTTGGCTGCCTGACCCGGGCAGGTCAGCGCTGCTCTTCCAACAGGGCGAAGGCTCGTTCCACGGTGTCGTGCACCCAGCGGTCGTCCGCTCCGCGCCCATCTAACAGAGCGGAGAGCTCGTGGCGGGCCAACCAGCGGCCCTCGCTGTGCTTGCCGGGCTCCAGCCTCGGCCAGGAAAGGTCGCCCTCCACGGTGACCAGTAGGTCGATCTCGCGCCGGCCGACGCCGTCGCCCGCGCTCCAGTCGAGGACCTCGACCACGCGCCCCGTGGAAGCCAACTGCCAGCCGGTCTCCTCGCGCACCTCGCGCTCCAGGGCCTCGAGCAGCGTCTCGTCCGCCTCGACGTGGCCGCCCACTAAGTCCCAGCAACCGGGGAAGAGCGCGCGCTGCTCGCTGCGGCGCTGTACGTAGATGCGTCCCGCGGGGTCAGTGATCAGCGCTCCCACCACCAGCGCACGGCCGTCGGCGCGCGCCTGCTGCGCGAAGGTCGTGAGCTGCTCGCCCGTGGGGATCACGCCGATCTTGGGCGTATTGGCTGCAGCGCTCACCCGGTGACCACTCCGCTATATGGCATCTGCTTAGGCCTCTCCTACTATCCCGCACCGACAGGCGCGCCCTGGCTGGTTATCTTCGGCTGAAGAGCATGCTGACAAGCATGCGAGGCCGCGTCGCCTTCAAGGAGGTCATCATGAACCGCACCGTACTCATCGGCCTGATACTCGTGATTCTAGGCATAGGCGGGCTCGTCATCAAGAGCGTCACCTATCAGGAGGACAGCGCCAGCGTGGACTTGGGGCCGGTGGAGATCACGGCCACGGAGGAGCGCACGGTCGACATACCGCAGGTAGCCGCACAGGCGGCCATAGCCGTGGGCGCGCTGATGGTGATAATCGGGCTTCTAAGCAGGCCGGAACGCAGCGCTCGACCCTAAGCGGGCATCTCATCAGCCCACGGAAGAGGGGGCCGGCCAGAACGCGGCGCGTATCCGGCGTCTCGGCACGCCGTTGGGGAGTGCTCGGGCGCTGGGTAACGCCAAGCAGATACGGAAGCACAAAAAAAGAACCCCGCGCTGGTAGCGGGGTTCGGCGGTGTATCTGGAGCGGGAGACGGGATTCGAACCCGCGACATCTACCTTGGCAAGGTAGTGCTCTACCAGCTGAGCTACTCCCGCAGACGGAGCGGCCTGAGGTAGAACCTCAGACCGCATCCCGGGAAAATAACCTCCTCGCACTGACCTACTCTTGCAGGGGGCTTCCCCCCAACTACCATCGGCGCTGTCGTGCTTAACTTCCGAGTTCGGAATGGGATCGGGTGGGACCACGACGCCAAGAGCACGAAGAGGAAAAATAGGACAGGGAATAGAAGACAAACATCTGGTGTCATGCTCGGAATATGAATCCGAGAAAAGGTCAAGTCCTCGACCGATTAGTACTGGTCAGCTAAACACGTTGCCGTGCGTACACTCCCAGCCTATCAACCCGGTAGTCTTCCGGGGGTCTTACTCCCATTAAGGGATGGGAAAGTTCATCTTGGAGTTGGCTTCGCGCTTAGATGCTTTCAGCGCTTATCCATTCCGCAC
>CAZPWN010000120.1:0-6604 GCA_964590475.1 uncultured bacterium | reverse complement strand
GATCCGCTCGCTGGTGCTGGAGCAGCTCAACACCACCAAACGCGCAACCCCCAGCAAAGACTCGGATGAGGTCGAAGAGGACGCCGAGGTCCTGGAAGCCTAAGCACCGACCACCGTTCCGAAGACAACCGTTCTGGCGAGGTCCGGGCCGTGAGGCCGGGTGATATCCTCGCCAGTAACGATGAAAGTACATGAAGTAAGAACCTACAGATCAGCCGAGGACCTTCCGCGCGAGGACCAACTCGCCTGGAAGATGGCCGCAGTCGCCACCGATCCCGTAGCCGTTGATGCGGACGTCCTAGAGATGATCGGCAACCGCATCATCGACAACGCGGCGGTGGCCGTGGCCTCCCTCGCCCGCGGTCCCGTGAGGACCGCCCGCGCGCAGGCGCTCGCGCACCCGCGCCAGCCCGGCGCCACCGTGTTCGGCGTGCCCAACGGCCAGACCTACTCGCCCGAGTGGGTGGCGTGGGCCAACGGCACCGCCGTGCGCGAGCTCGACTACCACGACACCTTCCTGGCAGCCGACTACTCGCACCCCGCCGACAACATCCCGCCCGTGCTCGCCGTGGCGCAGAGCAAGGGCAAGGGCGGCGCGGACCTCGTGCGCGGTCTGGCGGCGGCCTACGAGCTGCACGTGGACCTCGTCAAAGGCATCTGCCTGCACGAACACAAGATCGACCACATCGCCCACCTGGGGCCCGCCGCCGCCGGGGGCATCGGCGCGCTGCTAGGGCTCTCCACCGAGATCACCTACCAGGCCATCCAGCAGGCGCTCCACACCACCACGACCACGAGGCAGTCCCGCAAGGGCGAGATCTCCAGCTGGAAGGCCTTCGCTCCCGCCTTCGCCGGCAAGATGGCCATCGAGGCCGTGGACCGGACCATGCGGGGCGAGGGTGCGCCCTCACCCGCCTACGAGGGGGAGGACGGCTTCATAGCCTGGCTCCTCTCCGGGCCGGAAGCGCGTTACCAGGTGCCTCTCCCCGAACCCGGTGAGCCCAAGCGCGGCATCATGGAGACCTACACCAAGGAGCACTCCGCCGAGTACCAGAGCCAGGCCCTCATCGACCTGGCGCGGCGCATGGGCGCCCAGCTGGACGACGTGGACGACGTGGAGTCGATCGTCATCCACACCAGCCACCACACCCATTACGTAATCGGCACCGGCTCGAACGACCCGCAGAAGTTCGACCCCGAGGCCAGCCGTGAGACGCTCGACCACTCCATCATGTACATCTTCGCCGTTGCCCTCCAGGACCGCGAGTGGCACCACGAGCGCAGCTACGCGCCGGAGCGCGCCAAGCGCCCGGACACCGTGAAGCTGTGGCGCAAGATCAGCACGGTGGAGGACCCCGAGTGGACCAGGCGCTACCACTCCCATGACCCCAACGAGAAGGCGTTCGGCGGCCGCGTGGAGATCACCATGAAGGATGGCCGCGTGATCACTGACGAGATCGCGGTGGCCGACGCCCACCCGCTCGGCGCCCGCCCCTTCGCGCGGCCGCAGTACGTGAACAAGTTCCGGCTCCTGGCCGAAGGCGTCGTTACGCCCGAAGAGCAGGACCGCTTCCTCGAACTGGTGGACCGCTTGGGCACCCTCAGCCCGGACGAGGTGCGCCAGCTCGACGTGGTGGTGGACCAGGAACGACTGGGCGAGGAAGCCCCCGCCGGCATCTTCTGACGCCCGCCCCCGACCTTGTGCGCCTCGAGCGCGGCCCCCAGGAAGGAACCACATGTTGTCAGACCCAGCCACAACCGGCGGCGAGGTAAAGAAGAAGAAGTCGGTCGCCCTATCGGGCGTCACCGCGGGCACAACCCAGTTATCCACCGTGGGCGCCAGCGGCGACGAACTGCGCTACCGCGGCTACGACGTCAAGGACCTGGCCAGGGAGTGCGAGTACGAGGAGGTGGCCCACCTCCTCATCCACGGTTCGCTGCCGGACGCCGCGCAGCTCCGCGCCTACAAGGAGAAGCTCCGCAGCCTCCGTGGTCTGCCCGCCGTCGTCAAGAGCGTGCTGGAGGCCACCCCCGCCGCCACGCACCCCATGGACGTGCTGCGCAGCGGGGTGTCCGCGCTCGGCACCGCGCTACCGGAAGGCTCCGAACACACGGACGCCGGCGCGCGCGACATCGCCGACCGGCTCCTCGCCTCCCTCGGCTCCATGCTGCTCTACTGGTACCACTACAGCCACAAGGGCGAGATCTTAGGCGTCGAGACGGACGACGACAGCATCGGCGGGCACTTCCTGAGCCTGCTCCACGGCCGAGCTCCCAGCGAAGCCTGGGTGCGCGCCATGCACCTCTCGCTCGTGCTCTACGCCGAGCACGAGTTCAACGCCTCCACCTTCACGTGCCGCATGATCGCGGGCACCGGCTCCGACGTGTACTCCGCCGTCTGCGGCGGTATCGGAGCGCTGCGCGGCCCCAAGCACGGCGGCGCCAACGAGGTGGCGTACGAGATCCAGCGGCGCTACTTTACTTCGGACGAGGCGGAGGCGGACATCCGCCAGCGGCTGGCGGACCGCGAGGTCATCATCGGCTTCGGGCACCCGGTCTACCGCGTGAGCGACCCCCGCTCCGACGTCATCAAGGCGGCGGCGCTGGAACTCTCCCAGGAGGCGGGCGACACGCGCACTTACGACGTGGCCGAGCGCGTGGAGCGCGTCATGGCAGCCGAGAAGCGCATGTTCCCCAACCTCGACTGGTTCTCCGCCGTGGCCTACGCCAAGATGGGCGTGCCCACCGACATGTTCACGCCGCTCTTCGTCATGGCCCGCGTGGCCGGCTGGGTGGCGCACGTCATCGAGCAGCGCCACGACGGCACCATCATCCGCCCCTCGGCGGAGTACACGGGCCCGGAAGCTCGCGAGTTCCTACCGCTGAGCGGAAGGTGACGGCATGCCCTACCTGGTAGGAGAGCAT
This sequence comes from uncultured bacterium, assembly GCA_964590475.1. Lineage (GTDB taxonomy): Bacteria > Deinococcota > Deinococci > Deinococcales > Trueperaceae > JAAYYF01. The sequence goes on along the minus strand of CAZPWN010000120.1, from coordinate 3,679 downwards.
CTGCCCACGACCAGGCCCGGCGCCCGGCTCCGCGAGCTGCTGGCGCAGCCCGGCATCGTCCGCATGCCGGGCGCCCACAACGGCATGGCCGCCCTGCAGGTCAAGCGCGCCGGCTTCTCGGCCGCCTACCTCTCCGGCGCGGCCATGAGCGCCTCCATGGGACTGCCCGACCTGGGGATAATCACCATCGACGACGTGGCGTTCTTCATCCGGCAGGTGGCCCGCGCCGGCCTGCCCGTGCTGGTGGACGGCGACACGGGCTACGGCGAGGCCCTCAACGTCATGCAGATGATCCGTACCTTCGAGGCCGCCGGCGCCGCCGCCGTGCACATCGAGGACCAGTTCCTCCCCAAGAAGTGCGGGCACCTGAACGACAAGCGCATAGTTACGCCTGAGGACATGGCGCTCAAGGTGGCGGCGGCCCGCAAGGCGTCCACCGACATCGTCATCGTGGCCCGCACCGACGCCGCCGCCAGCGAGGGCGTGGCCGGCGCCATCCGCCGGGCCGAGCTCTACCTGCAGGCGGGCGCCGAGGTCATCTTCCCCGAGGCGCTCACCACGCCGGAGGAGTTCCGCGAGGTCGCCGAGGCCCTGCCCGGGGTGCCGCTCCTCGCCAACATGACCGAGTTCGGCCGCACCCCCTACCTCACGGCCGACGAGTTCGAGGAACTCGGCTACAAGCTGGTGATCTGGCCCGTGTCGTCACTGCGGGTGGCCAGCAAGGCGCAGAGCGAGCTCTACGCCACGCTGGCCGAGAAGGGCAGCGCGGAGAGCCTGCTGGAGCGGATGCAGACCCGGCAGGAGCTATACGACACCATCGACCTGGCCGGTTACGAGGAGCTGGACGCCGCCATCGTCAAGACCGTGCTGCCTGGTTGAGGCACGGCTCGGCCGCCGGGTCCCGCCGCTCCGCTTCCAGGCCGAGCGGCAGGGTACCCGGAGCTTCCTCAGGGGCGCACGGACGGCCGGCCTTGGCGGTACTATCAGCAACTAACCTGCCGCCGCGAGACCACCCGCCTCGGGCGGCCGTACCTGGAGGTGCTGTACCGCATGGGTGACACCGGAACGCTGGTACGCCAGCTGCCGCGTAGCGTAGCGGACGCGGTAGTGAACGACTTCTCCCTCATGGTTGCCACGGCCAACGGGACCGGCAGCCAGACCGCCAACCTCACCCTGCTACGCTCCTTCTTCAAGATGGGCATCCCCGTCCACGGCAAGAACATCTTCCCGTCGAACATCCAGGGCCAGCCGACCTGGTACCACATCCGGGTCAGCAGCAAGGGCTACGTGGCGCGCAGGCCGCCCGAGATCGTGGTGGCCTTCAACCGCGAGACCATGCTGGCGGACGTGGCCGGCCTGCCGCAGGGCGGCGTCTGCATCTACAACGCCGACCTGCGCCTCAGCACGGACCGCACCGACCTCACCTACTACCCGGTGCCCGTGAAGGAGCTGCTGGCCGACGTCGACGTGAAGGGCAAGATCAAGGAGTACATCGCCAACATGACCTACGTGGGCGTGGTGGCGCACCTGCTCGGCGTGCCTCTGGGCGTGGTGCGGGAGTCGCTGGCGCACCACTTCGGCGCCAACTCCAAGCTGGTGGACTCCAACTTCGAGGTCGTGCAGCTGGCGCACGCCTGGGCCACGGAGAGCCTCCCCAAGAACGACCCGTACGCCGTGGAGCCCATGGACGCCACGGACGGACTCATCCTCATGACGGGCAACGAGGCCGGCGCGCTCGGCGCCGTCTTCGGCGGCGTCAGCGTGGCCGGCTGGTACCCCATAACCCCCTCCACCAGCTTCATCGACGCGCTGAGCGACTTCCTGGGCAAGCTGAGGCGCTCGGAGGACGGCCGCGCCACCTACAGCGTCATCCAGGCCGAGGACGAGCTCGCCGCCATCGGCATGGTGGTGGGCGCGGGCTGGGCGGGTGCCCGCGCGGTGACCGCCACCAGTGGCCCGGGACTCTCGCTCATGGCGGAGTTCCTCAGCCTGGCGTACTACGCCGAGGTGCCCGCCGTGGTGTGGGACATCCAGCGCGTGGGGCCCAGCACGGGCCTGCCCACCCGCACTAGCCAGGGCGACGTCGGCTTCGCCTACACGATCGGCCACGGCGACACCAAGCACGTGCTGCTCTTCCCCTCCTCGATCGAGGAGTGCTTCGAGTTCGGCTACAAGGCGCACGACCTGGCCGACACGCTGCAGACGCCCGTTCTGGTGCTGTCCGACCTGGACATCGGCATGAACAACTGGATGGGCGAGCCGTTCGACTACCCCGCCGCGCCCATGCAGCGCGGCAAGGTGCTGAACGCCGAGCAGCTGGCCGAGGTAGAAGGTTGGGCGCGTTACAAGGACGTGGACGGCGACGGCATCACCTACCGCACGCTGCCCGGCAACACCAACCCCGCCAGTGCCTGGTTCGGGCGCGGCACGGGCCACGACGAGTTCGCCCGCTACTCCGAGCGCCCGGACGACTGGGAGAAGAACATGGAGCGCCTGAGGCGCAAGTTCGACACGGCGCGCGGGTACGTGCCCGCCGCCGTGATCGACGAGGTGCAGGGCTCCGAGCTGGCCATCGTGGCCTACGGCTCCACCCGCTACGCCGTAGAGGAGGCGCGCGATCAGCTGGCGGAGCAGGGCGTGCTCACCAGCTTCATGCGCATCCGGGCGCTGCCCATAGGTGAAGAGGTACGCGACTTCGTGGCCCGCCACGAGAACCTGGTGCTCATCGAGATGAACCGCGACGGTCAGCTCACCGCCATCCTGCGCGACGAGCTGCCCGAGTACGCGGCCCGCATAAGACCCGTAGCGCATCTCGACGGCATGCCGCTGACCGCGGCGTGGGTCGTAGAGCGGCTCGCCCCCTACCTGGGCGGAGCCAAGGAAGGAGCCTGAAGATGGACCGCGCTGCAAGAGTGAACGCGCTGGGCCTGACCAAGGCCGACTACGCCGCCGCCCCCTCCACCCTCTGCAAGGGCTGCGGGCACAACTCCGTGGCCGCCCAACTCATACAGGTGGCTTACGAGCTGAACCTAGAGCCGCACGACGTGATCAAGCTCTCCGGCATCGGCTGCTCCAGCAAGTCGCCCGCCTACTTCCTGGGCCAGTCCCACGGCTTCAACTCGCTGCACGGCCGCATGCCCTCGCTGGGCACGGGCGCGCTGCAGGCCAACCACGCCGTGCGCGCCATCGGCATCAGCGGCGACGGCGACACGGGCTCCATCGGGCTCGGGCAGTTCAAGCACATGATGCGCCGCAACGTCCGCATGGTGTACATCGTCGAGAACAACGGCGTGTACGGGCTCACCAAGGGCCAGTTCTCCGCCACCGCGGACCGCGGGCAGCGCCTCAAGTACGCGGGCACCAACCCGTTCCCCGCCATCGACATCTGCACCGAAGCCCTCACCGCCGGCGCCGGCTTCGTGGCGCGGGCGTTCGCGGGCGACGCCAAGCAGGTGCGCGAGGTCATCAAGGCCGGGCTGTCTTTCCGCGGCACGGCCGTCATCGACATCATCAGCCCGTGCGTGGCCTTCAACGACGGTCCCGAATCCACCAAGAGCTACGCCTACGGCCGCGAGCACCAGGTGGCGCTGCAGGAGATCGGCTTCTTCCCCGCGCAGGACGAGATCACCGTGGCCGACTACGGCCCCGGCGAGTTCCAGGTGGTGGAGCTGCACGACGG
>CAZPWN010000119.1:0-6619 GCA_964590475.1 uncultured bacterium | reverse complement strand
AAGTTCGACACCGAACACCCCGCTATAGAACTCGAAGGCTTCAAGGGCGTTGCCCGCGAAGTTGAGGTAGACATCTGCGGATTTCACGGTTGGTGCTCCTGGGGGAAGCCGTAGGATCCAGCTACTGCAACGGATAACTGGGATTCTATAGTGTTCGGGTGCCTAACACTCCGTTGACAGTACCTGCCAGGGTGGCTCGCCGCTTCGTTCTAGGCAGACAGGGCCTGTGGCCCGGCCGGCGCTGGGCGGGCGAGGCGGGCGTGGAGCAGGCCATGCGCGCCGTGGAGCATCTGCAGCTCGACCCGCTCAACATCGTGGCGCGCAGCCAGGACCTCATGCTGCACGCCCGCGTGGCCGATTACGAGCCGGAAGCCTGGCAGCAGCACGCCTACGGGCGGCGCCTCTTCTTCGACTGGGGTGGTTGGCTCGCGGTGCGGCCCATGGAGGAGCTGCCGTACTTCCGGCGCTACAAGGTGGACAGTGCCAAAGCGCCGGACTTCCTGGCGTGGGACGCGGCGCATCCCGGGGTGCTGGACGAGATGCGCGAGATCCTTAGAAGCGAAGGACCCGTCTCCAACCGCGACTTCGAGATGAAGGCCCGCAAGCGCGTGGACAGCTACCGGGGCCGCAAGGACAGCTCCGTGGCGCTGTACCAACTGTGGCGCACGGGTGAGGTGATGATCCACGACCGCGTGCGCTTCGAGCGCGTTTACGACCTCACCGAGCGCATCGCGCCACCCGAGCTGATAACGGAGGCGTCGGTGCACGACACGGAGCGCTTCATGATGCTCAAGGGCGTGGCCTTCGACGGCATACGCGACGACCGTGGCAGCTACCCCGTGCCGGGCGCCCTGAAGGTGGGCCCGGCCCGCGCGTTACTCAGCGAGCTGGCGTACGACGGCAGCGTGGTGGAGGTAGCCGTAGAGGGGCAGCGGGGCAGGCATTACGTTCTCCCCTCCGACCTACCCCTACTGGAGGAGTTGCTAACGGACCGCGTGCCGGCCGCGTGGCAACCGCTGGGCGACACGACGCTGGACGCGGTCACGTTCCTCGCGCCGCTCGACCCCGTCTCGGCCCGAGGCCGCTCGGCCAGGCTGTTCGGCTTCGACTACGTCTGGGAGGTCTACAAGCCGGCTGAGAAGCGCAGGTGGGGCTACTACGTGCTGCCCATCCTGTGGGGCGACGAGCTGGTGGCCCGCGCGGACATGAAGCTCGACCGCACCACCAACACGCTGCAGGTGCTCGGCTTCTGGCTGGAGGACCCGGCCACGGGCAAGAACGCGGCCTTCGGTCAGGCGCTGGGCCGCGGCCTGGGCAACATGCAGCGTTTCGTGGGGGCAGGCAAGCTCGACCTTGCCGGGGTGCTCCCCGTAACGCTGAGGAACGAGGCGCGCCGCGCCGCCAAGGCGAGCCAGGGGTAAGGCCCGACTGCGGCCAAGCGGACGCTTTCCGGTGGGCGCTGCAGGGAGCGGCCATTATGCTGCGCTCGCCAGCCGCGGGGCCGTAACGTCTGCACCGGCGCAGCACGGTGCGGAGCTAAGAATCAGGTCAGGAGGTGGAGTCATGGTCTCTGACCGCAGAACGCGCCAAGCAAGACCGCTCCCCGCGAACCTCACCCTCAGAACCATCGCCGCCCTCGTTCTGCTAACCGTCATGACGGCTTGCAGCATGGGCGGACCTGACGGCGGGCCGGACGGCAGCGTGGACCCGTTGCCCATCCAGGTGCCACCGGGCACGGATCCCGCCGAGGGCGGCACCGTCTGCGTGCTCACCGACCGGACCTTCGGCGACGACGTCACGGTTCCCGAGGGACTCCACTGCGTCTTCAACAACGTGACCATAGAGGGCAACCTGGTCCTCGCGCGGCAAGCACGGGTGGAGCACTGGGGCGGCCACGTAGACGGCAACGTGCTCGTCTACCCGGACGCCGAGTACAGGGCTGACCTCGGCGTGCCCGTCACCATCGGCGGCGACGTGCAGGCCGAAGGGGCTGCGGCCATCCGTCTGGAGGGCGTGGAGCTGGACGGCAACCTGCAGACGCTGAGGACCGACGAGGTGGAGGTGTCGAGCGGAGCGGTGGGCGGCAACGTGCAGACCGACCGCGGCGGCAGCGTGACCCTAACCGGCGTGGCGGTGGACGGCAACATCCAGCCCCTGCAGAACGGCGGCCAGCTGACCATCGACTCCAACACCGTGGGCGGCGACGTGCAGCCCAAGGAGAACACGGGCGGAGTGACGATAAACGACAACCGGATAGACGGCAACCTGCAGTGCGAGGGCAACGTGCCCCCACCGACGGGTAGCGGCAACATCGTGCAGGGCGACGCCGAAGGGCAGTGCTCGGCACTGGCTTCGTAACGGCCCGCGCGCGCCGGAACGGTTGACCTCACGCGAGGGGCGAGGCGAAAGGCGAAGCGAAGCCGCGCCCGCCTTACTCCCTGGCGTCGGCCCCCAGCAGCCGCGGCAGGTCGCCCAGCCGCCCCACTACGCCGAACAGCACCACCGCCACGAAGAAGAACAGGAACGAGATGGCGGCCATGACGGGGCTGTAGCCGTAGCGCAGGCTGTTGAAGATCTTCACGGGCAGCGTCTCCACCGTGAAGCCCACCGTCATGTACGCGATGATGTACTCGTTAAGCGACAGCACGAAGGCGAAGGTGAAGCCGGCTATGACGTACGGCCTGATGTGCGGCAGGATGACCGTGCGGAACACGGTGCCGCCCGCGGCGCCCATGGTGCGCGCCGCCTCCACCAGTTCCGGCTTGAGAGTCTGCAGCCCCAGGGTGATGGTGGCCAGCGGCAGCGTGGTGAGGAACACCCCGTGCGACAGCACCACCGAGTACGGCTTGCCGTAACTCTGCAACAGGATCCACAGCACCAAGGCGCCGAGGGCCGTGATAACCGGCGGCAGCGCGAAGGGCGCCAGGCCCAGCCCCACCAGCAGGTTGGCGTAACGCACGCGGTAGCGCCAGGCGGCGTAAGCCAGCGGCAGCGCGATTGAGATGGCCACCAGCCCCGCGAAGAGCGCGATGAGCAGGCTGTTGATGGCCGGTTGCGACCAGGAGGGGTCCATGAAGAACTCCCGGTACCAGGTCAGCGAGAGGCCCTGCGGCGGGAAGAAGAGCACCTTGCGCTCGTTCAGCGAGACGCCCAGGATCACCACGATGGGCGCCAGCAGGTAGATGGGCACCAGCAGCATGAACGCGCGCCGCAGCCAGTTGAGCGGCTGCAGCCGGCGCCCGCCGCGCGGTGCCCGGTCCGGTGCGGGGCCGCTCAGGGGGCCGCTGGCCTGGTCTCTCCGGGCCGCGCTCACCGCGCCGCCCTCCCGGTGGCCCTCTCGCGCCCGCCCAGCGCCAGGATGAGCAGCGCCACCAGCGAGCTGGCCGCCAGCAAAACCATGGCCAGCGCCGCGCCGAGCGGCAGGTTCGATTTGAGGATGGCCTGGTCGGTGATGTGCACGGGCAGCGTCCACTGGGCGGGCCGGCCCAGCGTCTGCGGCACCACGTAGGCGCCCAGCACGAAGATGAAGACCAGCGCGGACGACCCGGCTACGGCGCGCCTCAGCACCGGGATGACCACCGTGCGGAACGCCTGCAGCGGGGTGGCGCCGAGGGTGGCGGCCGCCTCCACCAGCTCGTCGTCCAGGCGCGACACCGGTGGGTAGAGCAGCAGGATGGTGAGCGGCAGGGCTATGAACACGAAGCCCAGTAGCGCCGCCATGAAGCCGGGGCTCCAGGAGACCGGACTCTCCATCAGCCCCAGCCACACGAACAGGTTGGAGATGCCGCTGGTGCGCGAGAGCAGCAGGCTCCACGCGAAGGCGGCCACCACCTCGGAGAGCGACAGCGTGGCCAGCACGAGCACCAGGTAGGGCGCCTGGCGCCGGCGGGGCAGGCGCGTGAGCAGGTAAGTGAACGGCACCGCCACCAGCACGCAGATCAAGGTGGCCAGCAGCGCGAGCCCCAGCGACACCGCCAGGCGCTCCAGGTTGAAGGTGGAGAGCGCACGCGCGTAGTTGTCCAGCACGAAACTCGGCTGGAAGAAGGCCGCCACGTCGCGCCGGAAGAAGCTCACGGCCAGCATGGCGCACAGGGGCACCACGAAGAGGACCAGCAGCGCCAAGGCGGGCCACGACAACAGGACGTGAGGCCACGGCCCGTTGCGCTCGCCGGGACTGCGCGTTGGCCTGGCGCCGCTCACCGGGACAACACCTTGCCGGTCACCTGCCGAGCACCACGCCCGCCTCGGGTGGGACCTCGAGCCACACGGGCGTGCCCTCGGCCAAGGCGGGGGCGCCCAGCACGGAGAGCTCGTGCTCGCCCACCCGCACGAAGGTCTCCACCGTGCGGCCCAGGTCGCGCACGAACGTCACGCGACCCTCGAAGGCGGCGCCGCTCGGCGCCTCGGTGCGTAAGCGCAGGTCCTCGGGGCGCACCGACAGGGTGGCCTCGCCCTTGGTGCCTCCGGGCACCTGCACCGCGAGGCGCTGCCCCAGCACCGAAACGGTGCCCGCGTCCAGCACCTCGGCGGGCAGGAAGTTGTTGGAGCCTATGAAGTCGGCCACGAACCGGTTGACCGGGCGGCGGTAGACCTCCAGCGGGGTGCCCACCTGCTGCACCCGGTTGTGGCCCATGACCACCACCAGGTCGGCCATGGTCATGGCCTCCTCCTGATCGTGGGTGACGATGATGGTGGTTATGCCCACCTGGCGCTGCAGCCGCCTGAGCTCCACCTGCATGGTCCCCCGCAGCTTGGCGTCCAGGGCGGAGAGCGGTTCGTCGAGCAGGAACAGCTCCGGGTCCAGCGCCAGCGCCCGCGCCATGGCCACGCGCTGGCGCTGACCGCCGGAGAGTTGCGCCACGCCGCGGGAGCCGAGGCCCTCCATCTGCACCAGCGCCAGCAGCTCGTCGGCCCGCCGGCGCCGCTCCCGCCGGGAGGCGCCGCGGATGCGCAGCCCGTACGCCACGTTCTCCGCCACGCTCAGGTGCGGGAAGAGGTTGAACGACTGGAACACCATGCCCACGTTGCGCTTATGGGTGGGCACGTCCGTGAGGTCCTTGTCTCCCAGCCACACGCTGCCCGCACTCACGCTCTCCAGGCCGGCGATGATGCGCAGCAGCGTGGTCTTGCCGCAGCCGGAGGGTCCGAGGAAGCAGATGAGCTTGCCGCCCGGCAGTTCCAGGTCCACGTCCTGCAGCGCCAGCGTGGCGCCGTAGCTCTTGGACACGCCCCGGATGCTCAGATCGGATCTGGGTTCGCTCATCGACTACCCGTATGCGCGGCCGGCCGCTGGGCCGAAGAGTACCCGGGCGCGCCGCCTTGCTGCGCCCGGGTCGTAGAGCGTGTTCAAGGTCAGCGGGTGATGCGCTCGGCCCAGATCTGGTTGATCCAGTCGCCCATCTCCAGGTAGATGTCGTAGCGCGGGATGATCGGGTCGATCTCGCTGGAAACGGCGGCGAACTCCTCCTCCGAGAGCGAGAGGTGCTCGCGCTCCACCGTGGGGGCGGTGCCGATGCTGCGCGCCACCAGGTCCTGGACGCGCGGCTGCATGAACCAGTCGATGAACGTCTGCGCCTCCTCCAGCTTGTCGGAAGCGCGCGTTACCGCCCAGGAGCCGGAGTCGAGCACGCCGCCCTCCTGCGGGAAGGTGGAGCGCACGGGGAAGCCGTCCGCCGCGGCCAGGCCGGTGACATCGTGGTAGTACTCGCCCATCGGGATCTCGCCCGACTGCAGCGCCTGCTGGAACTGGCCCTCGTCGCGGTACCAGAGCTGCACGTTGTCGCCGAGCTCCTCGAGCTTGCCGATGACCTCGAGGATGCCCTCCTCCGTGCTCAGGATGTCGGTGCCGCCGAAGAAGGTGGTGGCCGTGATCTCGAGCAGGAAGGAGTTGGCCGGCAGGGCCAGCAGGCCCAGCTGGTTCGGGAAGTCGCCCCACATGTCGGCCCAGGAGGTGGGCTCCTCGGGGATGACGTCCGTGTTGGTCACCAGCGTGATGTACCAGGACACGGCGCCCACGCCTATGAGTTCACCATCCGCGTTGCGGTTCAGCAGCTGCTGGCGGGCGTACTGCAGGTTGGGCATGGCGCTCTCGTCGAGGGGCGCCCACAGGCCAGTGGCGGCGCCGCGCTGGAACGGCACCTGGGCGATCATCGAGACGTCAGCGGGCGCCTGCCCGGCGCGGGCGGCGGACTCCAGCTGCACGTACCACGCCTCACCGGTGGGCTCGGCGATGGACTCGACCTCTATACCCGTCTCCTCCGTGAAGAGCGGGAAGATGTGCTCGTCGAACGAGTCCTTGAAGTAGCCGCCGTAGACGCCGATCTTGAGCGACTGCTGGGCCAGGGCGGTGGAGCAGGCCAGCACGAGAGCGAGCGCCAGAGCGGATAGAAGCCTGCGGGCGGTTCGGGGCTTGATCATGGTTCCTCCACTGAGATGTGGCAGGCGCTACCGGCGCTCCCGGGAGCCCGTTCACGGCCCACCGGCAGCACCGCTGCTTCTGCTACCGAAGTCATCACCGATGATAGCCGTAGCGGCGCTCCCGTGGGCCACGAACGTAGCGCGTGCTGGAACGGGGCTCCAGGAGGTGGCGAGTGCGGTAGCCCGTTGCGCTGCCTCAACC
>CAZPWN010000118.1:0-6663 GCA_964590475.1 uncultured bacterium | reverse complement strand
GGCGGCGCTGGCCAGTTCGCCGAGGTGGCCCTCAGGGTGGAGCCGCTGCCGCGCGGCGGCGGCTTCGAGTTCGACTGGAAAGTGGTGGGCGGCTCCATCCCCAGCCAGTTCCAGTCGAGCTGCGAGAAGGGCGCCCGCGCCGGCCTGGAGTCGGGCGCGCTCGGCGGCTACCCAGTGCAAGACGTGAAGGTCACGGTGTACGACGGCAAGGACCATCCGGTCGACTCCACCGACACCGCCTTCCAGTCCGCCGCCACCTTCGCCATGCGGGAGGCGCTGGAGCAGGCGTCGCCCGTGCTGCTCGAGCCCCTCGCGCTGGTGAAGGTGCGCGTGCCGGACCGCTTCACGGGCGACGTCATCTCGGACCTGAACTCGCGGCGCGGGCGCATCCTGGGCATGGACAGCGAGGGCTCCGTGAGCGTGGTCTCGGCACACGTGCCCATGGCCGAGATCCAGTCGTACTCGGCCGACCTGCGCAGCATGACCGGCGGCCGCGGCGCCTTCTCCCTCAAGCCCGATAGGTACGAGACCGTGCCGCAGCACGTGGCGGAGAAGATAGTGGCCGAGCGGAAGTCGGCGAAGGCCGCCGGCGACTAGGGTCGAGGCGGCCTTCGCATACCTGCAAGGGCAACAGGTTCCTGGCTAACGAAGTGTGATCAGAGCGCCGCCAGCTGCGCGGTCACGTCCTGCGCCAGCTCGCGGCCCAGGTCCTCCGCCTCACGGGCCTCGCCCGTGGTGCTGGCCTGGAGCGTGGTGCCGTCCTTGACCACGGCGCCGAAGAGGGTGAGTTCGCCGTCGTCCGTCACGCTGGCCAGCGCGCCGACGGTGTGGCCCTCCAGAGCCGCCGCGAAGGCGCGCTCCGCGCGGGTGCGGTCGAAGCTCGGGCGGTGTTGCAGCGAGTAAGCCGCTTCGAACGCCTCGTCGTCGTCCTCCCGCACGAGGAGGCCCAGGGCGCCCTGACCCGGAGCCGGCGTGAACTGGTTCTCCTCCAGCACGGCGTCTATGGCGTTGCGGTGATCCAGGGTGGTGAGCGCCAGGGCCGGCACCACGAGCGCCCCGAACTCGCCCCGGGCCAAGCGGCCTAGGAGCGTCTCGGTGTGGTCGGCCACGACCTCGGGGCGGAGGCCGCCGCGCGCCGCCGCCAGGAACGCCGCGTCGCGCTCCGACGGCACGGCCACGGGCGCGTCCGGGTCCAGTTCAGCGAGGGTGGCGCGCCCGCGGGACGCCAGGGCGGAGCGGGCCTCGCCGCGGCGCGGCACGGCCACGAGCGTCAGGCCCTCCGGCAACTGGTAGGGGAGAGCTTCGAGTTGGACGAGCGCCATGCCTACCTGGCCGTCCAGCAAGGCTTTCAGCAGGGGTGCGGCGTCCGTGCCGGCGGTGCCGTTCACGGTCCTCAGGGTGAGGTGAAGATCGGGCCACTCGTCGGTGAGGCGCTCGAGGACGTGACGCCCCTGACGGATCGCGAACGAGCCCTCGCGATTACCCAGGACTATTCTGGCCATATGGCCCTTCTTTTACCACGCGTGCCAGCGTAGGCGAGGACCGGTGCGCCGAGGCTGCCGGTCTCGACCGGAGTACATGCTGGGTGGCTCAAGCGACCCGCTCCCCCTGCTGACGCAGCTCCTCGGCCAAGTCCGTGGCCTCCCACGGGAAGTCGGCCCGTCCGAAGTGCCCGTACGCGCTGGTGGCGGCGTAGATCGGGCGCCTCAGGTCCAGCTTCTCGATGATGGCGGCCGGCCGAGCGTCGAACGTGGCCTGCACCAGGTCGCCCAGGCGCTCGTCGGGCATCACCCCGGTGCCGAACGTCTCCACGTACAGCCCCACCGGGCGGGCCACGCCGATGGCGTACGCCAGCTGGATCTGGCACCTCTCGGCCAGGCCGGAGGCCACCACGTTCTTGGCAATGTAGCGGGCGTAGTAACTGGCGGAGCGGTCCACCTTGGTGGGGTCCTTGCCGCTGAAGGCGCCGCCGCCGTGGGGCGCCGCCCCGCCGTACGTGTCCACGATTATCTTGCGGCCGGTGAGGCCGGCGTCCGCCGTGGGGCCGCCCTCCACGAAGCTGCCCGTGGGGTTTATGAGGTAGCGCGTGTCGTCGTCCAGCATCTCCGCCGGGGTCACCGCCTGCAGCACGTGGCGGTAGAGGTCGTTCCTGATGGTCTGCTGATCCACGTCCGGATGATGCTGTGCCGAGAGCACCACGGACGTGAGCCTCACCGCCCGGCCGTCCTCGTACTCGAGCGTCACCTGCGCCTTGCCGTCCGGCCGTAGGTACGGCACTATGCCGGCGTGGCGCACCTCCGCCAGGCGCCGCGTCATGGTGTGGGCCAGCTGGATGGGGAGGGGCATCAGCTCGGGCGTCTCGCGGATGGCGTAACCGAACATGAGACCCTGGTCGCCTGCGCCCGTCTGGTCGAGCGGGTCGCCGCTGCCGGCCTCGACCGCGCGGTCCACGCCCTGGGCTATGTCCGGCGCCTGCTCGTTGAGGGCTATGAGCACGGCCGAGTGATCGGCGTCGAAGCCGTACTCGGCGCGGGTGTAACCCACGTCCCGTGCGGCCGTGCGCACGATGGCCTGAACGTCCACGTCCGCGCTGGTGGTGACCTCGCCGGCCACGAGGGCGAGCCCCCTGGTGAGCAGCGTCTCGGCCGCCACCCGGGCTCCGGGATCGTCCTTGAGGATGGCGTCCAGTACGCTGTCGCTGATCCTGTCAGCGAGCTTGTCGGGGTGCCCTTCGGTGACGGATTCCGCGGATACGAGAGTACGCAACTTCTGACCTCCGGTGAGTCCGCCTGGCAGCGTGGCGCGCAGCGGGTTGCCCGCCTCCACCAGGAAGGGGAGTAGGCAGCCCGTCGTTTGGACCCCACGCCGCGTGGCGGCGGCCCACAGCTTAGCAGGGGAGGAATACCGGCACCGAGCCGAGCGGAACGCAGGGGGCGCTCGTATACTCGCCGCATGCGGGTGAGGGAAGCCAAGCGCGCCGACGCGGCCGCCGTTCACGCTCTGCTGGTCGGGATCTACGATGAAGGCGGCTTCTTCGTGAACGACGGCGCCGAGAGCCTGAACCACCTGACCATGCGCTTAGGCAGCAGGGTGCCTTCCCGCTCGCTCTATCTGGTGGCCACCCTGGACGGCCAGGTCGTGGGGTGGCTGGAACTGCACCGCTCGCCCGCCCGGCGGCTGGAACACGTGGCCGTGCTCACCTTGGCCGTTTCGCCCGCTGCACGGCGGCGCGGTGTGGGCCGCTCGCTGATGCGCGCCGCCTACGACTGGTGCCGGCGCGTGGGCGCCCTCAAGATCTCTCTGAACGTTAGGGCCTCCAACGAGGCGGCGGTGCAGCTGTACCTGGCCGAAGGGTTCGAGGTTGAGGGGCGCGAACGCAACCAAGTGCGGCTGGTGGACCGGGAGGGCGGGGGTTTCGAGGACAACCTGATTATGGGTCTATGGTTTCCTGCGGGTTGAGCGCGGCGCGCGGTAAACTCACCGCGTGACGTCAACCGGAACAGCCCACGCAGCGGTGGGCGAAACGCCCGAGCAGCGCGTGGCGCTCTTCGTGGATACCCAGAACCTCTACTACGCGGCTCGCGACATGGGCACGGCGGTGGATTACGGCACCCTGCTGGAGACGGCGGTACGCGGCCGACGCCTGGGTCACGCCACGGCTTACATAGTCGAGCGCGATGGCGACGCCACGGCCTTCGGGTTCGTGGGCAAACTCTCCGCCCTCGGTTTCAGGGTGAAGCGCCGCAAGGTGCGCGTGCACCGCGTCAGCGACGAGGGCACGCCCGTCCTGGAGGGCGACTGGGACATGGGCATAGCCGCCGACATAGTGCGCAGCCTGGAGCACGCGGACGTGGTGGTCCTCGCCAGCGGCGACGGCGACTTCGTGCCCATCCTGGAGCTGGCGCAGGAGCGGGGCAAGCGGGTGGAGATAATGGCCTTCCGCGAGGCGGCCAGCCAAGCCTTGCAGGACATGGCCGACAGGTTCCTGCCCCTAGGCGAGATCGAGGGCATCTTCATGCCGCCCCGCGCGCCCGCCTGAGGCGGACCTACTTCACTCCTCCAGAACGGAACTCCACGGCAGGTCGAACTCGGCTAGGTAGCGGCCCACCGCCCTCAAATACGTCTGATACTCGCGCTCCAGCGCGTCCACCGACCGGCTGAGTACCTGCTCCGCCCTCGCGATGTCCCGCTCCGCCGCGGATTCCGATCTGGCGAGGTCCAGGCGCTCCGCGGCGATGCTAACGGCCTCCGCCGCGAACGCCAACTGCAGCCAGGCGGAGCCCACGGCCGCGGTCTGCGCCGCCACCCGTTCGGGGAGGTGGGCGTCGAAATCGTCCAGGGCGGCGTGCGCGGTCTCGAGTTGCACGGCGGCTGCCGTCAGCGCGGCACCCGTGGAGTCGTCGAGGCGGATGGTGGCCGAGAGCCCCACGCCCCAGTCGTGGGCGGCCGACTGGCGCAGGCGCAGGTCGACACCCGCCGCGGGCCGGCCGCCGTCGAGCTCCAGCGCCGCTCTCACACGTGCGCCGCCCTGCTGATAGTGGCCGCTAAGGCTCAGGTCGTGCAGTGGGCCGAGCGTGGCCCGGCGGCTCTGGGCGGCCGCCAGGTCCGCCGCGTGAACGAGGAGTAGGCGCTCCGCGGTTCCCCCCAGCGCGGGCTGGGGCAGGGTGGGGCCGTCGGTCCGGTTCATCGTGCCGGCGGCGGGAGCGAGGCAGGCCACGGGTCCCGTGTCCGCGGACCGGCTGGCATGAGCCGTGATCGCAGGAAGCGGCACCCCGAGCCTCTCCAGTTCCGCTACCGCTGCTGCGGCTTCCTCCGCGCGTCCGCTAGCGGTAGCCCTTGCCCGCGCGGCGGCGAGGTCCAACTCACGGATGTCGAGGACGAGGTCGGGCGCAAGATCCGCTGCTGGCAGGGGTGCGTGCTCGGTCGGCGGCTCGCTACTTCCCTCTACCCCTTGAGCGGTGATGACGCTGCGGCGGACGGAGGCGGCCAGGCTCTCGGCTTCCGTGGCGGTGACGTCGGACTGCGCCCACTGCCGCTGGGCGGCGCGCAGGCGGCTCAGTTGGATGAGGGCGTTCTGTACGTCCGCTCTCCGCTGGTCGGCCTCGCGTTTCAGCGCGGTGGTCAGAGCGGTGCGCGCCCGCACCACGGCCACCTCGTCGTAGCGGTACGAGGCGGCCGCGTCCATCTGCAGGGAGGCCGCCCACTCGGCAGGCTGCTCCCGCCGGAGGTTGGAGCCCACGTCGACGCCGCTGGTGACGCTAAGGACCGTGGAGAGTCCCAGTTCAGCTAGGCGCAGCTCGCCCTCCCTGCGCGCCACCTCCGCGCTGCGCTGCGCCGCCTCGGGCGAGACGGCCTGCAGCGCCAGCTCCAGGTCGGCGGTGCAGACGAACGCCGGGGTGGCCAGTCTGCCGTGGGCGGAGGTGCTGATCGCGGTGCCGAGCGCCGCCCCCTGACCCGGTGGCGGCAACGGAGGAGCGGTGGCGGACGTCCACGACGTGAGCCACAACAGCAGCACCCCCAGTGGTCCGAGCACCGACCGGACGGTCCAGCGCGCCCGGCGCGGCGTCATCGCGGGTGCGGGGCTCAGGGCGGGCTCGCACTCCGCCTGGCCTGGTACAGCGGTCCGTATACGCAGCATGTTCTCCCCCCATCAGCCGCACCTGCGTGGTGCGACCACGAAAACCTGACGCATGACCTTGTATGTGCGGACTCATTATCGTGCGCCGCTGGTACGGATGCAACGGCGCGCTGTCCTAACATCTGCTCGGCGCCCGCGGCCCAGCAGTTGCCGGACTCCTCGCTGCGCCGTGACATACGATGTGCGTATGAAAGTCACCATAATCGGTACGGGCTACGTGGGCCTGACGACGGGAACGGCGCTCGCGTACCTGGGGCACGACGTTACCTTCATCGACAAGAACGAAACGATAGTGGAGAAGCTCGCAGCGGGCATCCCCACCATCCACGAGGACGGCCTCGAGGAGATCATGGCCGCCGGGAAGAGGAACTCCACGTTCCGCACCGACCTGCCCGAACTGAGCGGCACGGGGGTCGTGATGATCGCGGTGGGCACCCCCTCCAAGCAGAACGGCGACGCGGACCTCTCGTACGTGGACGCCGCCGCCACCGAACTCGCCGACAAGGTCCAGCCGGGCGCGCGCCTCGTGGTGGTCAACAAATCCACCGTACCGGTGGGCAGCGCCCGGCACGTGGAGGGCATAATCGACCGGCGCCTCCAGTCGCGCGGGGTGGAGGCCGAGGTGCACGTGGCCTCGAACCCGGAGTTCCTGGCCGAGGGCCGGGCCGTGCGCGACACCCTCTACCCCGACCGCATAGTCATCGGCGCCGACGACCCGGTAGCAGCCGGGCTGCTACGCGAGATGTACGCGCCCATCCTCGAGCAGACGTTCGAGCCTCCGCCGGGCTCTCCGCGGCCGGAGCGCTACGACCTGCCGCCGCTCATCACCACCACCCCGACGAGCGCGGAGCTCACCAAGTACGCCGCCAACTCGTTCCTGGCCACCAAGATCAGCTTCATCAACGAGTTCGCCATCCTGGCGGAGAAGGTGGGCGCCGACATCACGGAGGTGGCGCGCGCCATCGGCCTGGACCAGCGGATCGGCGGCAGGTTCCTCAACGCCGGCATCGGCTGGGGCGGCAGCT
>CAZPWN010000117.1:0-6728 GCA_964590475.1 uncultured bacterium | reverse complement strand
CTCTCCGACCACTCCGGCTCGCCCAGATCGACGGCGCGGAAGTCAAGTTCATTGAGTGCCTCCACGAGCGCCGACTTGCCGGTGCCGGACATGCCGGTTATCAGGACCCGCTTCATGCTGGCGATGGTACCGGTAAAGCCCTACCCGGACGCGCCCCTCACCTCACGGCGTGAACCCGTCCCGTGAAGACCCGTACGCCATGGACTACGCTGTTCCCATGCCAGAACAAGCCTCGGTACCAGCGGTGGGAACCGACGTGGGATCGGCGCGCCGGCGCTCGCTCGGCCTCGCCGCCCTCTGCCTCCTCGCGCTGGTGCTCAGCGCTTGCACTCCTGGCGAGAACCCGCTGGTGGGCAGCGCTCCCGCGGGGCAGGAGCCGGCTGGGTTCCTGTTCGGCCTATGGCACGGGTTCATCGCCCCGTTCACGTTCGTGGGGTCGCTCTTCACCGAAACCGTCAACGTCTACGAGGTCCACAACGTCGGCGCCTGGTACGACCTCGGCTTCGTGCTGGGCGCCGGGATCCTCCTCGGCGGTGGTGGCGCAGGATCGCGCCGGCGGCGGCGGTGAGCGAGCAGCGCGACGCCGAGTACCGCCGCCAGCACCCCAGCGCGTTGCCGCGGCTGAGCGAGCAGCAGCGGGCGACGGTCGAAGAGTACGGCCGCCGAAGGGAGTTCGCCGCCGGTGATCACCTCATCCGCGCGGGCGACACCGAGTTCAGGTTCCAACTCCTCGTTTCCGGACGCGTCGAGATAGTCGACCGCTCCTCGGGCACGCCACGCACCCTGCTCGTGCACGTGCCGGGGGAGTTCCTGGGCGACCTCGCCAACTTAGCGGGCCGAGCTTCGAACGTGGACGCGGTAGCGCTGGGCGCCGTGGTGGTGCACGAACTGTCACTGCCGCAGCTGCAGCAGCTCAGCAGCGACAGGTCCGACCTGAGCGACCTGATCCTCCAGGCGTTCATCGCGCGGTCGGCGGCGCTGGTGGGCCGAGCGGACTTCATGGGCATCCGGGTCATCGGCTCGCAGTACTCGCGCGACACGTTCCGCATCCGCGACTTCCTCGCCCGCAACGACGTGCTCTACACCTGGATGGACGTAGAGACCGACGACGAGGTGGGTGCGCTGCTCGACAAGCTGCGGGTAGGGCCCCAAGAGACCCCGGTGGTGAGCTACGCCGACGACTGGCTGCTGCGTAACCCGAGCAACGCCGAGTTGGCGCGCCGGCTGGGCCTCAGGCGCACCGCTCCCCAAGGCACCGTCTACGACCTGGCCATCGTGGGCGGCGGCCCGGCCGGCCTGGCGGCGGCGGTCTACAGCGCCTCCGAGGGGCTCGCCACCATAGTGCTCGAGGGTCACTCGCCCGGCGGTCAGGCGGCCGGCAGCGCCCGGATCGAGAACTACCTGGGCTTCCCCACGGGCATATCGGGCGCCGATCTGACCAGCCGCGCCGTGCTGCAGGCTCGGAAGTTCGGCGCCACCCTCTCGACGCCCGCCAACGTCACGGGCCTGCGCGTAGGGGCCAAGTTCAAGGTGCTGGAGTTGGCCGGCGGCGAGAGCATCACCGCCAAGGCGTTGCTGATAGCTAGCGGCGCCGATTACCGTCAGCTCCAGGTCCCAGGACGCGAGCGCTTCGACAGCACCGGTGTGTACTACGCCGCCACGCCCGTCGAGGCCGAGATGTGCGCCGGCGGTCAGGTGGCCGTGGTGGGGGCGGGCAACTCGGCGGGGCAGGGCGCCATCTACATGGCGCAGCGGGTGTCGAGGGTCTACCTCGTCGTGAGGGGCGACGACCCGGCGCGGACCATGTCGCACTACCTGCTGCAGCGCATCGCCGAGACGCCCAACATCGAGGTGCTGACCAACTCCGAGATAACGGCCATACACGGTGAGCAGACGGTGGACCGGGTCGAGTTGACGGATAACGTCACCGGCGAGAAGCGCGACCTGGCCGTATCCGGCGTGTTCTCGTTCATCGGGGCCGTGCCGTGCACTACTTGGCTGCCGGACGATATCCGGACGGACCGGCGCGGCTTCGTGCTGACCGGCCAGCAGGTAGCTGGCGACGCCTGGCCGCACCCACATAGGCCGCCGTTCCTATTGGAGACGAGTCAGCCGGGCGTATTCGCGGCCGGTGACGTGCGCTCGGCCTCGGTGAAGCGCGTGGCGTCGGCCGTGGGGGAAGGCGCCATGGCGGTGCAGTACGTGCATCAGTACCTGAACGAGATCTGAACCCCGACTTTCAGCGTAGGCGCCGCCTTGGGTGGACCCACGAAGAAGCGCCCTCGCCTGGTCGGAGGCGAGGGCGCGACTCTGGCTACGCGAGGTTCAGCTAGCTGCTATCAGAAGCGCACGCTGATGCCCGCACCGAAGCCAGCCGAGGCCGGGGTGACGCCACCGTCGAAGAACGGGCGGTAGCGGCCCTCGAAGTACATGCCCAGCATGCGGGTAAGGCGGAAGTTCATGCCCGCCAGGATCTCGCCGAACGGCGCCATCGGGTCGTCCAGGGTGACGCCGCCACCCAGGCCGAAGTAGCCGTCGGTCGAGCCGAAGCTGGTGCGGTAGGTCAGGGCGGCCGAGACGTTGTGCGGCATGGCGCCGAGCGAGTACTCGAAGCTTGCGCGCGCGCCCACGGCGCCTATCAGGCTGTCGTGACCCACGGTGGCCTTGGCGAACAGGTCGAAGTCGGGGTCCGTGCCGTAGACGGCTACGTTGACGTAGAAGGCGGCCCGCTCAGGCAGCACGCTGCGCTCCAGGCGGCTTATGCGGTTCGAGTAATCGGCGATCTCGCTACGCACGGAGGTGAGGTCGTCCTCCACGCCCTGCATGCGCGAGTCCATCTGGTCGGCGCGGCCCCGGAGTTCGGAGATCATCGAATCGGTGGCGCTTGTGTCGGGCACGGTCACCATGGGCTCGTCATCGTCCATGGGCGGCAGGGGCTGCTGAGACTGCGACTCCAGCGCCGCCAGACGCGACTCCAGGCTCTGCCGCTCGGAGCGGAGCGCGTTCAGCTCCTCCTCCAGGCGTGCCCGGTCGCTCTCGACCGCGCTGAGCCTGGCGTCGAGGTCGGTCATGCCGGTCGTGTCCACCGGGGCCGGCGCGGGTTCCGTACCTGTGCCGGGGTCACGCGGCAGCGTGTCGAGCTCCGAACGCACGTTCTGTATCTCGGTCTCGAGGGTGCTGAGGCGGTCGTTGAACGCCTGCATGTCGGCGCTTACGTCCTGACCCTCGAACGCCATCACCATCGACTCGAGCGCGGCCACGGTGGAGCGCAGCTCGTCGATCTCCTGCTGCTGGCTGTCCAGGCGGCCGATGGAGCCCTCGATCTCGCTGCGCAGTTGGTCGGCGGCGTTGCGGAGCACGTCCTGGTCGTCAGAGCTGAAGTTGTCGAGCCCGTAGGCGCCGATCAGGCGGGCCAGCACGACCGCGAACTCGGCGCGGGAGATGTTGTCGCGCCACCCGAACGTGCCGTCGGGGTAACCGATGTAGAGGCCCTGGCTAACCACCAGCTCTATGGCCTCGTCCGCCCACGGTCCAGGTGACTCGTCCAGGGCGCGCTGGATCTGGTCGGGCGTGGCTTGGCCGGGCGCGGTCTGCGCGGCGGCTGACACCGCCAGGGCTATCAGAGAGACGAAAGCTAACGTCGTGATCAACTTGCGCATACTCGTAACCTCCTTAAGGTCTTGAGGTCATGCGTGACCAGGATGCCGGAAGTAACCGCGCGGCGCGGTGCATGTGTACCTCGGTGATGATGAGGCGCTCCGGCACGCGCCTCAGGTGCGACAGTTGGAATGTAAGGAGAGTTCAGATGAGAAGAGTCTTCCTGCCACTCATGGTCCTGCTGGGCCTGAGCCTTGGCTTCGCCCAGAACGCCGTGACCATCGGCTCCAAGATAGACACCGAGGGCTCGGTACTGGCGCAGATCATCCGGCTGCTCCTCGAGCAGGAGGGCATACCCGTGGAGGACCGCTCCGGGTTCGGCACCACCGCCGTGGTGCGCGCCGCTCTGCTGGCCGGCGAGATAGACCTCTACCCGGAGTACACCGGCACCGCGCTCACCTTCTTCCCGGACGCGGAGCTGGGGCCGGACGTGAGCACCGACGCCGAGCGCCTCTACCAGGCCGTCAGGGAGCTCGACGCCGAGCGCAACGACGTGGTGTGGCTCGGGCGCTCTCCCGCCAACAACACCTGGGCCATCGCCGTGCCCGCCGCGCTGGCGCAGGAGCACGACCTGAGAACCATGGCCGACCTGGCGCGCTACGTCAACGCCGGCAACCCCATCAAGCTGGCCGCCAGCCAGGAGTTCGTGGACCGCGACGACGCCCTGCCCGCCTTCGAGCGGACGTACGGCTTCGAACTGTCGGACGAGCAGCTCGTGATACTGGCGGGCGGCAACACCACCCAGACGGAGACGGCCGCAGCGCGCGGCCAGGACGGCGTGAACGCCGCCATGGCGTACGGCACGGACGGCGCCCTATCTGCGCTCGGGCTGGTGGCGCTCACGGACCCCGAAGGGGCCGTGGCCATCTACCAGCCGGCCCCCATAGTCCGCGCCGACGTGCTCGAGGTTTACCCGCGGTTGGCCGAGATCCTGGACCCAGTGTTCGGCTCCCTGGACGAGGCCACGCTGTCGGAACTCAACGGCCGGGTGGCGGTCGATGGGGAGAACCCCGCCACCGTGGCGCGCGAGTTCCTCACCACCCGAGGCTACCTGCGGTAAGACCAGGAAGCGTATGAACGCCACGCCCCGCAACCTCGTAGCCGTGGCGGGCAGCCTCACGGGCATGCTGGCGCTGCTCGAGGTCGGAGCGTGGCGGCCCGGCTGGCTGCTCTACAAGGCCAACCGACTGGTGGAGGGCGACGCCGTCTCCGCCTTCGGCGCCAACCCCGGCGCCGCTGGCCTGCTGCTTGCGTCTTGGGCCGCCGTGGCCCTCACGGCGCTACTGCCGTGGCGCCGCCGTGCCGTAGCGCTGGCGCTGCTCGCGTCGCTCATCCTGCTCGTGACCCTGCTGTTCGTCGGCGCCGCCGCGACCGACCTAGCGGGCGGGGCGCCGCCGAGCGCGCGCGTCTCCCTCGAGGGGGGCGTGTGGCTCACGCTTCTGGCCTGCTACGTGACCCTGCTCGCGGGCCTAGGCGAGGCGCCCAGGCGCCTGCGGGCGCTGCTGGTGCTGCCCGCCTTGGCCGCACTCGCCTGGCCCATCATCGGCGGCGGGCTCAGCGACCTGGGTCTGGCGCGCGAGCTGGCCAACGTGGGCGGCGACTTCCGCGCCGAGCTGGCGCGTCACTTGTCGCTGGCGGGCACCAGCCTGCTGGTGGCGGCGCTGCTGGGCGTGCCCGCCGCCATAGCCGCTCATCAGGACAGCCGCAAGGCGCGCTGGGTGCTGCCGGCGGCGGGCCTCGTGCAGACGCTACCGTCCCTGGCGCTCTTCGGGTTGCTGGTCTCACCGTTGGCGCGCCTGGGCCAGAGCGTCACCGTCAGCAGCGCCGTTCGGCTGACCGTAGTGGGCCTTGCCGCCCTCGGCCTCTACGCGCTGCTGCGCCGGTGGCACACACGTGCGCCGGAGCTCACGGACGGCGCCCGCGGGAACCCAGTGGTTGGCGCACTCCGCGTGCTCCTGCTGCTCGTGCCCGTGGCGCCCGGGGCGCTGCTGGCGGTGATCCTCGCCGTGAGCCTCAATGCCGGCCTGACGTTCCTGCTGGGGGCGGGCTCGGCGCCCGGTTGGCCCGCCTGGAACGCGCCCCTCGCCTCGCTGGGGGTGAGGGGCATAGGCAGTGCGCCCGCGCTGATAGCCCTCACGCTCTACGCCCTGCTGCCCATCGTGCGCAACGTCTACACGGGCCTGCAGGGGGTGCCACCCGCCGCCACCGAGGCCGGCCGCGGCATGGGCATGAGCTCCCGCCAGCTGCTGCTAAGGGTGCAGTTGCCGCTGGCGCTCCCCATGCTGATCGAGGGCCTCCGCGCGGCAGCGGTGCTGACCATCGGCACCACCACCGTGGCGTACCTCATCGGCGCCGGCGGGCTAGGCGTCTTCATCCAGCGCGGCATCGACCAGGTGGTGCCCGACCTGGTGCTGCTGGGCGCCATCCCCATAGTTGGCCTGGCTCTGCTGACCGATGCACTCATGCGGGCCCTGGCGCGGCTCCTCACCCCGCGCGGCGTGGCCGAGCCCACGGCCGATCCGCCGCGCGAGTTCAGCCCGGTGAGTGCATGATCCGCCTGGAGAACGTCAGCAAGCGCTTCGGCGACTTCCTGGCCGTGGACGACGTGAGTCTCCACGTGCCCGAGGGCGAGCTGGTGGTCCTCATCGGCCCCTCCGGCAGCGGCAAGACCACCTGCCTCAGGATGATCAACCGCCTCATCGAGCCGACCGCGGGACGGATCCTGGTGGGCGGCGAGGACGTGAGCAGCCAGGACCCCCAGGACCTGCGGCGCGGCATCGGCTACGTCATCCAGTCCGTGGGCCTCTTCCCCCACCTCACGGTGAGCCAGAACGTGCAGGTGGTACCGGGCCTGCTCGGTTGGCCGCGGCGCAAGAGCGCAGCGCGCGCCGACGAGCTACTGAACACCGTTGGCCTCGACCCCGCCATCTACAGGGACCGCTACCCTCGCGAGCTGAGCGGCGGCCAGCAGCAGCGCGTCGGCGTGGCGCGCGCGCTGGCGGTGGACCCGCCCGTGCTCCTGATGGACGAGCCGTTCGGCGCCGTGGACCCCCTCACGCGCGAGCGGCTGC
>CAZPWN010000116.1:5025-6732 GCA_964590475.1 uncultured bacterium | reverse complement strand
TCGAGCACCCTCACATCGATATCGGTGTCCGCCAGCAAGTCGGCAACCACCTGCGGATCCGACTCACCCTGGTGGTAAGGCACCGCCACGGCTGGGGCGAACGCGCGGAAGCACTCGGCGGCCTCTTCGGGCGGCATGGTGAACGGCAGGTTGATGGGCAGGAAGGCCACGTCCACCCCGGTCAGCCCTTCGATCTCCGGAACGCACTCCGTGTCGCCAGCCACGTAGATCCGGAAGTCGCCCACGTCGAGCAGGTAACCGTTGTAATCGCCCTGGGCATGGAACGGTGCGCCGTCGTCGCGCATGCGCTGCACGTTGTAGGCGGGCACGGCGGTAACGGTGATACCCATGAACTCCGTCGTCTCGCCGTTGGCGAGCACGGTCGCCTCGCCCTGGAACTGCTCGGCGCTGCGCGAGTCCATCACGAAGGTCGTGCCCTCGCTCATCAGTTGCTCGAGGGCGGCCGGGTCGAAATGGTCCGGATGATCGTGGGTCACCAGCACCAGGTCGGCCGCGGGTTGAGTAACGTAGTCCGCGACTTCGCTCCAGGGGTCAACATGGATGACCGTCTCGCCCACTTCGATGCGCAACGAGCCGTGGCCCAGGGGGTGGATCATCACCTCGCCCATGGAACTGTCGAAACGCAACGCCTCCTGCGCCACTACGGTCGGGGTCAGGAGCAGGGTCACCAGCAAGGCCTTCACTGTCAGTTTCATCGTGGCCTCCCTTCGCTTCGGTGCCACGGAGAAAGGATAGGAAGCCGGGAGGTCGATCGGGCGGCCGCTGTCACGCTGGCCGGGCCGGTTGAGTTGACCAGCGGGTTCCAGGTTGGCAAGGCGCCACGCGGTCGTGTTAGGAACGCCCTTAGAGTGAAGCCCTGAGATGCAAAGGTAGGTTCACGAGGGGAGGCTGTCGTAACTGAAGCGGTGGATCAGGTGGTTGTCTGAACTCAAGCCCGTTCGTGTGGTGCGCCGTTACAGCCTGCGAAATGGGCCGCTGATGGCCGCCGGAATCTCGTTCAACTCTATCTTCGCCACGTTCGCGGCCCTCTGGTTGGCCTTCTCCATAGGCGGTCTGCTCCTCGAGGCGCAGCCAGCTCTACGCGATGCTGTCTTCCAGTTCCTCAACCGCTCCATCCCCGGCCTGATCGACACGGGGCAAGGCGGCGCGATCCCCGTGGACGCCCTCCTGGAGGTCCAGGCGCTGGGCTTGTCGGGTGTGGTGGCGCTGGTGGGGCTGCTGGTAACCACATTGGGCTGGCTGGCATCGAGCCGCGCCGCCATCCGCTCCATCTTCCAGCTGAAGAGGCCCGAGGCCAGCGTGTTCGTCCAGAAGCTCAAGGACCTGGGACTGGCCCTCGGCTACGGGCTGGCTATCCTCATCTCGGCCGGCCTTACCGTGATCGGTACGCAGGCCATCGGCCTGTTCCAGCCATACCTCGGTTCGTCGGCTGCCGAGATCGGCGCCCGCTTCGTCGGCCTTGTCGTCATGTTCCTCTTCGATGCGGTGGTGCTTGCCAGCCTTTACCGCGTCCTGGCGGGCATCCGCATCCCGTTCCCTCAGCTCATCGGAGGCGTGCTGGTCGGAGCCGCGGGCCTCGCCGTGCTCAAGATCCTCGGCAGCCAGCTCCTCGTCGGGGTTGCGCGTAACCCACTGATGGCCTCGTTCGCGGTCGTGGTCGGACTGATGTTCTGGTTCAACCTGATC
>CAZPWN010000116.1:0-4925 GCA_964590475.1 uncultured bacterium | reverse complement strand
ATCAGCGTCTTCATGCATGCACCGAAGGGAGCGACATGCTCGAGGGTATCGACGCGGCTCGCCGATCGTTCAGCCGGCATGAGTGGCAAGAAGCGCTGACGGCTTTCGGAGAGCAGGACCGTGCCAACGCGCTGGAGCCCGCCGACCTCGTGCAGTACGCGGCCGCCGCCTGGTGGAGCGGCGATATCGACACCGCGACCGACGCGCTCGAGCGGGCCTACGGTGGCTTCGAGCTAGCCGGCCAGCCGGCGGAGGCCGCCGTGGTGGCGGTACGGCTCGCGCGCATCGCCCTGTCTGCACTTAGACCGTCGGTCATGGGCGGCTGGATAGCGCGCGCCGAAAGGCTCCTGCAGGACCAACCTGAGGGGGGCGCGCACGCATGGCTGAACCTGATGTCGGGCGCGGCCACCGGCCTGATCGAGGGCGATCTGGACCGCGGCCTGGAGTCGGTGGACACGGCGCTGCGACAGTCGCGTGCTCACGGCAACGTCGACGTGGAGTCACTGGCGCTGGTCATGAAGGGTCAGCTACTGCTGCGCCGCGGAGAGTGGCGCGCTGGCGTGGCCCTGGTGGAGGAAGGCGCGGCGGCGGCTACGTCGGCGCGCATGGAGCCGGTCAACTCGTGCGACGTCTACTGCCTGACCATCGCGTCGTTCTCCGGCCTGGGCGAGTACGGCCGGGCCGGCGAATGGATCGACGAGGCCGACCGCTGGATGCGGCGCCGCTCCATCGACGGCTACCGCGGCGTGTGCCGCGTGCACCGGGCTGAGATGAAGCGCATGCGCGGTGATTGGTTGGAGGCCGAGCGAGAGGCCCGGTTGGCGTGCGGCGAGCTGGAGAGCTTCCGCATGCTCGAGTTCATAGGCCACGCCCATTACGAGATCGGCGAGGTGCGGTTGCATCTCGGTGACCTAGAAGGCTCGGCCGCAGCGTTCCAGCTCGCCGTCGAGTACGGGCACCCCGCGCAGCCCGGCATGGCACTGTTGGCGCTGGCCCAGGGCAAGCGCCGGGAGGCGGCCGACATGATAGCCGCCGCGCTGACGGCCGTTGAGGGCGGCCAGAACACGGACCTCGTGAATAAAGCGCGTCTACTCTCCGCCCAGGCGGAGGTGGCCCTCGCCAGCGAGGACCTGGCCACCGCAAGGCGGGCGAGCGAAGCGCTGCGGCAGCTCGACGGCGAGTACGAATGCCACGTGGTGAGCGGCTTGGCGGCCAGCGCCGCCGGCGCCGTGGCGCTACGGGAGGGCCGTCTGCCGGAGGCCCTCACCGCTCTACGCCGTGCCGCGCAGTCGTGGAAAGCGGCGCGGGTGCCCTACGAGTGGGCGCGGGCCAGGGCCCTGCTGGGCCGCGCCCTGCTGGCCGCAGCCGAGCGCACCAGCGCGAAGCTCGAGCTGCAGGCAGCCAGGAGCGAGTTCGAGCGGCTCGGAGCGCTAGCCGACCTGGCCGACGTGGACGCCGTGCTGCAGGGCGGTACGGGAGAGGCCGCGGCTGGCGTCACCAAGACGTTCATGTTCACCGACATCGTCTCCTCCACGGACCTAGCCGGCTCGCTCGGCGACAGCACCTGGCGGGGCGTGATGGCGTGGCACGACCGGATGCTGCGCACCGCCTTCGCACGGCACGGCGGAACCGAAGTGCGTCACACGGGCGACGGCTTCTTCGTCACCTTCGACGCCGCGCGGGACGCGCTGGAATGTGCCGTCGAGATCCAGCGCCAACTGGAAGCGAACCGCCGGGATCACGGCTCGGCCTTGACGGTACGGATCGGACTTCACTTGGCCAGCGCCATGAGGCACGAAGGCGACTACGCCGGCCAGGGCGTGCACGTCGCCGCCCGGGTTACCGCACTGGGAGGCCGCGGCGAGATCGTCGCCTCGCGGAGCGTGGCGGAGGCGGCGCATGGGAGCGGTTTCGACTTCACGGAGCCGCGGAGCGAGAGCGTCAAGGGCGTGACGGAGCCCGTGGTGGTGCAGAACGTCAGGTGGGCGTGAGCCCCAGCGGGCTCATGCTTGCCCGACCACGAACGTATAAAGGCGACGGCGTACAACGACTGAAGCTGCCACTGATGTCCGTTCCTGGCGTTGCGCCTCTTCAGTCGGTATCGCGTGGCTGCGGGCTGCCGCGTTGCATGCTGCCGGTAGGCGGGTAGTTCGGCTCGCGTTTGCTCCCGGTATCGTTCGCCTGATACCAGTGGTGCACGGCCTTGTCGCACTCGACGTGGTGGTGGATGTGGAACGCCTGGCCGCCCTTGGCGCCACGGTGAGAGATGGCGGGAGCCTTGACTTCGATCGATTCGCCGCACCACGCGCAGTTCTCTTCGCGCCGCAGACCCTTGACGCGCCTGCGCATCGTGAAGTTGGCGAAGAAGCGCCCGTAGCGCCCCTTCCGGAACTCCAGAAGGACGCCGAGAAGGGCGGTGATGACGAGGTTGATGAGAGCGGTCATGTAATCCCCGCGGTGGATCTGCAGGCCCGCGGCGATGAGGTAAACGGTGGCCATGGCGCCGATCAGGAGATGCAGTACGACACCTACGAGGCTGGGGATTCTTGGATTCATCAGGTTCTAGCGCGCTGGTGCGCTTCCTCCGTGTTGGTCAGGATGGGTGGGGCGTACCGAGGGGGAAGGTCGTTATCGGCCTCGAGAATGTGGGACCGAGTGAGCCTCCGAGTTGACTTCATGCGGACGCGGAATCTCGGGGCGGTGCACTCAGGTGCGTATTCTCTGGCGGTAGGTTGCAAGATTGGATGCAAGATCGGCTCGGATCGCCTCGCGTAGGGGCGGGGCTGGTTTTCGGGTTTGTCAGTGCGCAGCGTCACACACCAAGCGTGATGCTATCGCATAAGGACTAACGGGGGTCTTACCGGGCTGACCGAGACGGTTCAGTTAAGACCGGCAAGCCAAAGAACGTTAGTCGCGGGTGGCCGCGATGTGTGCACCCCGAGCAGCCAAAACGTCCGTTATCAGCGCACTGACAGTAGCCACCGTGCCCCCTGCACAAACGACCCTGAATCCCCTTGACGGATGATGCATACGGCGCTATATTGAAGATATCAGCGCTCCACGGGAGCGCGTTTTTCGTTAAGCCCCCCACTCACATCTGAAGACCGCCGGACCCAGGTAGCCCAGAACGGTAGCGCAAGCGTTCACCCTCGGGCTAGTTCCGTGCCCTGCTTCGGCTCGAAGCGCAACAGCCTCAGGGCGTTGGCCGTCACGACGACCGTGGCGCCGGTGTCCGAGAGGATGGCGGGCCACAGACCGGTGATGCCAAGCAGGGTGGTTACGAGGAACACGGCCTTGAGGCCCAAGGAGAACGTCACGTTCTGGCGGATGTTGCGCATGGTGGCGCGCGAGAGCTCGACGAGGTCGCTCACGCCCGTGGTGTCGGCGCGCAACAGGGCCGCGCCGGCGGTCTCGAGCGCCACGTCGGTGCCGCCGCCCATGGCTATCCCCACGTCGGCTTGCGCCAGGGCGGGGGCGTCGTTGATGCCGTCGCCCACCATGGCCACCTTGCCGTGGCGTTTCAGGTTCTCGATGGCTCGCAGCTTCTCCTGGGGCAGCAGCTCGCTGCGCGCCTCCAGGCCCAGGCGAGCGGCGATGGCCCCTGCGGTGCGGGCGTTGTCGCCGGTGAGCATCACGCTCGTCACGCCCAGGCGCGAGAGGCGCCGGACGGCTTCGGCGGCGTCCTCACGCGGCTCGTCGCGTATGGCGATGAGACCCAGGACGGTACGGTCCTCCAGGAGCACCACCACGGTCTTGCCCTCGTCCTCGAGCCGCGCGGTTTCCTCTAGCGCCCCTGCGGGCAGCGGCGCGCGCGCGGCGGCGTACCGCGGCGAGCCGACGGCGTACGCTTTGCCCTCCACGGTGGCGGTGACCGCCTGGCCGGGAACGGCGCGCGCGTCCACCGCTGGCGGAAGTTGTAGACCCTCGGCAGCCCCGAGGATGGCCTTGGCTAGTGGGTGTGCCGAGCCCGCCTCCACCGCCGCCGCTATCCTCAGCACTTCGGACTCGCCGGCGGCTACTGGTATCACGTCGGTCACTTGCGGGCGGTTCTCCGTGAGCGTGCCAGTCTTGTCGAACGCCACGCTCTTCACGTCGCCGATCTCCTCGAGCACCGCCCCGCCCTTGATCAACAGGCCGCGGCGGGCGCCGGCGCTGATGCCCGAGGTAACTGCCGCGGGCACGGACAGCACCAGTGCGCACGGGCACGCGATGAGCAGCAGTGCCAATGCGCGGTAGATCCACTCGTGCCAGGCAGCGCCTAAGAGCAGCGGCGGGACCACGGCCACCAGCGCCGCAATCAGCATGGCTGCGGGGGTGTAGACGCTGCTGAAGCGGTCGATGAACCTGGCCACCGGCGCCTTACTGCTCTCGGCCTCCTCCACCAGGTGGATGATCCTGGCGATGGTGCTGTCGCTGGCAGGTTTGTCGACGCGCACCGTCAGCAGCGCGTCGGTGACTATGCTGCCCGCGAACAGGCCTTCGCCTGGCCCCTTGTGGACCGGCATGCTCTCGCCGGTAACAGGCGATTCGTCGATACCGGCGGCGCCCTCGACTATGGTGCCGTCGGCCGGCACGCGCCCGCCCGGCTGAACCCGCACCAGGTGACCCACGTCCAGCTCCGCCACCGGCACTTCGCGCACCTGCCCGCCCTCGAGCAGGAGCGCCGTCTTGGGCGCCAGCGCCGCCAGTGAGCGGATGCCGGCCCGGGCGCGGCCGGTGGCCACGCTCTCCAGCAGCTCGCCTACCGCGAACAGGAACACCACGATGGCGCCCTCGGGCGCCTCGCCAATAGCCACAGCACCGATCGCCGCCAGTGATATCAGGGTGTTGATGGTGAAGGGCCGCCCCAGCCGCGCGCTCGCCCACGCCTTCCGCGCCAGCGGCGCCACACCGAGCAGCGTGGCGGCCGTGAACCCCCAGGGCGC
>CAZPWN010000115.1:0-6798 GCA_964590475.1 uncultured bacterium | reverse complement strand
CGCCCAGCTGAACCTCACATTCACCGCCTAACTGCCCGGCCACCAGGTCGGGCAGTTCTCTTGTGGTCGCACCCCCGGTGTTGGGAGCTCACGCTGCGCCCGGCTAGCCATTCTCCGGCTCTCCTTCCGGCTCCTTTTCCGGGGCAAGCGGCCACGGGTCGCCAGCGCCCTCCTGCCCGCGCCCAACACGCACGCGGCGCCGTCTACGACGCTCTGGGCGCGTGCTACGCTACTTGGATGCTCAGGTTCTTCACGGCCGGCGAGTCCCACGGTCCGGCTCTGACCATCATCCTCGACGGCGTACCCGCCGGGCTGCCGCTGGTAGCAGCGGACGACATCGATCCCTGGCTCAGGCGCCGCCAGAGCGGCTACGGGCGCGGCCAGCGCATGGTCATCGAACAGGACCGCGCAACGCTCAAGGGCGGGGTGCGGGCGGGGCGCACCACGGGCTCTCCCCTAGCCCTCGAGATCCTCAACAAGGACTGGCAGAACTGGCAGGAGATCATGGCGCCCGAGCCCGGCAACGAGCCCCGCCGGCGCGCCCTGACGGAGCCGCGGCCCGGCCACGCCGACCTCACGGGCGGCATCAAGTTCGGCCACAAGGACCTGCGCGACGTGCTCGAGCGCGCCAGCGCCCGCGAGACGGCCGGACGCGTGGCCGCCGGTTCCGTGGCCCTCAAACTGCTGGGCGAACTCGGCATCGAGTACTGCGCCCGGGTGGTCAACATGGCCGGCGTCGACTGCGGCGGCGGCATGGATTGGGACCGCCTGAACGCGCTGGACGAGAGCCCGCTGCGCATCTTCGATCAGGAGGCCGAGGACGAGATCATCGACCGGGTCGACGCTGCCAAGGAGCGCGGCGACACCATCGGTGGCGTGGTGGAAGCGCGCTTCCGTAACGTGCCCGTCGGCCTCGGCACTTACACTCAGTGGGACCGCAAGCTGGATGGCAGGCTGGCGCAGGCCGTCATGAGCATCCAGGCCATGAAGGGCTTCGAGATAGGCGACGGCTGGCAGGCCGCCACCCTGCCCGGCAGCTCCGTGCACGACGCGATAGTCGGTGGCGAGGGGTCGCGCTACCAGCGCGCCACCAACCGCTCCGGCGGCCTCGAGGGCGGCATGACCAACGGCGAGGAACTGGTGGTGCGCGCCGCCATGAAGCCCATCGCCACGCTCATGCAGCCGCTGCAGACGGTGGACGTGGTGAGCCACGAGGCCGTGGCCGCCTCGCGGGAGCGCTCCGACGTGACCGCCGTGCCCGCCGCCTCCATCGTGGTGCTCAGCATGTGCGCCGTGGTGCTGGCGGGCGCCGTGATGGAGAAGTTCGGCTCCGACACCATGCGCGAGATCCAGGACAGCCTGGCCGCTCACCGCGAGTACGCCGCGGCGTACTGACATGGGGCCGCAGCGCCCACGCCACTTCCTTCCCGAGCGCGTGGTCACGTGGGTGGCCATGGCTGGCTTCATGGGCACCGGCAAGAGCCGGATCGGCTGGGAGCTCTCGCGCCGGCTGCAGCTCACCTTCATCGACACCGACCGGGTGATCGAGCGGGTGAGCGGCATGCGCGTAGCCGACGTGTTCGAGTTCTACGGTGAGAGCACGTTCCGCGATTACGAGACCGAGGTCGTGAGGCGCTGCATCCGGCTGGACGAGGTGGTCATCAGCACGGGCGGGGGCACGGTCATGCGGCCCGAGAACCGCGCGCTGCTGCGCTCCCGCGGTCCGGTGGTGGTGCTGTCCGCCAGCCCCGAGACGGTGTTCCGCCGCACGCGGCGCCACCGGCGGCCGCTTCTGGAGCAGGGCGACCCGCAGGAGCGCATCCGTCAGCTCATGGCGGACCGGCAGGCGGCGTACGACGAGGTGGCTAGTATCAAGGTCTCGGGCGATGGGCGTAACTCCGCCGACGTGGTCGAGGAGATCGTGGCGAAGCTGGTGGCCTGGAAGGAGCAGCAGGAGGCATGAGGCCCTCGGACGAGCAGAGCACCGAACCCCACGGTATCCGGAGGCGCGAGCCCGGCGCCCACGAGGTGCGCGTGGAGGTGGCCAACCCTTACTCCGTTCACGTCGGCGCCGGTCTCCTGGGAAGCGTGCCCGTACATGTAACCGAGGACGCCGTGGCGCTCATAACCGACGCCAACGTGTGGCCCTTCTACGGCGCACCCCTGGCCGCCGCTCTGGAGGCGGCCGGCAAGCGGGTGCTGCAGCTCACCGTGCAGCCGGGTGAGCCCAGCAAGTCGCTGGAGGAGTTCAGCTCCCTGCAGAACGAACTGGCGGAAGCGGACTTCCCCCGGGACGGCGCGGTGGTGGCGCTGGGCGGAGGGGTCACCGGCGACCTGGCGGGCTTCGTGGCGGCCACCTACATGCGCGGCGTGGCTTTCTACCAGGTGCCCACCTCGCTGCTGGCCATGGTGGACGCCAGCGTGGGCGGCAAGACGGGCGTGGACCTGCCCAGCGGCAAGAACCTGGTGGGCGCCTTCTGGCAACCCAGGGCCGTCGTTGCGGACGTGGCCACCTTGCGGAGCCTGCCCGAGAGGGAGTTCCGCCAGGGCACCGTGGAGCTGGTGAAGCACGGCCTCTTGGCTGACCGCAGCCTGCTGGACACCTTCGCCGATGGCTGGTCGAGGGACCTACCCGCCGATGTGCTGGCGGAGGCGGTAGCCCGCTCGGTGACGGTCAAGGCGCGGGTGGTAGCCGCCGATGAGCGCGAAGTGGGCCAGCGCGCCCACCTGAACCTGGGCCACACACTGGCGCACGCCCTGGAGGCAGCCAGCCTGCAGCGCCTGACACACGGCGACGCGGTGGCCTACGGCCTCGTTTATGCGGCGCTCCTCGCGCGGCGGCGCGGTTACGAAGACCATACGGCCGACGTCTACGAGCTGTTCAACTGGCTGGTGCCAGGACCGCTACCGCACGCGGAGTTCGTGGACCTGTACGCTTACATGCAGCGCGACAAGAAGGTGGCCGGCGGCAAGTTGCGGTTCGTGCTCCTGGAGGCGGTCGGCTCGCCCGTGGTGGTGGACGACCTTACCTACGGGGAGCTCGAGCGTGCCTACGGCGAACTTCTCAAGGTGGTGGCGTGACTCCGGCCGCGGCCGGTAGAGGGGCGCAGCTTGCGCCCAGGGAGGTACCTAGATGATCTTCGTTCTCAACGGCCCGAACCTCAACCTCCTGGGGAGCCGCGAGACGGAAGTGTACGGCACGGCCACTCTGACCGATCTGGAGCAGCTCTGCCAGCGAGTGGCCCTGGAGCTCGGTAGCCAGGCGGTATGCCGCCAGAGCAACCATGAGGGTCAGCTGATCGACTGGTTGCACGGCGCGGCCGGAGAAGGCGTCACGGGTGTGGTGCTCAACCCCGGAGGGTTCACCCATACCAGCGTGGCGCTACGCGACGCCATCGCTGCCATCACGGTGCCGGTGGTCGAAGTGCATCTGAGCAACGTGCTGCGGCGGGAGCCCTTCAGGCACGTGAGCCTGACGGGCGCGGTGAGCGTTGGCAGCATCATGGGGCTTGGCCTCACCGGCTACGAGCTGGCCATCAGGTACTTGCTGCGGCGCTGAACGGGTCGGAGGGGAGCAGGTGCACCCTGAGCACGGTGTTACCGATACGGTGTCACTGACACCGTGGCGCTAACAGCGTTGCTCCACCACCGGGGCACTAGCATCGGTGCTCCAACACCATGGCACTAGTACCGTTCCTCCACCACCATTGCTCCACCACCGTGGCACTATGGCGGCAGCCAACCCCCCATCTGCGCCTGCTCAACCGCGCAGGAAGTTGGACGCCTCGTCCGTCTCCACGGGTGGCAGGTCCTCGAGTGAGGCCAGCCCGAACTCCATGAGGAACTTGGTCGTCGTGGCGTACAGAAGCGGCCTGCCCACCACTTCCTTCTGGCCCACCACCTTGATAAGGTCGCGTTCCTGCAATGTATCGAGGGTGCTGGAGCACGACGCGCCCCGCGCGGCTTCGAGCTCGCCGCGGGTGACGGGCTGGTGGTAGGCCACCAGCGCCAGCGTCTCGAGTGCGGCCTGGCTGAGCGGAGGCAAAGGCGGCGGCGACATGATGGCCGAGAGGGAAGGTAGCAGCGCGGGCGCCACCACCAGCCGGTAGCCGCCCGCCACATGATCGACCTGGATGCCCAGGTCAGCGGCGTGCAGGGCGTCCTGCAGGTTGGCCACCTCACGCCTGACCGCCTCCTCGCTCACCCCGAGGAGGGTCATGAGATCGCGTAGCGCCACCGGCCCATCGTGGGCCAGAAGCGCCGCGCAGAGCAGGGCGCGGGGGCCGTGGTTGCTAGTCACGCCGTATCGTTTCAGGCGCCCGCGGGGGTGTCAAGACGGGCCGCCAGCCTGCCGGAGCGTCTGAGCCAGATCTCCACGGGGATGGTCAGGAAGGGCGGTACGCCCGCCGCCATGGTGATCAGGGTGGTGCGCAACGACCAGCCCAAGCTGCGGGCCGCGAGGAACGTAACGGCTTGGTAGAGCATGAACACGAGGCCGTGCAGGCTTCCGAAAAGTGGCACGAGGTTCTCGTCGAGTCCTAGAAGGTACTTCTGGTACATGCCCACGAGCAGGCCGGCCCAGGTGACCGCCTCGGCGAGCGCCACCGCGAGATAGGCGTAACCGATCGGAGCGATCCTGCTCGCGTTCGGCTTCGGGCGTCCGGCGCTCTGCGTGGTTCCGGTATCCATCTTGATTGGTTCTCCTCAACTAGCGTTGGTGGGCGGCTGACCGCCCCGACCTAGTACCTTACCCCCGCAGGGCCCACCCCGCCCTAACGCCGCAGCACCCGCAGCTCGGGCGCCACCTGCAGTGTGAGAGCCTCCTCCGCGCGCATGGGCTCCCGAGGCAGGCGGGCGCTCAGACGTAGTACCACGGCGCCCTCTTCCGCCTCCAAGAGCGCCGCGCGCACCACGCCGTTCACCCCTAGATGGGGCCAGGGGCCGAACTCCGCCGTGCCCTCAGGCGGGACCGCACCGGACGTCCCCTCGTGCCACAGTTCGGCCGCGGCCAGGGCCAGCGCAGCCTCCAGTTCCTCGCGTTGCAGCACGGCCGCCTGCTGTGCCCGCGCCGCCATGGTCTCGAGCGAGGCGGTGAAGAGCAGGGCGAAGGTGGCAGCCGCCACGATGAGTAGGCCGCCCAGCACGGCCACCAGCACGAAGCCCCTTCTGCCTTCCGCAAGCGCCTTCGGGTCAGCGGTCATGGCACGCTCAATCTCGGCCGGTGCGGCAACTCGAGAAGCACCCTGCGCTCTTCACCAGCAGCTTGCAGCTCGAGCCACAGCGCCCTCACGGCTCCGCCCGCTGCCTGCTGCCAGCCCACGGTGTTCCCCGCACCGTCGACCACGCCCGCTACCCGCAGGCTCTCCACGCCGGCTACCCAGGGCTGCCTGCTTGCCGTGCCGCTGCGACGGTAGAGCTGGGGCTCTCCCTGAGCGTCGTGGGAGACCTCGAAGGTCAGGTCGCGTGCGACCGGCGCACCGGCCACGCTGTCGTCCAAGTACACGATCCGGAGCGCGTGGCCCCCTGCCACCAGACCGAGCTGCAGGCCGCGCTCCAGGAACTGCACGGGCCCGACCCCTGGGCCGAGACCCTGGACGGCGTCTCCACTGGCGGGCAGGGGCCAGGGCGCGGAGCCGGCCCGAAGCATCTCCTCTCGCAGCAACTCCGCCGCCAGCTGCAGGGTCTGGCTGACCTCTTGCGCGCTCTCCCCCGCCACCTGGGCGCTCCGGGCAGACCGCATGTAGCCGACGAGAGCGACGATCAGTACGCCCGTCAACGCGAGCATCACGAGCACCTCTACCAGGCTGAGCCCCTGCCGCCTCACGGTTGCCCCAGCAGCGCTTCGAAGCGCACGGAGACCCCGCTGAGCGGCGCCTCGTCAGGTGGGGTGACCACGACCTCCACCAGCTGCACGCCGCACCCGAACTCGAGGACCGGGCAGCTCGTGGACACCTCGCACGTCCAGCCGTGCTCCAGGGCGACCGCGCTGCAGTCGCCCGCCGTGGCGGCCGGTCCGAGGCGCTGGTAGAGCAGTTCCTGCGCCAGAGCCTCCGCGGCCACCTGCCTAACTTGAGCCGTGCGCCCGGACCGCAGCGCCCCCAGCTGCACGGAGGCCAGAGCAGCGCCAGCCAGAGCGAGCACCGTGAGCGTCACGAGTACCTCCACGAGGGTCACGGCCCTCCTCATGGCTACGTTACTCACGCCGTTCGTTTCGCGGCTCACGGCACTGCCTCCAGCCGCACCCGCCCGAGGCTCGAGATCACCACGTTGACGGCTCGGCGGCCGTCGGTCAAGCGCACGGTGGCGGAGATCACGCCACCTCCGTCGCAACTGCGGCCGCTACCGTTGGGCAACCATACGACCCCGCGCGGTAGACCCTGACCCACCACCACGCCGGGATGCTCGCTCAGCCGTACGCGCGCCATCTCACGCCCTGCCTCGCAGGGGGCGGTGGCCTCATCCGCCGAGCGGACCACGAAGCCATCACCGCCCTCGATGACCGCCACGCTGACGCCGCGCCAGATGGCGTTGGCCCGGGCCCACAGGATGGCCGAACGCAGCGCCTGGGCCGCCCGGTGCGTGTGACTGGGCCGAGTTAGTGCTACCGCCGTGGAGAGCAGGACGCCCAGCACCGCGAGCACCACCAGGAGTTCGATCAGCGTTACGGCGCTCTTGTTCATGACCCGAGGCTAGGCCGACCGGAGCGGCGGCATCCTCGGCAACTTTGCCAGGGCCTAGTCGTACTCGGCGCCAGGCCGGGCACCCGCTGTCCAGCCGACTTGCTGGCGCTACTCTCCG
>CAZPWN010000114.1:0-6848 GCA_964590475.1 uncultured bacterium | reverse complement strand
CCCGCTCCTATGCGGAGTTCTCCAGCTGGCCCGGCTGAGCCTAGCGCCTAGCCATCCCTTGCCCCTCGTTACCCTCCAGGGCGGCTGCTGCGCGGTCCAGCTCGGCGTCGCTGCCCTCCACCACGAGTAGCGAGGCGCCGCCCTCCACCGCGTCGGCGTAGAACCGCGCCTCGTCGGCGTTGCCGTCCGTCAGGCGTTCGAGGTCCCGCGCTACCCCCATATCACCGGGGCCTTCGCCCACCAGGCCGACCGCCTCGGAGCCGCCCGGAGGAACCGCCAGGGGGTCGACGACGCCCGAGATGACCGGTGGGCCGCCCGCCGGACCGGGCACCACCACCGGCCTGGCGTCGGCTGCGCCGGTCTCGGTTGGGTCCTCCACGTTGCCCCTCGGGAAGCCGGCCCGCTCGTGATCTGCAGCGTCGACCGTGGCGCCCTCCCCCTCGCCCGGCGCGGAACCGCCGCCTATCACCCGCGTCCTTTCGCCCAGCCCCGCATCGGCCAGAGCGCTCAAAGCGGCCTCGAGCCGCTCCGCGTCTCCGTACACAGCCACTAGCTTGCCCATCTCGAACCTCCTGAACCTTCGTGCGTTCGCCCCGGTGGGCAACTACACCGTACGGGGGTTTCCGGCCGATGGAGGTGCAGTTCCGGCGGGGCAGGCGGTATCAGTTGCCCGCTGTCGGTGATCTGCCGCCCTGTCCGGTTCAGAGCTTCGCCCTCCCGCCGATCAGCGTCTTACTGGGCGCCATAGCCGATCGGCCGACATAACGTGAAGTCCCTCCTCGAAGGTGTAAGACCGCGATCCCAGGCTCAGCGCAACACCCGCTATGAACCTGGCTCCAAGGGCATCACGGAGTTTTCGGAGACCCCTGAAATCTTTACCGGCCACGCGCTCGCCCGCTTTGACCTCGAACGCCAGCACACGGCCGTCATCGAACTCGACGACGAGGTCCACCTCTTCTCCATCGCTAGTGCGCCAGTGCCCCACGGTCACCGACTCGTCGAGCCAGGACACCTGCTTCAGCAACTCACCCACTACGAACGACTCGAGCAAGTGGCCGAACTCCGTGAGAGTGGCCGGATCTAGGCTAGCCAGCTTGTCCGGCCCGATCCGCAATAGCCTCGCCGCGAGACCGGAATCGACCATGTGGATCTTGGGGCTGCCCGTCGCCCTCGCAGTCAAGGTTTTGCCCCAAGCCGGCAGCCGGAAGACCAAGAATAGGTCTTCGAGCAGGCGCAAGTAAGCCTCTACCGTCTTGCGGTTCAACTGAAGTAGGTTCGTTAGGCTGGCAACGTTCAGGACCTGAGCTGACTGCCCGGCCAGTAGAGATAGCAACTCGGCCAGAGACTGCCTTTGGCCCACACGTGCCAGTTCCGCTGCGTCACGGTCGATAGAGGTGCGCACGTAGTCGTCGAACCAACGGTTGCGCGAGATTCCTGTTCTTTCAAGCGCGAGCGGGAAACCTCCGGCAACGATGCGGCCTGCGTAATCACCGCGGGTGGTCGAAGATGTCGGGTGCGCCGCGACTGCCGCAACAGGATCTTCGCGGATCGATGGAAGCAGATCCTCGTGCACGCCAGCTATCTCACCCTGTGATAGGGGCAGGATCACGAAGCTGTGCAGGCGCCCGGTTAACGCTTGCGCGGTGCGTGGCACCGCATCTTGCCTAGTGGAGCCCGTTAGCACAGCCACTCCAGGGCGAACCCCCTCACGGTTCAGCTTCGCCTTGATGGCGTCGAGCACCTGCGGCACGTACTGGTACTCATCGATGCAGATCGGTGTCGTAGAAGTGGTGATGGCGGAGGGTGAGGCCGCCACAGCGTCCCGCACCACCAGATCATCGAGGTCGATTACGTCGACCCCGCGCTGTTCGGCGAAGCGGCGCAGGACAGTCGACTTGCCCACCGACCGTGGGCCGTGCATGGCGATCACCGATTCTTCGTCTACTAGCGCCGTCAACTTAGCTTCTGCACGGCGGGGGAAGATAGTCACAGGTGGGCCTCCAACGGAGAGAGACTACCACATTTCGAGGGACTTTGGTACCAGTTTTCGACGGCTCTCAATACTATTTTCCGAGGGCCGTCACTACCACTTCCCGAGGGCACCGGTTACTACTTGCCCAGCCGGACGGCGCGGGGTGCGCCGTTCGGTTTACGCTCGGTGCATGGAACAGACGCGTCTGCACGAGTTGGTACCGATGGTGGAGCTGAACGACGGCACCAGCATGCCGAGCGTGGGTCTAGGCACCTGGCCACTGGACGACTCGGAAGCCGAGCGCGTGGTCAGCGCCGCGCTGGAGATGGGCTACCGCCACGTCGACACGGCCGCGCGCTACGGCAACGAGGTCGGCGTGGGCCGCGCCCTAGCCGCCAGCGGCCTGAGCCGTGGCGACCTCTACGTGACCACCAAGCTGGACGGGCCTTATCAGGGCGAGGAGAAGGCGGTGGCCGGCTTGGACGAGTCGCTGGAGCGCCTGGGCCTTGAGTACGTGGACCTGCTCCTCATCCACTGGCCGCTGCCGGCGCGGAACCTGTATGTCTCCACATGGCGCACGTTCGAGCGCCTGCAGGCGGAGGGCAAGGCGCGCTCTATCGGCGTGTCGAACTTCAAGCCGGCGCATTTACGGCGCCTGGCGGCCGAGACCAGCGTGGTGCCGGCCGTGAACCAGATCCAGCTCAACCCGTACGTCACGCGCGGGGATCACGTGGAGTACCACGGCGATCACGGCGTGGCCACCGTCTCCTACAGCCCCATCGGCAAGGGCGGCGAGCTGCTCGAGGACCCCGTGATAGTGGAGATAGCCCGCGCGCACGGCAAGTCGCCCGCGCAGGCCATCCTGCGCTGGCACCTGCAGCTCGGGCACGTGCCCATCCCAAAGAGCGCCAACGCGCAGCGGCTGCGTCAGAACCTCGAGCTGTTCGATTTCGAGCTGAGCGCCGAGCAGATGCGGGCCATCAGCG
The DNA here is from genome assembly GCA_964590475.1 of uncultured bacterium. Lineage (GTDB taxonomy): Bacteria > Deinococcota > Deinococci > Deinococcales > Trueperaceae > JAAYYF01. Next base: position 3,890 of record CAZPWN010000114.1, on the reverse strand, counting down.
ACCTGAACCAAGGCTCCGGCGTGGACGCGGACGTGAAGGGGCACTGACGGTCTGCTCCAGCCCTACTGCCCCTGCACCCGGAAGTCGGCCGACCGCAAGCTCTGGCGCGGGTTCTCATGTTGGCTGGCGTTAGGGCCCCCCGCGTCGTAGTCGTAAGCCTCGATGAGCAGCTCGTAGGCGCCGGCCGCCAAGCCCTCCAGCCGGGCGAACGGTTCCGTAACCACTTCGCTCACAGGGTGCTGGCCCCGCGGTCCTAGCGCTAGCACCCTGTAGCTGAGCGCGCCGGGTACGCTCTGCCACTCGACCTCCACATGGTCGGGCCCCACGTCCAGGCGCGTGATGGTGGCAGCCTCCAGGGGCGTGAGTTCGGGCACGCTGACCACCTGCCGGAACTCCGAGCCCCCGCCCGTGAGCGTGGCCGTGTACTCCCCCACCTGCGGCGGCTGGTGCAGGCGCAGCGTCACGCCGCCCACGTCGCTCAGATCCAGCGGGAACGCACCGCCGCTGGGTACGGGGTGACCGTTCGGGCCCGTAACGCCCGTGACCACAAGGTCGGCCATTCCTCGGTGGGTCACGGTGGAGGCCCGCTCCTCCACGACGCTGAACTCCAGGGTGGTTAGGTGGGCGCCGCCAGCCAGCAGCAGCGAACCGACCCGGAACTCCACGGGAGCCGCCGGTTCGGTGGCCTGCGCGGCAGTGAGCGCGGCCGAGAAGAGGAGTGCTAAGCAGACTGCGAACCTATGCACGTTGGCCTCCGATGCTCGTGCGGGATCTACATGAAGCGGAAGTTGCCCCTACCTACCCTTCAACCAACCGGGGCGTACACACCACCAGCCGCACTCACGTACTTGATGGGCTGGCCCTGCTGACCGTTACATAAGCGCTTCGACATGACCTCGTAAGCCTCGGGGTTGCTGTCCACCAGGAAGAACTTGCGCTCCAGCTGGCTGGCCGCGGCGCCCGTGGTGCCGGAACCCGCGAAGAAGTCGAGGACCCAGTCTCCCGGTCGGCTACTGGCCTGGACGATGCGGCGCAGGATGCCCTCTGGCTTCTGGGTGGCGTAGCCCGTCTTCTCCTTGCCGGTGGGCGACACGATGGTGTGCCACCAGACGTCCGTGGGGAGCTTGCCCCTCGCGGCCTTCTCGGGCGTGACCAGACCCGGAGCCATGTAGGGCTCACGGTCCACCTCTTCGCTGTTGAAGTAGTACTTATCGGGGTCCTTCACGTAGACGAGGATGTTGTCGTGCTTGGACGGCCAGCGCTTCTTCGTGCGCGCGCCGTAGTCGTAGGCCCAGATGATCTCGTTCAGGAAGCACTCCCTGCCGAATAGCGCGTCCAGCAGGACCTTGGCGTAGTGAGATTCGCGGTAGTCGAGGTGCAGGTAGAACGTCCCGGTCGGGTGCAGCAGGCGCCACGCCTCCTCGAGCCTGGGCTCAAGGAAGCCCCAGTAGTCCTCGAACGCGTCGTTGTAGCCGAACACACGGCCCTTGACCGTGTCGTACGCCTGCCCCTGGAAGCCGATCCTCGAGCCGGTTTCTGAGCGCGAGGTCTTGAGGGACTGCCGCTTCTGCACCTTGCCCGTATTGAACGGAGGGTCGATGTAGATGAGCTGGAACGACTCATCCGGCAGCGTCGGCAGGACTTCCATGTTGTCGGCCAGAACTATCCGGCTCGAGCTGTAAGGCGTCCAGCGGTGATGCTCGAGTTTCTCCATCTACCCTAGGGTATCGGAATAGCGAGTGGCGGTGCAGCCTGGACCCGGTTGCCTGGCGCACCCTGGGCTCTGCCGCCCGGCGCAATCAGGGCTCTGCTGCCCGGCGCCTCCCGGACCCGTCTACTAGGCGCATCCTGCGTTCCGGCAGTCAGCGCGTAAGCTCCTTGTCATAGCGCATTGTGAATGATCGAACAAAGTGAGATGCCGCTACCCTGCGGCTAGTCCCCCGACCCCCGTTAGTGCAGGAAGTCATATGACCCCCGGAATCGACCACACCAAGCTCCTCGCCGCCCTGGCGACGCTGCCGCGCCAGCGCGCGCAGGCGCTGGCCACGCTGCCCGACGTCCTCACGCGCCACGGTGAGGGGCACGCCACCGTCACCATCCGGCATGCGGACGGCTCGCTGGAGCTGGCCGCCAGCAACGACTCGCGGCTGCCGCCCGGCTCGGCCATCCCCATGGACGGCATAGTGGCGCAGGCCGCTACGACCGGTGAGAGCGTCTACGTGAGGGACACGAGCACGCACCCGAACTACCGGCTGGTGGAGGGTATGCAGTACCGGGTGGAGCTGGCCGTGCCCATCTTCGAGCGCGGTGGCGTGGTGGCCGTGCTGAACGTGGAGAGGAACGCCGAGTACGAGGACGAGGACCGCCGGGTGATCGAGCTGTTCGTCAGCGGCGTGAGCCAGCAACTCACGCAGGCGAGTCTGGGGATGGAGGGTCGCCTGAGCTCGGCGCTGGCGGCCGAGATAGCTGGCGTGGCGGACCTGAAGGCCGCCACCCTGCTGGCGCTGCACATCATGTCGCCAGTGGTGGGCGCCGTGGCTTCCGTGATCCTCTCGGAGCGAGGCGGCAGGCTCGTGCCACTCGCTACCTACGGCGAGGAGTTCGGTAACGCCGCTCTCGACCTGGACACACCGTACCCGCAGGGCTTCGGCTGGCAAGCGTGCCTGAGCGGCGAGCCGCGCTTCACGCGCGATTACGCCAACGACCCGCAGGGCGTGAGCCATCTGCAGGGCAGCGTGCCGCCCACGGCGCTCACGTTGCCGATAGGCCTGCACCACACGCACCGCAGCGCGCTCAGCCTGCACTTCCCCGAGGGTGCCCACGTGAGCAGCGCCGACGTGCAGCTTCTGCAGGGCGTGAGCCGTCACCTTGCGGCCTCGCTCTCCGCGGCGCACGCCGCCAGTACGCAGAACCGGCTAATAGAGCTGCATACCCGCGCGCTGCACCAGGAGATGCCGGAGCTGTACCAGGAGATCCTCGACGCCGCCATAGAGCTCGTGCCCGGCGCGGAAGCCGGCAGCCTCCTCATCCGGCGCGACGCCGAGGAGAAGTTCAAGTACGTGGCCGCCACCGGCTTCGACCTAGAGCAGCTTCAGAAGATCGAGTTCACCGAGGCCAACATGTTCGCCTGGTACGCCGGCTCGGAGGAAGACTGGAACGCGGGCACCGTCCGCGTGCTCAGGGATACGAGTCAGGACCCCGCCAAGCACAGCCGGGACTCCAGCGGCGAGAACCATCTGGACAAGATCGGCGGACTGGACCGGCTGAAGGGCACCGCCTGCATGCCGGTCCGCTACGACGACCAGGTGCTGGCCGTGCTGAACCTGGACAACTTCACCCGCGCCGCCGCGTTCAGCGACGACAGCCTCTTCTCGCTTGCGCTGTTCCGCCTGCCCCTTGCCACCCTGCTAGCCGGCGTGCAGCACCGCGAGGAGCTGGCCCGCGCCAGCCGCACCGATCCGCTCACGGGGCTGGACAACCGGGCGGGGTTCACGCATCACCTGAAGAGGCAGCATGCCCGCAGCGACCGCAGCGGCGAGCCGTTCACGCTGCTAGTGATGGACCTGAGCGGCTTCAAGCGTATAAACGACACGCTGGGCCACCCGACCGGCGACGAGGCCCTCAAGCTGGTCACGCGCGCCCTCTCCGGAGCCACGCGTCCGGGCGACACGCTGGGACGCTGGGGCGGCGACGAGTTCGTGGCGCTGCTGCCGGGCGCTGACGAAGCGGCCGCGGCGGCGGTGGTGGAGCGCTTCGAGCGCGTGGTGGGCGATATAGAGATCGGGGGCCTGCGGCTCGGGGTGGACATCGGCGCCGCCACGTACCACTCCGACGGCCGGACGCAAGACGAGCTCATCAAGGCGGCGGACGACCGGATGTACGAGGTGAAG
>CAZPWN010000113.1:0-7009 GCA_964590475.1 uncultured bacterium | reverse complement strand
GCGCCGATTACGTCGGCAAGAACGTGCCGACCAGCGCGTCCGAGATCGTGCTCGTCAAGCTCGAGGAGATAGATGGCAGCGACGCGGTCGAACTCTGGGAGCGCGACTGATGGCGGCCGTAGAGGCCGCCCCACTTACCGCCACCACACTCGACCCCGCCAGCGAACCTCCCCACCAAGGGAGCGCCCGCGAGGGCAGCCCGCGCCGCAGCCGCAAACAGCACCTGCTGGACTTCGCGGACTGGAGCCGGGACGAGGTGCTGGCGCTGCTGGACACCACCGACGTGATGGCGCAGGTTCTGACTCGCACCATAAAGAAGGTGCCGGCCCTGCAGGGCATGACGGTGGCCACGCTCTTCTTCGAGGACAGCACCCGCACGCGGCTCTCCTTCGACCGCGCGGCCCGGGCGCAGAGCGCGGACGTCATGAGCTTCGCGGCGGGCGGCTCGTCGCTCGCCAAGGGCGAGAGCCTGCGCGACACGCTGCGCACCCTCGACCAGCTGCAGGCCGACCTGTACGTGGTGCGCCACCCGGCGCCCGGCGTGCCGCACCAGCTGGCGCGCTGGACGGACGCCGCCATAGTCAACGCCGGCGACGGCCGCCGGGCGCACCCCACCCAGGCCCTGCTTGACGCCTACACCTTCCGACAGCACTTCGGCGGAGACGACCCGTTCGCCGGCAAGCGCCTGGCGATAGTGGGCGACATCGACCACTCGCGCGTGGCGCGTTCCAACATCGAGCTCTTCACCAAGCTCGGCGCCGAGGTGGTGCTGGCCGGTCCATCCACCCTGGTGCCGCGCGAGTTCGGCGCACTGCCGGGCGTGAGCGTCACCCACCGCCTGGAGGAGGCCGTGGAGGGCGCGCACGCCGTGATGGCGCTCAGGCTGCAGAGCGAGCGCATGACGCGCGGCCTCATCCCCTCCACCGCCGAGTACGTGGAGCGCTACCAACTGACGGAGGAAGTGATGGAACTGGCTCACGACGACGCCATCGTCATGCACCCCGGCCCACTCGTGCGCGACCTGGAGATCGCCTCCAGCCTGGCCGACGGTAAGCGCAGCGTGATCGAGCGGCAGGTGGCCAACGGCGTGCCCACGCGCATGGCCGTGCTCTACAGGCTGCTGGTGGGGCAGAAGTGAGCGGCGCCGAAAAGAAGGTGCCCGCCCGCGCCACCACCCGCACGCTCTTCCGCAACGCCCACCTGGTGGACGGCAGCGGCGATCACGGCGTGCACGACCTGTACGTGAAGGACGGGGTCGTGGCGGCATGGGACCCGGACCTGGCTCCGGACGCCGTGGACCACAAGGTGGACGCCGGCGGCCGGCTGCTCACGCCCGCCTTCATCGACCTGCACGTGCACCTGCGCGACCCCGGCCAGGAGCAGAAGGAGGACCTCGCCAGCGGCCTGGCGGCCTCCGCTGCGGGCGGCTTCGGCACCGTGATCAGCATGGCCAACACCGACCCGGTGGTGGACGAGCCCGGCCTGGTAGCAGACCTGCTGCGCCGCGCCGAGCGCACCCCGGGCGCGCGCCTGAGGCCCGCCGCCGCACTGAGCCACGGCCTGAAGGGCGACGGCCTCACCGACTTCGCTGCGCTCGAGGCCGCCGGCGCGGTGATGATCACCGACGACGGCATACCGGTGGCCGACTCGCACCTCATGCGGCGCGCCTGCGAGTACGCCGCCGAACTGGGGCTCGTCATCCAGACCCACTCCGAGGAGCCCGCCCTGCGCGCAGGCGGCGTGATGAACGAGGGCGCGGTCAGCCGCCGCCTGGGCCTGCCCGGCAACCCCGACACGGCGGAGTCGCTGATGATCTTCCGCGACGGCGAGCTGGCGCGCATGACGGGCGCGCGCGTGCACGTGGCGCACGTGAGCTCCAAGCGCGGCATGGAGGTGGCGGAGTGGCTCAAGGCCAACGGCGCGCCCATCACCATCGAAGTCACGCCACACCACCTGACGCTGACGGACGAGAGCCTCACCACCTTCGACCCGCTCTTCAAGGTGGCGCCGCCCTTACGCACCGCGGAGGACGTGGCGTACCTGAGGGACGCGCTGCGCCGCGGCGTGGTCGACAACATCGGCACCGATCACGCACCGCATACCCGGGCCGAGAAGGAGCGCGACCTGCTGACCGCCCCGTTCGGCATCTCCAACATCGAGGTGGCCTTCCCGCTGCTCTACACGCACCTGGTGCTGACGGGCGAGCTGGAACTGACCAAGCTGCTTCACCTCCTTCAGGGCGGCCCCGCGGGCGTGATGGGCTGGCCGGTACCCTTGCTAGCGCCGGGCGCTCCGGCCGACCTGACGCTCCTCGACCTGGAGCGCAGCGCCCCGGTGCGCGGAGCTGAGTTCCGCAGCAAGGCCAAGTGGACGCCCTGGGAGGGCTGGGAGCTGCGGGGCTGGCCCTCGTTGACGATGGTAGGGGGCCGGCTGGAGTTCGAGCGCGCGGCCTCGGCTCAAGCCGTGAACGTGTAGGTTCGGGCTGCCCTGCACGGTCCGCGGTGCCCGGCGTCTACTAGAATGTTCTGCATGACGGCAGCCGTGAACGTTCCCGCCCGCGTTTCCACCCTCAACAGGGGTGACGCCGGCACAGCCGACCAGCGCTCCGCGCTGCACGGCGCCGCGTTGCCCGCCATGTACGGCCGGGCGCCTTCACACGAGGGCGCCCCTGTCATCCCCGCTGCCGCGGAGCATCTGCGCCGGCGCACCTTCGCCAAGGGCGAGTACCTCTACGACGTGGGCGACGAGGCTCACAGCGCCTACATCGTGGAGGCGGGCCTTATAGCCCTCACCCTGGGCGCCCTCAGCGACCGGCAACGGGTGGTGGCGCTGGCGGGCCCCGGCGACGTGGTGGGTGCCCTCACGCCGGGTCCGCTCGAGCATCAGAGCGGCGCGCTGGCGCTCAGCGGTGAGGTGGCCACGCGCGTGCTGCCCGCAGGCTCCGCCTACTCGTCCACGGACGAAGGACTCGGGGCGTCCGAGCCGGAGTTCGCCAACCTGCTGGCCAACGCAGCCGGCGAGCAGATCCAACGCCTGACGTGGGCGCTGGAAGATTCCGCGCACCCCGTGCCCGCCCGCGTGGCGCGCGCCCTACTGCGGCTCGGCCAGCGTTTCGGCCATCACACCGCGGACGGCGCGGTCAGGCTCACCCTGCCCATCACGCACGAGACGCTCGCGTCCCTCGTGGGGGCAGCCCGCGAGACCACCACCTACACCATCCAGCAGCTGCGCAAGAAGGGGCTTCTGGTCGGCACCCGCGGCCACTACCACTTCGAGCCGCTAGCGCTGGAACGCTACGCGCACGAAGCCGCCATGGCTGCGCGCTGAAGAGCGGATCTCAGAGGCGCCGCAACAACCCCGGCAGGTCCTCGCCGATGCTGATCACTGCCTCCGTGCCGTACATGTAACGCATGTTGCCCTCGCGGTCCAGCACCATCACCATGTCCGTGTGGGCCACGGTGGGCGCCTCACCCGCGTAACCCACGAAGAACGTCTTGGCGGCCTCCGCTATCTGGTTGTTGCTCCCGGTCAGGCCCACGAAGTCCGGGTGGAAACGCTCCACGTATTCGCCAAGCACCTCCGGCGTGTCGTGTCCCGGATCCACCGTTACCATCACGACCTTCAGGCCGTCGGTTCGCTCCAACCCCTCGTAAGCCTGCGCCAGGCGCGCCATCGTCAGGGGGCAGACGTCCGGGCAGCGCGTGTACCCGAAGAACACCAACGTCACGTCGCCACCGAAGTCGGCCGCCAGGTCCACCGTCTCACCCCGGTGATCCACCAGCTCCAGACCGCTCACGGGCACCGGGTTGTTCAGCTCGGTGCCGGCCACGGGCGTAGCGGGCCTGAGGAGGAAGAACAGCACGCCCGCCGCGGTCAAGGCCACGGCGCTCGCGATGAAAACTAGCCAACTGATACGACTCACGCCAGGGAGCATATCGCGCAGGCCTAGGTCACTCCTGTCGGGCGGGAGGCTTACCGTCCATCAGCTCGAAGAAGGCGTCCACCACCGCCGGATCGAAGTGGATGCCCTTGCCTTCCAGGATGAACTCGCGCGCGCGGCCCACCGGCCACGCCTCCCGGTAGGGGCGGTCCGAGGTGAGGGCGTCGAACACGTCCACCACCGCGAAGATGCGCGCCGCTAACGGGATCTGCTCACCCTGGAGGCCTTGCGGATAGCCCGAACCGTCCCACTTCTCGTGGTGGGAGTAGGGGATGTGCAGCGCCGGGCGCAGGAACTCGATGGGCGACAGCAGCTCGTACGCGTACACCGGGTGCTGCCGCATGATCTCGAACTCGTCGTCCGTCAGCGGCCCACGCTTGAGCAGGATCTCGTCCGGGATGCCCATCTTGCCGATGTCGTGCAAGAGCGCCCCGCGCTGGATGTGCACCACCTCGTCGTTCGGCACGCCCAGCTGCCGCGCCAGGCGCACGGTCATCTCCGTCACGCGCTTGCTGTGGCCCGCCGTCTCCTCGTCCTTCAGGTCGAGCGCGTTCGCCCAGCCCTCGATGGTGCGGTCGTAGGCGCGCTGCAGCTCGACGTTGCTGCGCTCAAGCGACCGCAGCAGCTGCGAGTTCTCGATGGCGATGGCGCCCTGGTCGGCGTACGTCTCCAGGAACTCGAGCCACTCGTCCGTCGCTTCCAAAGGCCTGGTGGCGTACAGCTCGATGACGCCCTGCAGCTGGCCCTTCGCCACCATCGGCACGGCCATGTAACTGGCGTACTGCTTCTGGTCCTCGGGCTCCACCGCCACGCCCCAGGCGCCCTCGGACTGCAGGGCCGGCACGAAGACCGAGCGGTGCTCCAGCGCCGCGCGGCCCGCCGGGCCCTCGCCCAGGCGCTGACCGGCGCGCTGGCGGAGCTCGGCGTCGAAGCCGCGCCCCATGAAGGGCCGCACCACCTGCAGCGCCGGCTCGTACAGCAGCACCGCCACGGCGTCCACGTCGAGGTCCTGCAGCAGCTGCACCATGAAGATGTCCAGCACCAGCCGCATGTCCACCGAGTTGTTGATGGCCATGTCGATGCGCCGCAGCGACTGCAGGTGCGCCAGCCGCCGCCGCAGCTCCTCGTTCAGGTTGCGGATCTTGTCGAGCGTCTCAACCCGCTCCCGGCTCTCGCGGAAGTTCAGCAGGAACGCGCGGATGTTGGGGTCGTGCAGCAGGTTCGTCAGCGTGCCCTCGAGCAGCACGTAGTTGCCGTCCGGGCGCTGGTGCCTGAAGCGCACGTTCTCGGTCGCGCCGGCGCGGGCCTCGATCATATCTAGGGCTTCCTCCAGCGCGTCGCGGTCGTTGGGGTGCAGGTTGCCCAGGCTGTCCGTGTCCGTGCCCTGACCGGGCTTCAGGCCCAGCAGCTTGGCGGCGGCGCCGCCCAGGCGTATGAGGCGCCGGTTGCGACCCACCAGCACCACGCCCTCCTGGCTGCGCTCGAAGAGGGTGCGGAAGTACGCCTCGTTGACCCGCAACTCCTGGGTGTTCTGCACGCGCTCGTTGACTTCACGCGCCTGGATGACGAGCCCCTTCACCTCGGAGTCGTCCGACATGTCCGTGGCCACCAGCTCGAACCAGCGCCAGGAGCTCAGGTAGCGGAAGCGGCAGATAAGGGTCACGCTGCGGGAGTGCGAAGCCGGGCGGTTGCCGCCGCCACGCAGGGGGCCGAGAGCAGCCATGGCCGCGTCGCGGTCGCGCGGGTGCATGGCGCGCCAGAGGTCGCCCTCGTTGACGTCGTGGCGGTCGAGCCCCCAGGAGGAGGCGCTCGGTGAGGCGTAGCTTATGTGCCCGTGCTCGTCGAAGACGAGGAAGACGTCGCGCGAGCTCTCCAGCACCGCGGCGGTGCGGCGCTCGTCGCGCGTGGACACCGCGCCGGTGGCCACCTCGCCCGTGGCCAGGCTGCAGAGCAGCACCGTGCGGCCGTCCTCCAGCCGGAAGGCGCTCACGTTGGCGGGCGCGTTGCCGCCCGCCGGGCGCTGCATGTTGACCTCGAGCTCGAGGGGTCCGCTCCTGTCGGGCGCCAGTAGCAGCGCCAGGAGCGGCGCGCCCACCGGTAACAGCCGGCTGAGCGGGGCGCCTAGCAGCGCGCCGGACCGCACCCCGAAGAGCTCATCGGCGGCGCGGTTGGCGGCGATAACCTGATCTTTCTGGTCCAGGACCAGCAGGGCGTCGGCTACGCGGTCGAAGACCTCGCCGAGCAACAGCACGCCCAGATCGGCGCTTGCCGATGAGGCGCTATCCGTTGTTCTCGACCGAACGTAGGTCACAGGCGTGCTTGCCCTCCAGGAAGCAGAACGGGAACTCGACGGTCCTCAGTGGCACAAGTTCGCACACCGTCCGCTCTCAAGGATAGGCGGCAGGGCACCGTCAAGGCTGATGAAGATACCACTCGTCCCGGCGCTACCAGGTAGGGCGGGCCTTAAGCCAACGTTCAGCGTAACGGGCCCGGTCGGTCAGTCGAGAGCAGCTCCCTGGGAGGCCGTCTCGTGCCGGTGATGGTCGAGCATGGCCTGTATGCCTTCCAGCCGTCCGGCCACGAGCTGCGCCACGTCGAGCACCTCCGGGGCGCCCTCCTTCTCGGCGCTGTCGGTGCTGCCCAGCATCACCTTGCAGAAGGGGCAGCCGGTGGCGATGACCTCGGCGCCAGTCGCCACGGCTTCCAGGTAGCGGTTCTCGGATACGCGCTGATCGCCCTCTTCCTCTTCCTTCCAGAACTGCGCGCCGCCGGCGCCGCAGCAGAACGAGTCGTTGCGGTTGCGCGGCATCTCCACCACGTTGGCGTTGCCGCTCTTCAGGGCGTTGCGCGGCGCGTCGTACTCGCCGTTGTGCCTCCCTAAGTAGCAGGGGTCGTGGTAGGTGATGGTCCTGTCGAAGTCGAAGGGCGGCAGGCGCTTCTCCTCCATCAGCTGCTCGATGAGCTGCGTGTGGTGCATGACCGTGTACTCGCCGCCCAGCTGCGGGTAGTCGTTAGCGAAGGCGTTGAAGCAGTGAGGGCAGGTGGTGAGCACCATCTTCGGCTTGGCGG
>CAZPWN010000112.1:3975-7062 GCA_964590475.1 uncultured bacterium | reverse complement strand
CTGGTCCTGCTGGGGCTGCAGGTGAAGCCGCGACCTTTCCCGGAGATTGAACTTCCAAGGCTGGAGCAGAGTGAAGCGGTGAGCCTCCCGTCGGAGCTGCCGGCTCCTGTGACCCGCTTCTACGAGCGGTTGTACGGGGAGCAGATCCCCGATGTCCGGTCCGCCGTGATTAGCGGGCGGGCGCGCATGCGCATCGCCGGCGTGACCTTCCCAGCCCGATTCCGTTTCACCCACCTCGCCGGTGAAGGGTACCGCCACTACATCGAGGCGACCCTGTTCGGTCTTCCAGTCATGCGGGTGAACGAGAGCTACCTGGACGGCAACGCGCGCCTCGAGCTGCCCTTCGGGATTACCGAGGGCGAGCCCAAGGTTGACCAGGCGGCCAACCTGGCCCTGTGGGCCGAGGCGGTCTGGTTCCCGACGATCTTCCTTACCGATCCCCGCGTGCGCTGGGAGCCCGTGGACGACGCTACCGCCCTGCTCGTCGTTCCCTTCGGTGCGGCCGAGGAGCACCTCGTAATGCACTTCGACGAGCAGAGCGCCATGCCTCGCTACTCAACCTCCATGAGGTACAAGGAGGCAGCGAGCGACCGCAAGAGCCTCTGGATCAACGACGTGCGCGACTGGGACGAGATCGACGGTCACCCGGTCCCCACCGTTGCCGCGGTCACCTGGTACGAGGACGGCTCTCCCTGGACGGTGCTCGAGGTTGAAGGGGTGGACCTCAACGTGGACGTCAGTGAGTACCTTCGCTCACGTGGCCCCTGATTCAGCTGATATGTCCAAGCGGTAAGGCGGTCATCCGGCCCTTAGGGAAAGCGGCGCGCTCATGAGGCGACTCCGCTAACACTTGCCAGTTCTTACGGACACAGTCTGGGAGCGAGCCGGCGCTGGTAGAGCTGCCTGCAAAGCGGCCGTTGAGATCGAACAGTTCCTTACACCGTGATCCCGGGTTAGACGCGCGTAAGTGAGCCTAGGCTCGGGCTCACCGCCCTCACTGCCTATGCCTTACTTGGGCTCCGCGACCGCTTCGTTGAACGCCCACACGCGACCGTCTGGGTCCTTGAGCTCGAACTCGCGGTCGCCCCACTGCCGGACTACCGGTTCTTCGAGGCGCGAGCCGGGGTCCTGATGATCGAACGGCTCAAAGCCGGCGTTCTTCACTCGCTCGAACAGCTCGTCAAGAGCCGTGACGGCAACGTGAACCGTCGCTGCGTTGACATCTGCACTACCGCCGCCGGGGTGGAGCATTATCTCCCCGTCGCCGAGTTCGAACCAGTGCATGCCGCGGTAACCGCGCTTATACACGAAACCGACTTGCTCGTACCACTCTCTAGAGGCTTCGGTGTCCGTGCAGAAGAGAACGATATGGTGAAAGCCTGCAATCATGCGCGCCGCCTCCCTTGGTGCTACTAAGAAAGTCCCTGGTGCTTCAAACCATAGCCTGGCAATTGGCTGCCATGCTTGGTTGCAGAAGTGGCGACCAACGACATCAGCGACTTCGCCAACAGTATCCGGTAGTTTTCGGGTTGCCTCCAGCGGAGTTTCTGGGCGGTTCTCCTGGCGGGTGCCGACCCACTCCCCTGGAGAGGGCCTTCCCACGCGGGATACGCTCACACCCCTTGACCGGCGTTAGCGCCCGCCCGTAGGGTGGGTTAGCAACAATCCGCACAATCCAATAGCCGGGAGCTGGCACGCATGGGGCTCACCGCATTAAGGGGTCCGCATGCGACCACCCGTAGTGAGAGCGCCACGCCCACGTCCCGCCCGCCTTCTCCGCCTGGGCCTCGCCCTCACCCTGCTGCTCCTGCTGGGTGCGTGCCACACGCCCGGTGGCCTGCACCTGCCCGGCGCAGAAGCGCTCACCATCAGCCCCGACCGGGGGCCCAGCGTCGGCGGCGTGAGCGTCACGCTCGCCGGGAGCGGCTTCGTGCAGCCCCTCGACGCGGGCGCGGGCGCCCTGAGCGTGGAGGTCTGCGGCGCACCCCTGGAGGATGTGCGCGTGGGCGGGGACGTCTACCAGGTGCTCATGCCGGGGCCGCGCGGGGTGATGGCCACGGTGGGCGACGCCCTCACGGGCGTTACCGGCGCTGGTGGGGTGGTGGGCGTGAGCGACGTTGTGGTCATCACGCCGGACGGCCAGCGCGTGGTGCTGGAAGGTGCCTTCGAGTGCTACGCGGCGGGGCCGGTGGTGGAGGAGTTCCGCGTGACGGAGGCGGGGCTGGTGGGTGAGCCCACCCGCTTCGCGTGGCGGCTGGCGCACACCGACGGCGCGGACCTCGCGTGCAGCCTCGATCCCGGCGACGGCAGCGAACCGTACGAGATCGCCGATTGCCTCACTACCACCAGCCAGGCGCACACCTACACGCACGACGCCGAGGTGACGGCGCGGCTCAGCGTGAGAGACGCCCAGGGCGTCACGGTTGAGGCGGCCACCGCCCTCACCGTCACCGGCGGCGACCGCTGGCTGGAGCTCACCATCGACACCAGCCTCGCGGCCGGCTCGACGTTCCAGCTGCCGCTGTACGGCAGCGGCAGCGTGACGATCGACTGGGGCGACGAGGCGGTGGAGGCCGTGACCGACCCGGCCCGTCCCAGTCACGCGTACGCGGCGGATGGGGTGTACACCGTCCGCGTGTCAGGCGCCCTCACGGGAGAGGCGCGCTTCGGGCGTGGCGGCGTCATCCACGTCGGCGTCGGCATGATGACGAGCCTGGACGCCTGGGGCGACCTGGGCCTCACCAACCTCAGCGGGGCGTTCCATCATGCCGTGAACCTGAGGAGCGTCCCCGCCTACCTCCCCCCCGGCATCACCAACACCGGTCACATGTTCGCTTTCGCTACCTCCTTCGATGGTGACCTCAGCGGCTGGGACACCAGCAGCGTCACGGACATGAGCTACATGTTCTTTTTGGCCGACACCTTCAACGGCGACATCGGCGGCTGGGACACCAGCAGCGTCACGAGCATGGGCTCAATGTTCAGTGTCGCAGCCAGTTTCAACGGCGACATCGGCGACTGGGACACCAGCAGCGTCACGGACATGAGCTACATGTTCTACTGGGCCGCAACCTTCAACGGCGACAT
>CAZPWN010000112.1:0-3875 GCA_964590475.1 uncultured bacterium | reverse complement strand
GGCCGCAACCTTCAACGGCGACATCAGCCGCTGGGACACCAGCAGCGTCACGAGCATGAGCGTCATGTTCTACGACGCCGCCAGCTTCAATCAGGACCTGTCCGGCTGGTGCGTGGAAGGGATACGCAGCCAACCGAACGACTTCCGCTCCGGCGCGACCAGTTGGACCCTGCCCAAACCGAACTGGGGGGCACCCTGCGCCCCGTGAGGCGCCCGCGGCCCTACTCGAGCAGGTACTGGACCCGGTAGTCGCCCGGCCGGGCGGTCTCGCCGATGCCGCTGCCGGCGCGGTTGGCGGTGGCGAGGTCGAGTTTCTCGCTCTCATCGGCAAGTTAGCGGATCGCGGTTTGCCTCAGGCGTTCGCTCACCGGCCCTTGCTACCGCGGGACGCGCTGACCACCCCTTGACCGGCGCGCCGCCCGCCCGTAGGGTGGACTTAGTAACCGTTTCACACAATCCAATAGCCGGGAGCTGGCACGCACTGGGCTCACCGCATTAAGGGGTCCGCATGCGACCACCCGTTGTGAGAGTGCCACGCCCACGTCCCGCTCGTACGCCGCGCCAAGGCGCGCGCCACTCGCTACTGCTGGTGTTGCTGCTGGCCGCTTGTGGCGATCCGGGCGGAGCACCACAAGCGGCAATCGAGGCGTTCCGGGTGACCGAAGTCGGTCCGGTCGGTGCCCCCACCCGCTTCGAGTGGGGCGTGACCCATAGCGTGGAGGGCGAGGCGCTCGCCTGCGCGCTGAACGCCGGCGACGGTAGTGAGCCGCACCAGATCCCCGACTGCCTAACCACCACCAGCCTCGCGCACACCTACCAGGCGGGCGGCTCGGTGACAGCGCGGCTCACCGTGACGGACAGCAGGGGGCGGCTGGCCACCCGCGATCTCACCTTCGTGGTGGGTCACGCCCCGCCGGTGGCGAACCTCGACGAGATCGTCGTAGGGGTGGGCGACCTGCCGTTGAGCTTCCCCGCTGCCGAGTTGCTAGCCAACGACGAGGGCGATGAGCTGACCATCACCAGCGTGGGGGGCAACGCGGACGTCACCTGGGACGCGGCGGCGGGTGTGATCACCTTCGATCCCCGGCACGCGTTCGATCGCTTGGGGGAGGGCGAGAGCGGCAGGGACTTTTTCACTTACACACTCACCGACGTCCGGGGCGCCACAGCAAGCACGTCCGTGACGCTCACCGTTCAGGGCGCCGACCGCGTGCTGGCGCTGACCATCGACGGCGGTGACATCGTGGCCCTTCCGGGAGAAGCGCTGACTCTCAGCGTCACCATCAACGCCAGCGGCGCCACCAGCAGGGGCGTTGAGTGGCACAGCGACGCGTTGGACGTGGCCACCGTAAGCGCGGGCGGCCTGCTCGTGACCGGCGGTCTCGGTGGCGCCACCATCACCGCCACGAGCCTTCACGACAGGAGTGTGAGCGATAGCGTGACGCTGACGGTGACGCGCGGGCTGGAGCTCACCATCGACACTACCCCCGCATCCGACTTGACGTTCCAACTGCCGCTGTATGGCGAGGGCACCGTGCGGATCGCCTGGGGCGACGGTTTGGTGGAGTCGGTGACCGACCCGCACGCGCCCAGCCACGTCTACGCCAGCGGCGGGCTCTACACCGTCCGCGTCGTGGGCGCCCTCACGGGCGACGCGCGCCTGGGGGACATCCATACGCTGTTCCCTTCCGCCGTGATGTTGACGAGCCTCAACGCGTGGGGCGACCTGGGCCTCACCAGCCTCAGCGGAGCGTTCTTCGGTGCCGAGAACCTTATGAGCGTCCCCACCGACCTGCCCGCTAGCGTCACCGATACTAGTTTCATGTTCAGGCGGGCCTCGTCGTTCGACGGGGATATCGGCCGTTGGGATACCAAGAACGTCACGGACATGAGATCCATGTTTTTGAGCGCCGGTAGTTTCAACGCGGACATCGGCGATTGGGACACCAGTAACGTCGAGGCCATGTCCGCCATGTTCCAGAGCGCCACTCGCTTCAATGGGGACATCGGCCGTTGGAACACCGGCAGCGTCAGAACCATGCACCAGATGTTCTCGACGGCAGAGACCTTCAACCGAGACATCGGCGGTTGGGACACGAGTAACGTCGAGAACATGGGCGCGATGTTCTTTCGCGCGTACAGCTTCAACCAGGATCTGTCCGGCTGGTGCGTCGAGCAGTTCGGTAGCGAGCCAGTCAACTTCAGCGGGGCCGCGACCAGCTGGACCCTGCCCCAACCCAACTGGGGGGCAGCCTGCGGCCCGTGAGGTGCCCCCGGCCCTACTCGAGCGAGTGAGCTCGAGCGGCTGCGGTGGCACCGTCGCGCAGTGCCGCTGGGCGGGGGGGCCGCAGAGGCCGTTGACCGGGGCGGTTGCAGTGTCGCAAACGGTCGTTTTTTGTACACGCTGAAACGCTTGGCCCCTGTGGCCAAAAGCGTCCTAGTTATTGACTGCTAGCACGCCGGCGCAGAACGATACCTGCTCGAATTGGGCGGATAGATCTTGCTCGCTGAGTGCAGTGACTAGTTCGTCGGCTGCGGCGTAATGCTCGTCGTCGTCCCAGACGTCACGCCACGTGTCGTGGGCTTGTGCTCGTGCCGCTTCGTTGGGGAAGAGGATGTCGCCGATGAGGATACGGCCGTCCGGGGTTAGGGTCTCGCGGACGAGCCGCGACAACAGGACTAGCTTCTTGTCGTCGGGGAACTCGTGGAGGACGTAGCTCGACACCACCACGTCGAACGACCGCTCCTTCATCCCTGCTGGCCATTCTCCGAGTAGATCCGCGCGAGTGAAGGTGGCTTCTGGGACTTGATGGCGCGCTCGCGTGAGCATCTCTTCTGCGAAGTCGATACCGGTCACGTCGCAGCCCACGCTTGCGAATAGTTTGGCGAGTGCGCCGGTGCCAGTTCCGAGGTCGAGCACACGAAGGCCGGGCCGGGGCTCAGCGAGTGTGAACAGGCGGCGCAGCACCTGGTGGTAGCCCTCGAAAGGAAAACCGCTGGCGTCGAGGAGTGAGCGGTCATAGCTCTCGGCCCAGCGGTTGAAGAGTTCGACGCGGTCGGTCATGTGATCACCCGTGCTCCGCAGTAAGGGCGGTGGCGGCCCCTAGGTATCGCGCTGCCTGTGTGTTGGGCAGCCAGGCGATGAGGTCGAAGTCGGTGAGGGGGCGCTCGATGCGGAACGCGTCCGGGCGCTGCACGTTCACCTCGTGGTCGTAGAGATTGCCGAGGAAACGTCGGTAGGGTGTTGCCTCCGCGCCGTGGTCGGTCGGAGCTTTGGCGGTGTCGATTATTCCTTGGGCCTTCCCGGCTAGGCAGCGCTCTACGTGGCCTTCACCGGCCCGCCCGACGTGGAACTCAGCGACTCGGTTCGTGCTTCGTTCTCCCCATGTGCGGGCCAGGAATGCGCCCTGGTCGAAGAGCATGCCGAGCGCCAGGTAGTCGTTACCGAGCGCTTCTCGGAGGTGGTGGCCCATGGCGCGCGTACCGAAGAAGTCGGGGTTGATGGCGACGTGTTCGTTGTGTGCCCACACCACCATGAGGCCCGGCCGTTCTGCGAGCGCTTCGAGCGTGGTGGCGGCTAGGTACTCGTCGCGTTTTGCGAGACCGTCCTCGTGTTCGGGGTTTAGGTAGGTGTCTACGTAGCGGGCGGCGTTGCGGCAGAGGGCGCGGAGTTCTGGGGTGGAGAGGGACGGGGCGGCTTGGGTGAGTGTCCACACGACCCCAGCGGCTCGCCCGTCGCCGAGTTTCGGTTCTTCCATCAGCCACTGGACTGCCCGGGCGGCGTCCTGCACGATTCTCGAATCGAGGTGGCTCTTGCTGGCATGGACGCTTCCGAACTCAGGAAGGCTCTCGAGCGCGGCCAGGAGTTCGGGTAG
>CAZPWN010000111.1:0-7084 GCA_964590475.1 uncultured bacterium | reverse complement strand
GCGCTGGCGCTTATGTCGATCGACTTCTCGATGGTGTCCGGGGTCGTCTGCATGCTTGCTCCCTAGTGATGATCGCCTACCTGCAACCGCAGTGTTGCACATCGGTACGGCGACGCGCAACCCCTTGGTTGCACTACGTCATCATGGCGCGAACCCCTCCAGGCGGCGAGCCATGCGCAGGGCTGCCTCGCGCAGCTCCGGGGGCCCTTCCACCCTCACGGCCACCTCCAGCCGCAGCAGGTGGTACAGCAGCCAGTTGAGGCCCGTACGGTTGGTCCTCACCGTCAGCCTCACCCCCCGCTCCGCGGGTTGCAGCACCACCGTGGCCAGCGAGAGGCGGGCGCTGGCGGTCTGTAGGTCCATGTCGATCCATGCCGTGCACACGATGTCGCCCTGGAGGGGCGCCATGGCGATGGCGTCGTTGACGTGGCGCATGGCGTCGAAGTCGTCCGGCGCCACGAAGCTCTCCTCCACGGGCGTCACGGAGCGGATGCGGTCCACACGGAAGGTCCGCAGGTCCTCCCGCAGGTGGCAGTAGGCCACCACGTACCAGGCGCCGATCTTCGCCAAGCCGTACGGGTCGATCTTGCGGACGGTAACGGCGTCGTCTCTCCCGCCGCGGTAGCTCAGCTCCACGCGCTGGCCCGCACTGCTCGCCTCCGCCAGGGCGATGACGTGGGCACTGGGCGCCGCCACCGACCTGGCCTCCGCGGGGGGCGCCGGCTTCAGCGCCCGCTGAAGCGCGCGCACCCGCGTGCGGATCGTCGGCGAAAGGACCGTCTCCAGCCGCGTCAGGGCGCGGTTGGCTGCCCTCTCCAGCACCTCGTCGCTGTTCGTGGCGGCCGCCCGTAAGCCGGTCACCAGCGCCAGGAGCTCGTCGTCCGTGAAGCGCACGGCCGGCAGGAGCGCTCCCGCCTCCAGCCGCACCCCGCCGTTGTTACCCGGCATGCTCTCCACCGGCACATCGAGTTCGAGGAGTCGCCTCAGGTCGCGCCTGACGGTGCGGGGCGAGACGCCCAGTTCGGCCGCGAGCGTCTCCGTGGTGCGCACGCCCCTACCCTGCAGCGCTTCCACCAGGTCGAACAGCCGTTTGGGTAACGAGGTCGGCATGCGCCAGACTAGCGCCAAACCGGACAGCTTGTGGCCAGGTAGTTCCGTACTCTTCCGGTGCGAAGGAGGAACGGCATGGAAGTGAGCAGCGCAGACCCGCAAGCGGCCGCTAGGGACCTACCCAGCGCGCTGACCGACACCTACGCCTCGCACTACCGGGAGTTGCTGGAGGGGGTGCCGAGCGGGCAGCCCAGCTGGGTGACCACGGGCGGCCCCGAGGGCGGCCTCTACGGCACCCTGGAGGTAGTGACGGCCGAGGAGGCCTCCCGGGACGTCAACGGCACTACGCTGGCCGCCCACGTGGAGCACCTCAGATGGGCCATGCAGCTCGTCAACGACTACTACGGGGGCAAGGACGCGCCGTCCGACTGGTCCGAGAGTTGGAGCGTGAGCAGCGTGGACGAGGACGCCTGGCGCACCCTCAAGGAAGCCGTCCGCGCTACCGGAGATAAGCTCCTCGGCCATCTGAGCACCCCAGTTGAGTGGGAGCAGGAGATGGGCCGCATGGCCATGCTGGCCTCGTACGGGCACACGGCGTACCACTTGGGCGCCATCCGGCAACTGGCCAAGGCCGCTAAGGCGGCTAAGGCCGGTTAGGCACAAGGCACAAGAACGTCGGCCGCCGCCCGTGGCTCTACGGTCGGCGGCCGATCGATTACATCTACCTAACGCCCCTCAGGGCGCGCCGCGCTTCAGTTCTGCCCCAGGTAGAAACGCAGCTTGTTGAGCTCGAGCTCCACCTCGGAACCCGCGTCGTCCTGCTCTACCTCGAGTTCGAGATGGACGCCCTCGAAGCGGTAGTCCACTTCCCATTCGTCGTCGTCATCGTCGTCGATGGCGGTCTGCGTCCAGCCCAGGTCCTGCAGGAGCTGGTCGTAGTAGTCGAACACCGCCTGCGCGCCGGTAGTGGGGTGGTCGAAGTTGAAGTCCCACTCCACGTCCCGGATGTCGACGCCCGGGTAGACGGGGATCTCCAGATCCCAGAACTCGGTGAGGCTGAACGCCGGGATAGCGGAACCGTCCGGGTGGACGCGCGGGTCCTCGATGTCGAGGTCCACGTTCACGCGGCCGTCCTCCAGCTCGACCTCGATTTCGACCCAGACGCCCGTCGAGGTGTTCGTGTACTCCGCCTCGATCTCGTCGTCATCGTCGACCTCGATATCCTCCTGATCGAACCCAGCGGCTTGAAGCGCCGCGGCGTAGTGGTCGAACACGGCCTGCACATCGGTGGTGTCGTACTCGATCTCGATGTCCCACTCGATGTCGTCGGTGGCTACGGCCATGTACGTGAACGAGAGCTCGTCCTCCAGCGCCAGCACGGTTTCGGCGCTGGGCTTCGAAGCGACCGGATCAGGGTCGGGATCGGGGTCAGGGTCGTTGGGCCCGCCGTTGCCCTGGCCACAGGCCGCTAGCAGTAGAACGGTCAGTATGCCCAGCAGTACCAGGACGAACGAGGACTTCCGACTATCGCCCGCGTGATCGTGGCTCTTCCTCATCTGTTTCCTCCTTCAATGGAGCTCGGGCGCCATGCGGGCGCCTGGGTAGCTCACTGGATGGAAAGGTAGCAGTGCCGAACGGAATGCCCGGGATGGATGACACAGCAGCGGTGCGCCCGCCTTCACGGATAGCAGGGGGCGTCCCCGGTTCTCGCTTCAGGATGCCGGCACCACCACCCCGATCAGCGCACTGATGATGACCACCAGCCAAGCCGGCCAGCGCCAGAAGGAGAGCAGGAGGAACGCTACCAGCGCCAACGCGAAGTCGGCGCCGCCGCGGATAGCACTCGTCCACACGGGGTCGTACAGGGCTGCCAGCAGTATGCCCACCACCGCCGCGTTCACGCCCCGCAGAGCGGCCTGGACGGGCGCCATGGACCGAAGCTGGTGCCAGAACGGGAGCACCCCCATTAGGAGCAGGAACGAGGGCGCGAAGATGGCCGCCAGCGCGATGAGCGCCGTGCCTAAGCCGGCCAACCCGGGCAGCATGACCGCCCCGAGGTAGGCGGCGAAGGTGAAGAGCGGGCCGGGGACCGCCTGCGCCGCGCCGTAACCGGCGATGAACGTCTGGTCATCCAGCCAGCCGGGCGGCACGACCTCCACCTGCAGTAGGGGGAGGACCACGTGCCCGCCCCCGAACACCAGGGCACCCGCCCGGTAGAAAGAGTCCGCCACTGCGATCCCGAAGGCGCCGGTGGCCTCACGTAGCAGGGGTAGAGCCACTAGCAGCACGAAGAAGGTAACCAGCATGGCCACACCGAGGCGCCGCCCTACGGGGAACGCTCGGCTCTCCGCCACGGGGGTCGCTTCACCCTTGGCGAACAGCCAGCCGAGCAGCCCGCCCAGCAGTATCGTCACGACCTGCCCGAGGGCCGTGGGCCATACGAGGGTCAGGACCGCCGCCGCCACCGCGAGCGTGATGCGCGGCCTGTCGGGGGTCAGCCGGCGCGCCATGCCCCATACCGCCTGCGCCACTACGGCAACGGCCACGACCTTCAGGCCGCGCAACCACCCGGCATCGCTGACGTCGCCAGCCGCCGCGACCCCGAACGCGAAGAGCACGAGAGCAACGGCCGAGGGCAGGGTGAAACCCAGCCAGGCGGCCAGGCCGCCCAGGGGGCCCGCGCGGCGGATGCCGAGACCGATACCCACCTGGGAGCTCGCGGGTCCGGGGAGGAACTGGCACAGCGCCACCAGGTCGGCGTACTCTTCCTCGCTAACCCAACCCCGGCGCTGCACGAACTCGTCGCGGAAGTACGCCAGGTGGGCTACCGGACCGCCGAACGAGGTGAGCCCCAGGCGCGTGAACGCACCCAGGACCTCCAGGAACGAGCCCGGCCGCTCCGGCGCACCTTCAGCCTCGCCGAGCCGGGTCAGCTGAAGTAGACCCCGATCTGGCGCCCACCGATCTCCTGCACGTGCACGTCCATGTCGTAGATGGCGCGCAGCACGGGCGGCGTCATGACCTGCTCGGGGCCGGCATGGTGCACCACGCGGCCGTCCTTCATGGCGATGATCGAGTCGGCGTAGGTGGAGGCGAAGTTGATGTCGTGCAGCACGATGATCACCGTCTTGCCGAGCTCGTCCGTAACGCGGCGCATCTGCTTCATCATGGCCACGGAGTGACGCATGTCCAGGCTGGCCAGCGGCTCGTCGAGCAGCACGAAGTCGGTGTCCTGACAGAGCACCATGGCCACGAAGGCGCGCTGGCGCTGACCGCCGGACAGCTCGTCGAGGAAGCGCTTGCGCAGGGGGCCCAGCTCGAGGTAATCGATGGCCGCCTCGATGTGCTTCTGGTCCTCCATGGTCGGGCGCCCCTTGGAGTGCGGGTAGCGGCCGAACGCCACCAGGTCCTCCACCGTGAGCCGCACCGCCAGGTGGTTGTCCTGCCGCAACACGGAGATGCGTCTGGCCAGCACGTCGCTGGGAAGCTTGCTGATGTCGTCGCCGTCGATGTACACGCTGCCGGCGTCGTGCTTCATGAGCCGGCTGGCGATGGAGAGCAGTGTGGACTTGCCGGCGCCGTTGGGCCCGATGATGGCGGTGATCCCGCCGCGGGGGATGGCGACGCTGACGTTATCGACGACCGTGGTGTGTCCGTACTTCTTGGTGATGCCTTTGAGTTCTATCACCGGACAACCCCTTTCACGAGTAGATAGATGAACACGAGTCCGCCGACGAACTCGACTATGACGGAGAGACTGGTATCGAACGAGAACACCCGCTCGAGGACCATCTGGCCTCCGACGAGCGTGATGATGGCTAAGAGCGCCGCCGCCAGGATGATCACGCCGTGCCTGTAAGAGCGCACCAGCGCGTAGGCCAGGTTGGCAACCAGCAAGCCGAAGAACGTGATGGGCCCGACGAGCGCCGTGGAGACGGCCACCAGGGCCGTGGTGGCGCCCAGGACTATCATCACGCTGCGTTGGTAGTTGACTCCGAGGTTGATAGCCATCTCGCGGCCCAGAGCCAGCAGGTCGAGCGTGTACCGCATGCGCCACATGCCTGCCAGCACCACCACAAGTACCACGGCGGAGATCAGGAGCAGGTTGCGGTCGATGGAGTTGAAGCTCGCGAAGCCCATGTCCTGCAGCACCGCGAACTCGGTGGGGTCCATGACCCGCTGCAGCAGGTTGGTGAAGCTGCGGATCATCAGCCCGAAGACGATGCCCACCAGCACCAGCAGGTGCAGGCTCCTCTGCCCCACCACGAACAGGAAGTAGTAGAGCACGCCCGAGAACGCCATCATGACCAGCACTTCGAAGAAGAACTTGGCGTTGGGGCCTATCTCCAGCAGGCGGTTGGAGCCCAGGAAGAAGACGAGCATCGTCTGGATGAGCATGTAGAGCGCGTCGAAGCCCATGATGGACGGCGTGAGGATGCGGTTGGTGGTGATGGTCTGGAACATCACCGTGGATGCTGCGATGGCGGTTCCCACCAGCACCATGCCGAGCACCTTGCGACCCCGGAACGGGAGGATGAAGCTCCACGACCCGCGCGCGTCCAGCGTCATGAAGAGCGCCACCACGCCGATGGCCAGCAGCGCCAGGATGACGAGGCTGGCCTCGGGGGCGAAGCGGCCCCAGCGCCGCCGCAGCGGCCTGGCGGGCTGGGTGACGCTAGCCGACACGCGAGGACCTCCGCAGCAGCATGAAGAGGAAGATGACGCCGCCCACGAAGCCGATGACGGTACCTATGGGGATCTCGAACGGGTGGCGCAAGGTCCTGCCGAGGATGTCGCACGCCAGCACGAAGCCGGCGCCGAAGACGGCCAGCCAGGGGATGGCGCGCCGCACGTTGTCGCCGATGAGCAGGCTCACCACGTTGGGCACCACCAGGCCGATGAAGGGGATGGCGCCGACCGTCACCACGTTGACGGCGGTGATGAGCGAGACGATGGTGAGGCCCAGGGCCACGATGCGCCCGTAGTTCACGCCCAGGTTCTTGGTGAACGCCTCCCCCATGCCGGCCACGGTGAAGCGGTCGGCGGCGATGTACGCCAGGAGGGTGAGGCCGCCCGACAGCCACAGCAGCTCGTAGCGCCCGCGCAGCACGCGCGAGAAGTCGCCGTTGGTCCAGGCAGCCAGCGACTGCAGGAAGTTGTAGCGGTAGGCGAGGAAGGTGGTGAAGGCCGCGATGACGCCGCCCAGCATGATGCCGAGGAGCGGCACGATGAGCGGGGAGCGTAGGGGCACGCGGCGCAGGATCATGAGCAGCAGGGCCGTGCCGGCCAGGGCGAAGAGGCTGGCGATGAGGATCTTGAAGAACACCGACGAGTTCGGCGCGAACATGGTGACGACCAGGATGCCCAGGCTGGCCGCCTCGAGGGTGCCCGCGGTAGAGGGCGATACGAACTTGTTGCGCGAGAGCATCTGCATGAGCATGCCGGCCACGCCCATGGACATGCCCACCAGGATGATGGCGATGGTGCGCGGCACGCGGCTCACCAGCAGCACGAGGTTGGCGCGGAGGTTCTCGAAGTCGAGCAGCTCGGGGACGGTCAGCCCGTAGGCGCCGATGGTCACGCTCACCAGGGCCAGGATCAGAACGACCGCCACTCCCAGTAGCAGGAAGGTTCGGGCTAGTTTGGGCCGCGGCTGCGGGACTATCAACGGTTCCTCCGACATCGCGGGTGGGTGGCGGGGCTAAGCTCCCCAGCCACCCACCCGAGGATTGCTTGTTGGGCGCAGGCTCTGCGCCCTAGGCGCCGCGCTTACGCCTCACTCGGCGTAGGCGGCTGCCACCTCGTCGAGCATCTCGTTGGCGCTGGTGAGGCCGGCGCCCGAGATGATGTACCAGTTGAACGGGTCGAGGTAGACGATGTTGCCTTCCTTCCAGGCCGTGGTCTGGTGCATGAGCTCGTTGTCGAGCACCTGCGCGGCGGGCTGGCCGCCCTCCGTACCGATGGCGGCGTCGCGGTCGAGCACGAAGAGCCAGGTGGGGTCGTGCTGCAGCAGGAACTCGAACGAGATGGGCTC
>CAZPWN010000110.1:0-7122 GCA_964590475.1 uncultured bacterium | reverse complement strand
ACCGCTTCCCCATCCACCTCTTACCGTTGGTGGGGGGGGGGGGTGTTTAATTCCCCCCCCCCCGGGGCAGCCCCCGCGGGCCTTGCCGGGCGCCCCCCGCCCCCTGGGGAGCACCTACATTGGATAGATCCCACGCCCTTACCGACCTAGCGTTCCTGGAGCAAGCGCTCGAGGAACGCTTCTCGTATCTGGAGACTCCTGCAGTAGACCACCGGACTGGGGACCGCCGTCCGGTGGATCACCGGGCGCTGTTCCAGGCCCTGCGCCAACACCTGCCCACGACGGTCGAGCCAGCCTGGCTCGGCCTCGAGCTCCAGAAGCTCCTCGGCCACTTCACCGACGGTCACGCCGCCACGGACGTGCCGCCCACCCCCACGGGGTTCCTCCCGTTCCTCACGGGTTCGGTAGGAGACGCCCTGGTGGCGTTCCAAGCGGACCGCTCCGGGTTCCTCGACCCCGAACACCCGTTCCTGCTGGCCATCGACGGCCTGCCCACCGAGAAGTGGCTCGAGGCAGCTGCCGCCTACGCTCCGAGAGGCTCGTCCCAACTGGTGCGGCGCGAGTCCCGCCGGTGGCTGCGCGCAGTGCAGCGGCTGCGCGGTGATCTAGGCCTGCCGCAAGTGGACCAAGTCGAGGTGCTGGTAGGAGACGCCGCGCGATCCTCGGTGCGCACGCTGCGCCTGCCGGTCACCGAGCGCGCACCGCAGTTCGGGGTGTGGCCCCGCCGGGAGTCCGCGCTCCTGGGTGGCAACGTAGGCTACCTACGCCTGGCGCAGATGCGGCCCGAGGCGGCTGACGACGTGCGCACGAGCCTGGAGCGCTTCGCCGACACCGACGGGCTGATCGTCGACGTGCGCGGCAACGGCGGCGGTACCAGGGACGCCCTGCTCGCCTTGCTGCCGGCCCTCCTGACGGAGGCCGACGGTCCTCGGATCGTGAACGTGGCCGCCTACCGGCGCTGGGAAGGCTTCCCCGCGGATCACCTGGCGGCCCGCTACCTCTACCCCGTCACCTCCGGGCGGTGGGAGCCGCAGGAACGTGCGGCGCTGGACGAGTTCATTGCGGGCTTCACGCCGGAGTGGCGCCCCCCGGAAGGCGAGTTCAGCGAGTGGCACGCCATGGTCGTGTCGCCAGCGCGGCCCCCACAGCCGGCCTACCACGGTCGACCGGTTGCGGTACTGCTGGACGCCGGCTGCTTCAGCGCCACGGACGTCTTCCTTGCGGCTTTCAAGGGCCTTGCCAACGTGGTGCTGGTGGGCGAACCCAGCAGCGGGGGCAGCGCCCGCGCCCAGGTGGTGGAGTTGCCCATGTCCGGTATCAAGGCGCGCTTCGCGTCGATGGCTTCGTTCCAGGCTTCTGGCGAGCTCTTCGATGGGCGAGGCGTCCAACCGGACGTGATGGTCACGCCGGACCCCACGTACTTCCTGGAAGGCGGGCGGGACCTCGTTCTAGAGCGCGCGCAGCAACTGGTACTCGGCCGAACGCGCGCCTGAGCGCATCCGCTAGCGCGAGGCCCTCCCTGCCCACGCTTGACATCGTCATACTTGCCGTCCTATATAGATAGACAAGACACACGGGTAACGAAGGACGTAGCCATGAGCCAGATGTCCACGGACGCCAAACGGGGCACCATCGACCTAGCCATCCTCGCCACCCTCGAGCACCAGGCGCGCTACGGGCTCGAGATCCTGGGTGAAGTGCAACGCGCCACGGATGGTGCGCTCGCCTTCAAGGAAGGGAGCCTCTACCCCGCCCTGCACCGGTTGGTGAAGCAGCGCTGGGTGGAGACCAGGTGGGCGGAGAGTGACACGGGCGGTGCGCCCCGTAAGTACTACGAGCTAACGGATGATGGCCGCGCGGCCCTGAAGCGCAAACGCGAGGAGTGGCGCAGCGTGCGCGACGCCATGGAAGCGTTCCTCATGGCGACCGCATGAGTAACCTCGACCGTTACATCCGCCGCGCCACCGCCGGCCTCCCCAGCCGCACCAGGGTGGACACGGCTGCGGAACTGCGGGTGCATCTCAACGAGCGCGTCGAACAGTACGTGGGCCAGGGCTTCGCGCGTGACGAGGCCGAACACCTGGCCGTGCAGCAGATGGGCCCCTCCGAGCGGGTGAACCACAGCTTCCTCGGCCACATCTTCACGCGCCGCATCGGCTGGGTGATCCTCGGCCTCTTGATGCTTGGCATAGGTGCGTGGCTGAGCCGCAACTACCTGTTCGCCCCGGCGGAGGAGGCGCGCCCCTACACCCTGAGCGCCGAAGAGCTGACGCCCTTGCTCGGCGACTTCGAAGCCGTGGAAGTGACCCTCCCGCGCGAGGCGAGAACGTTCAGCTTCACGGTCTCCATAGGCTCAGGTCCGCAACTCCAGGGGTCGACCAACCTCACGCAGCGCGCGGCCGACCTGCGGCCGAACCAGCGCCTACAGGTGCCCATATCCATCGGCTTCCCCAACCCTGGGCTCCACCAAGGAGAGTGCCCTGAGGGCGCGCGGCCGTTCCGCCTCTCCGACTACCCCGGATCCTGGAGCGGGGGCTGCCTCGACGTTCCCCCTACCCAGGGCAGCTGGCGCCACCTCTCGGCAGATGGGCTCGAGATCGTCTACGACACCTGGCAACCCCTGTTGGTATACCAACCGCATGCTCACGTCGGCACCCTGCCTGAGGGAGTACGGTCGGTAGTCCAGATGCCGGACGGCTACGTGGTCACCGCAGAGCCAGAGACCTGGCTCGTCCTACACATCCATGTGTCGCGCACGTCGATGGACGATATCGGCCCGCTGCCGCCGGTACCTTCCGCGCAGGACGTGATAGACGAGCACTTTTGGCTGGCGCGCGACCTGTACGTAGCGCCCAGACCGCAGCGGCCGGCGAGCCAGCCGTCTGAAACTTGAGCGGCCCTTCATGACGTGCCATCTGCCCCCGATGAGTCGGAGTAACTTGCCATAATCTTCACATGCTCGGATTGGCACGAGGCAAGGTTCACCTAGTCCCCCATCAGGTGGAGTGGGCACGACTGTTCTCCGGCGAAGCGGCCAGGCTACGCGCGGCGCTCGGCGGCCGCGCGGGGCGTATAGAACATGTCGGCAGCACCGCCATACCCGGCCTCGAGGCCAAACCGATAATCGACATAGTGATCGCGGTGGACTCCTTCCCGGACGCCGCTCAGCTGGTGCCGCAGCTGGAAGCGCTGGGCTACACCCGTCGCCCCGAGGGCGATCTGGAGAGCCGCCTCTTCCTCACCAAGGGCCCCGATCACGCCATCACGCACCACCTCTCCCTCATGGAGGAGGGGTCGCCATCCTGGGTCGATCACGTGGACTTCCGGGACTTCCTGCGGGCGAGCGCCTGGGCGCGCAGCCAGTACCTGACATTGAAGCGTGTACTGGCTGCCTCCTACGCGGACGACCGGCCCGCATACACGGCCAAGAAGTCCGACTTCATCAGGCACATCCTCGACCAGGCTCGCACCGTGCAGCAGAAGTAACGCTAGAAAACTAGGGCAAGCGCCGCGCCTATCAGCCTGAACCGGGCGGTTGGTTACACTCGAACGGTGACGGATCCCCGGCCGAACACCACCCTGGGGCAACGGCTACTCGCACTGCGTGAGGCGCGGCGCCTGTCGTTGCGCACGCTCGCCGAGCGGGTGGGGCTGTCGGCTTCGTTCCTGTCGCAGGTGGAGCGCGACGAGACGAGCCCGTCCATAGCGTCGCTCGAGAAGATCGCGCAGGCTCTCGGGGTGGACTTAGCGCAGCTCTTCGCGCAAGCGCCCGTCGACCCGGTGGTGCGCGCCTCGGAACGCAGCGTGCTGCCCAGCCCTAGCGACGGCACACGCTTGGCTAGCCTCAGCCGCTCGAGCGGGTCGCTGGCGCCGCGCATGCTGACCCTCCTACCGGGCGCCAGCGTGAGCCTCCTGCCGGCCGGATCTGCCGAACTGTTCGTAACGGTGGTCCAGGGCAGCGTCACCGCGCGCCTCGCCACGGGCGAGGTGGCCCTTGCGGAAGGCGACTCGTTGCACGCGTTGCCCGAGCATCAGCTCCTGGAGCTGGTGAACCGCACGGACGAGCGGGCGCGCCTCCTCGTGGTGAGCCTGCGGGCGGTCCTGCTACGAGGCTCCTCCGACACCAACAGCTAGACGCCGCAACCCCGGCCCCAGGCATGTTCAGCATTACTGGACATTCCGTCAAGCGGTGTCGTACGCTGTTCCGTTGGAACTGCCGCTGCCCTGCCCCCGAGCGGGCGCCGTTCCAGGAGACCCAAAGTGTTCGATCGCATCCTCGTACCCACCGACTTCTCGCCCAGCGCCGGCGAGGCTCTGCGCATAGCCCGCGAAGGGTTCCCGGGCGCCGAGATCTACCTGCTACACGTACTCGAACCCAAACAGGTGGCTGGTGCTCTCAAGTCGCCCGTGCACTCGGCGGAAGAGAGCCGCGCACTGGTAGCCGAGACCCTGAAGCGCCTGACGGCGCTGGCGAGGCCGAGCGAGCTCTGCGACGTGGCCATCGGCACACCCTACGAGAAGACGTTGGCCCGCGCAGCGGAGTGGGGCGCCGACCTAATAGTCATGGGCACGCACGGCCGTACCGGACTGGCGCACTTGCTCGTTGGCAGCGTGGCCGAAGCGGTAGTGCGTCACGCCCGCTTGCCCGTCCTCATCGCACACGAGCCCCAGGCCGACTAGCAGAACACTCAGACCCGAACGACCACTGCCGGGGCGGCGCACCGAGCCGCCTGTGTGGACCGCCGCCCGAGCACGGCGCGCCCGCCAAGGAGAAGTAATGCTGAAAACACATCGTCTGAAGCGCTTGCAACACGAGTGGTTCGGCAACGTCCGCGGCGACCTGCTCTCCGGACTCGTCGTGGCCCTCGCCCTGATCCCCGAAGCCATCGCCTTCAGCATCATCGCCGGTGTCGACCCCAAGGTCGGTCTCTACGCCAGCTTCACCATGGCCGTCATCACCGCCATCGCCGGCGGGCGCCCCGGCATGATCAGCGCCGCCACCGGTGCCATGGCACTGGTGATAGTCACGCTCGTCAAGGACCACGGTGTCGAGTATCTCTTCGCCGCCACCATCCTGGCGGGCCTGTTGCAGCTCGTCTTCGGCTGGCTCAAGCTCGGGCGGTACATGCGCTTCGTACCCAAGCCCGTGATGCTCGGGTTCGTCAACGCGCTGGCCATCCTGATCTTCCTGGCCCAGCTCGAGCACTTCATCGGTGCTCACCCGCTCATCTACCTCGTGGTCCTCGTGGGCTTGGGCGTC
The DNA here is from genome assembly GCA_964590475.1 of uncultured bacterium. GTDB lineage: Bacteria > Deinococcota > Deinococci > Deinococcales > Trueperaceae > JAAYYF01. Next base: position 1,862 of record CAZPWN010000110.1, on the reverse strand, counting down.
ATCTATCTACTCCCCCGCCTCACCAAGGCCGTACCTGCGCCCCTCATAGCCATTGTGGGCCTCACGCTGTTCGCGGTGTTCACCGGCAGCCCCCTTTCCACGGTGGGCGACATGGGCGAGCTCCCCACGGTGCTGCCCATCTTCGGTATCCCGGCCGTGCCGTTCTCGCTCGAGACGCTGATGATCATCCTGCCCTTCTCCATCTCGCTGGCCCTGGTCGGCCTGGTGGAGTCCCTCCTCACCGCCAACATCGTCGACGACCTCACCGACACGCCCAGTAACAAGAACCGCGAGAGCACCGGCCAGGGGCTGGCCAACGTCGTCACGGGCTTCTTCGGCGGCATGGCGGGCTGCGCCATGATCGGCCAGTCGATCATCAACGTCACCAGCGGCGGCCGCGGGCGGCTCTCCTCCTTCGTGGCCGGCGTCTACCTGCTCGTGCTGATCCTGGTGCTCGGCGACTTCGTGCGCATCATCCCCATGGGCGCGCTGGTGGCCGTGATGATCATGGTCTCCATCAACACCTTCGACTGGCAGAGCCTCTTCGGCGTGATCCGCGCCCCCATCAGCGACACCATCGTCATGGTCAGCACGGTGGCCGTGGTGCTGGCCACCAGCAACCTCGCCCTCGGCGTGCTCGTTGGGGTCCTGCTCAGCACCGTCTTCTTCGCCCGCAAGGTGGCCAAGGTCGTGACCGTCACCAGCGAGCTCGACACGGTGACCAAGCGGCGCACCTACCGCGTGGCCGGGCAGCTCTTCTTCGTGAGCAGCGAGGCCTTCCTCGAGAGCTTCGACCTGGAAGAGGACCTGACGGAAGTGATCATCGACCTGACCCACGCCCACGTGTGGGACGTCACCGCCGTCGAAGCGGTGGAGAAGCTCGCGCAGCGCTTCCGCGACCGCGGCGTCAAGGTCACCGTGCGGGGCCTGAACCCGGACAGCGCCGCCCTCGTGGAGCGGCTGGCGCCAAGCGAGCAGCGGGGGAGCGCACAAGCAGGCTGAGCCAGCGCGCCCGCCTCACCGCACGGCTCCGCTGGGGCTCGTCGCGTGCCTTTGAGCCGTGGGGCAGGCGCCCGAGTGCACTCTATGGTCCCTGCGCGTTCCGCACGGATCAAGGCCCGGAAGGGGTGGTTTCGCCCCGGAATTCTTGGCCCGGCGGACGGTGCGGAGGGAGAACTGTGCACTAGGTCGTAATGAATCCCGCTCCCTAGCGGCTCCAACGCGATATTCTCCGCCTCGGAGGTTCTTCATGACCAAGTCAGAACTGATCGACCGAGTAGCAGAGCAGGCCGGCCTCAGCAAGAAGGATGCCGGCGCAGCCGTCAACGGCGTGTTCGACGCCATCCAGGGTGCCCTCTCCAATGGCGAAAGCGTGCAGGTGACGGGCTTCGGCACGTTCGAAGTGCGCGACCGCGCCGCCCGCCAGGGCGTCAAGCCCGGCACCAGCGAGAAGATCCAGATCCCCGCGAGCAAGGCGCCCGCCTTCAAGGCCGGCAAGACGCTCAAGGACTCCGTCAACAAGTAATCGCACGACCCGATGACGGAAGCTCGGCCGCACGCCTATACGGGTGCGGCCGCACTACTTGGCCGACCCGCCGAGCTGAACGGCGCGATGTCCATGTAGCTAACGTGCTCATGCAGTAACCTTCTCGCCATGGCCACGCTCAGATCCCAGGACCGCGGGGAGGCGCTTCGTCAGATCCAGGCTCGCATCGAGCACCGCAACGTCGGGGAGCGCGACTTCCTGCAGGCAGTGGACGAGATGCTCGGCAGCCTCGGGCCGTTGGTGGCGAAGCACCCGGAGTACTTAGAGAAACGTGGGGGTGCGGGGGAGCGATAATCCCCCGGACTTAAGTCCGGGG
>CAZPWN010000109.1:0-7261 GCA_964590475.1 uncultured bacterium | reverse complement strand
CACGTGGAACCAGTCCACGTACGGGCTGGCGGGGCCGTTCTCCAGCACGTCGTGGAACTGGAGGAGGCCGCGGCTGGCGTGGTTGAACACGCCGTCGAGCACCACGCGCATGCCGCGCGCGTGCGCGGCGGTCATCAGCTCAGCCAGCGCCGCGTCGCCGCCCAGCAGGGGGTCCACGCGGAAGTAATCGTGCGTGTGGTAGCGGTGGTTGGAGCCCGAAGCGAAGATGGGGTTGAGGTAGAGGGCGTTTACGCCCAGGTCCTGCAGGTGGTCCAGCTTCTCCACCACGCCCAGAAGATCGCCGCCCTTGTAACCGTGCACCGTGGGCGGGGCGCCCCACTCCTCAAGGTTGTTCGGCTTCTCCACGCGCTCACTGCGGGCGAACCGGTCGGGGAATATCTGGTAGAAGATGGCGTCTTTCACCCAGTCGGGGAAGTAGCCGTCGTGTTTCGACATGGCGAGAATGGTACCGCGGTGACCGCCCCTACGGAGTGGTGACTTTTGGCTCTGCCCGCTAGGGGCCGCGGGTGTCTACAGTCGGGGCATGAAGCAGGTCGGATCCAGCAACATGCCTTCTGATGAACGCGCCCGGTACAGCCAGTACGACTACCTGCTGGGCCGCGTGGACCGCTGGAGCATGCTCGACCTGGACGACCTGCTGCTGGAGATAGAGAGGGACCCAGCCCTCACCCAGGCCGAGCGCAAGGAGCTGCTGGCGCGGGCGTACGCCGTCCTGTGGCGCCGCGCTCAGGCGGGTATGCGGTCTCCGGCCCCAGGCGAGGGCAGCTCCAGCATCTGAGAGTCAACCGTAGCGGCGTCGAAGCGGTACGCTCAGCCGATGTTCCTGCGCCCCCAGTTCACCTCGTGGTCACTCTTCGTTCAGAGGCTCGTACACCTGAACGTGGGCCTGGTGCTGTACGGCCTCTCGATCGCACTGATGGTGTGGGGCTCCATCGGGCTGGGGCCGTGGGACGTGTTCCACCAGGGGCTCTCGCTGGTCACGCCGCTCAGCTTCGGGCAGGGCATGATCCTGGCCGGCTTCGTGGTGCTGCTCTTCGCCACCTTCGGTACGCGCGTGAAGATCGGCGTGGGCACGATCATGAACATGGTGCTCATCGGCGTCTGGTCCGACGTCTTCCTCGGCCTGCCGGCAGCGCCGCCCGAGCCCGGCTTCGTGGTCGGCACGCTGATCTTCCTGGCAGGGATAGTGCTGGGCGGCCTGGCCACCGGGCTCTACATCACGGCCGGCCTGGGCGCCGGCCCGCGCGACGGCTTCGTGCTCGGCCTGTCGCGCCTCACGGGGCTCAGCGTGCGCCTGTGCCGCACGCTGCTCGAGATCACCGTGCTCATCACCGGCTGGATCATGGGCGGTTCCGTCGGCCTCGGCACACTGCTGTTCGCCGTGGCCATCGGGCCGCTCATGCAGTTCTTCCTGCGCCTGTTCCGGCCGCTCGAGAAGCGTTACGAGGAGGCGGCCGAGCGCAAGCGGGCGGGGCTGGCGCAGACTTCCTGAGGCTGCCCGGCGCTCACTCCGGCCGCGGGCTCACTCCAGCCCTTACTCCGGCCTGAGCAGGGGGAAGAGGATCACGTCGCGGATGCTCGGCACGTCCGCCAGCAGCATGGCCAGCCTATCTATCCCTAAGCCAAGCCCGCCGGTGGGCGGCATGCCGTACTCCAGCGCCGTCAGGAAGTCCTCGTCCAGCATCTGCGCTTCCTCGTCGCCCGCGTCGCGCAGCGCCTGCTGCTGCTCGAAGCGGCGGCGCTGATCCAGCGGGTCGTTCAGCTCGCTGAAGGCGTTGCCGAGCTCCATGCCCACCGCCACGGGCTCGAAGCGCTCCACCAGCCCGGGCCGGCTACGGTGCCGCTTGGCGAGGGGGCTGATGACCTCCGGGTGGTCCATCACGAAGACGGGTCCCACCAGGTGCGGCTCCACGTGGATGTCGTACAGCTTGTCGAACACCTGGTTGAGAGGTCTTTCCGCCAGGGGCGGCTCCCCGTCCGCGCCGGAGCCGGGGTACTTCTCGGCCACCCACGCCCGCAGCCGGGCCTCGTCCAGCGGGTCGAACTCCATGCCGGCCCGCTTAGCCAGCTCGCCGGTGTAGTCCACCCGCGGCCAGGGTGGGGTGAAGTCGAGGATCTGGCCCTGGTACTCGAGCTTGGTGGTGCCCAGCAGCTTCCGCACCAGGCCGGAGTACATGTCCTCCAGAAGTTCGAGGATGTCGATGTAATCCTTGCCGGCCCAGTAGAGCTCGAGCATCGTGTACTCGGGGTTGTGCTTGTAACTGATGCCCTCGTTGCGGAAGTTGCGACCGATCTCGTACACGGCGTCGAAGCCGCCCACGATGAGGCGCTTCAGGTAGAGCTCCAGCGAGATCCTGAGGTGGTAATCGAAGTCGAGCGCGTTGTGGTGCGTGATGAACGGCTTGGCCTCGGCGCCGCCGGGCACGGCCTGCAGCACGGGCGTCTCCACCTCGAGGAAGCCCAGGTCGTCCAGGTAGCGCCGGATGTAGGCGATGGCGCGCCCGCGCAGCTCGAAGGCGCGCTTGACCTCCGGGTTGACGAGCAGGTCCAGGTAGCGCTGACGGTAGCGCGCTTCCTTCTCCACCAGGCCGTGGTGCTTGTCCGGCAGGGGCCTGAGGCTCTTCACCAGGGGCCGGAACTCGGTGGCGCCAACCGTGAGCTCGCCCGTCTTGGTGGCGTAGAGCGAGCCCTTCACCTCCAGCCAGTCGCCTAAGTCCACCTTCTTGAGGGCGTTGTAGGCCTCCAGGTCGTCCTTCTGGAAGGAGACCTGGATGCGGCCGCTAGCGTCCTGCAGGGTGGCGAAGGTGAGCTTGCCCAGCATGCGCAGGAGCATCACGCGGCCGGCCACGCTGACGGGCTCGGCCCCTAGGGCCTGCCCGGGGGTGGGCTCGGGGTGTGCGGCGTGCAGCTCGGCGGCCGTGTGGCTGGCGTCGTAACCGTGCGGGTACGCCTCGAAGCCACGCTCTACCAGCGCCTCCAGGTTGCGGAGGCGCTGGTCGCGCTGCTCGTTGAGGGACTTCTGACTCATGCGGCTAGCTTTACACGATTAGCGGCGCCTGCGGCGTAACCGCGCTCAGCCGATGCCCTTGACCACGTACTCGGTGACGCGGCCGTTGATCTCTACCTTGAACTTGTCGCCCACGCGGCGCCCCACGAGGGCGCTGCCGAGCGGAGACTCGTCGCTCACCCGGGGCACGTCGCCGTCCAGCACGCCGGACTCCACGGAGGAGACCAGCTGGACCACGAACTCGTCGCCCGAGGCGTCTAACGTGGCGGTGCTGCCGAGGTCGATGCGCTCACCGCTGGCGGGTTCGTCGATGACCTCCGCGCGGTTGATCTGCTCCTCGAGCCTGTCGATGCGCTGCTCGATGCGCGACTTCTCGGTCTTGGCGTCCTCGAGGCCGGAGTCGTCGTAGTCGTCCGACGAGCCCGTGAGCTCCTGCAGGATGCGCGTGGCTTCCTCCAGCCGCTCCAGCTCCTGGTCGCGTTGCGCCTTCAGGCGCTCCAACCCCTCCGGCGTGATGCGGATCTTTAACGCCATGATCACTCCTCTTTCCCGCTGATGTTCGGGTGTTACCCGTTAGGAAGCGGCTTGCCCCACTGCGTGGGGGCAAGCCGTCGGGTCCTTTGACTGTGCAGGTAGTCTACCGCACGGCCCTCCGGAACGCCTCCCTACAGGACACTTCCGGCCCGCCGGCGCCGCGCGGGTAGCGCCGCTCACCAGACGCAAAGGAGGCCTTCGTACACTTGAGGGGATGACACCGTTCCGCGCCGGCCTGCTGTCGGCCTTCCTCCTGCTCGCCCTCACCCTCGCCTGGTTATGGGTCCCCGCCAGCGCGGATCCCGCCCTCGAACGAGCTGCGCTGACCCAGACGGCCGTACCGGCCCCCTACGCGGCCCTCGAGGAAGCGCTCGACGGCGGCGACCACGCCGCACTCGAGGAGTTGGCGCACGCCGACGACAGCTACCGCGCCTACCTGAGCGCCATGTACTTGGTCGGCTACGAGGATCTGCCCGCCCCCACCCGGCTGGCGGCTCTGGAGCGCGGCCTGGAGCTGCGCATGGACGACGCGCTGAAGCGCGCCGAGAACTTGGACCTGCTCCTCCTGCAGGCGGAGCTGGCGCTGGCGGCGGGCGAGAACGAGAAGGCCCTGGCGGCCTACCGCGCGGCCCTGCCGGACTCGCGGGCAGTGGAGCCTTACGCCAGCCTGGAGGCGGACCCGTACCGCCGCGCAGCGGCGTTCCAGAGCGCGGGCCTGCAATCACGCGCCCTGGCGGCCCTGGGCGACCTGACGGCGCCCTCCATCGAGGCTCCCGCCCTGAGAGCGCTGGGGCGCTACGAGGACGCGCTGGACGCCTATCGCCGCTGGTTGGCGCAGGTCCCGGGCGACGAGACCGCCCTGCTGGGCGAAGCGTGGTGCCTCTTCTACCTGGGCCGTGACGAGGAGGCCACCAGCGCCTTCACCGCCCTGGGCGCCGACGGTCATTACGGCCTGGGTCTGCTGGCCAACCGCGCGGGCCACATCGACCGCGCCGTCTCCCACCTGGTACAGACGGGCCGGGCCGACCTGCTGTGGCTGGCGACGGGCCTCTACGAGGCGCGCGACCGCTTCGCGGACACCCTCCCCATCTACCTGCAGCTGGCGCGTGGCGGCAGCACCTACGCGGACGACGCGGCCTACCGCGCCTACGTGCTCGGCGGGCGCTTAGGCGACGAGGAGGCCATGGCCGAGGCGCAGCGCCTCATGCCGGAGGGCTCCTTCTTCGCCATGAAGCTCGGCGGTGCGCCCGCCGCGCCCGATCCGGTCTCGGCGCCGGTGGGTGAGCTCACGGCAGCGGGACTGGAAGGCGAGAACGCCACGGAGCTCGCCGTCGACGTGGCGCCCCTAGCGCTCGAGCTGCACGGCGCGGGGTACGAGCAGGCCGCCGTGGGCGAACTGCTGTTCGCGCTGCGCGCAGCGGAGAGTGCGGGCGACGTGCTGGCCACCGTGGAGATCGCCGAGCTGCTGCAGAGCGTGGACGAGTACCGCCAGAGCATGCGCGCCGCGCGCGAGCTGCTCGGCCGCGGGGAGGACGACCTGCGCGTCTGGCACCTGGCCTACCCGCCCGCCTGGCCGGTGACGGTGGCGGAGGAGGGCGCCCTGCACGGGGTGGAGCCCGCCCTGATCTGGGCCGTCATGCGCCAGGAGTCGGCCTTCAGCCCCGTGGCCATCTCCCGCTCCGGCGCCCAGGGGCTCATGCAGGTCATGCCCACCACCTGGGACTGGATCGCCGAGCTCCGCTCGGAGGAGCCCACCGACCCGTTCGAGGTGCGCGAGAACATCGCTTACGGCGCCACGTACCTGGCGTGGCTCCTGCGCTACTTCGACGGCGACGAGGAGCTGGTGATCGCCGGCTACAACGGCGGTCAGGGTTACGTGCGGCGCCTGTTCGAGAGCGAGTGGGTGGCGGAGGACAAGGACGAGTTCTACCGCGAGATAGACCAGCCCGAGACGCGTGAGTACCTGCAGCGGGTGTACGAGAACCTCGCGGTGTACCGGCTGCTCTACCCGGGGCTCTCCAAGGGCGAGGTGGCCACCTCCGAGTAGGTATCGGTGGGTCCCTTCCGCGGGAGGGTCACACGGAAGATGGTGGAGCCGGGGCGCGACTCAACGCTCAGGCTGCCGCCGTGGCGCCGCGTGACTATCTCGTTGCTGATATAGAGGCCGAGGCCGGTGCCCTTGCCCACGCCCTTGGTGGTGAAGAACGGCTCGAACAGGCGGAGGAGCGCGTCAGCGGGGATGCCCTCTCCCTCGTCGCGGATCTCCACCGTCACTTGGTCGTCGTCGCAGTAGGTCACGAGTTCCATCCGGCCTCCCCCGGGCATGGCGTCCACCGCGTTGTCTATCAGGTTGGTCCACACCTGGCTCAACTCACTGGGGTAGGCGTCCACGGTAGGTAGGGCGGCGCCGTAGGCGCGGTCGACCACCACGTCGGCCGCCTTCAGGCGGTGGCGCATGACGGTGAGCGTGTTGTCCAAGCTGGCGTGCACGTCCACTTCGCCCCGCGGCGCGCGGTCCAGGTGGCTGTACTCGCGGATGGACTCCACCAGGCTCGATACCGCCTGGCTGCTGAGCGATATCTCGCGCAGCAGGGTGCGGCACGCCGCGTCCGCCGCCAGCCAGGCGGCCGCGGCGGAGCGGTTGGCTGAAGCGAACGGCGCCAGCGCCGCGCTCAGGTCGTCGACGCTCCAGCCGGCGTCCTGCAGGGCGCCCGCCGCACGCCACGGCTCCTCCACCTCCAGCTCCTCCAACAGGGCGAGGAGCTCCTCCTCGTTGTCCAACCCGCGCGCGAAACCCGCCCCGCCGCTCTCGAACTGCCGTGCCGCCAGCGCACCGAGCTCCAGGGCGCCCCGCATCTCACTCTCCGAAAGGTCCCGCTGGAAGAGGTCTATGGCGCAGGTGTCGCGCAGGTCGTTGGCGGGGCCCAGCTCCTTGGCGCTGCGCCTGAGCGCCGCAGCTGGGTTGTTGAGCTCGTGCGCCAGGCCGGCGGCCATGGTGCCAAGGCCGGCGAGCTTCTCCCGCCTGGCGAGGAGCGCAACCAGCCGGTGCTCGCGCTCGAGCGACGTGCGGTAGATGGCTGCAGCAGCGCCCGGGCTGGCCAGCAGGCGCTCGAACGCCTGGCGGCTCACCTCCAGCACCCGCGCGGGGGTGGCGGCCCGCACCGAGGCGGCGCGGACCCGGCGACCGAGCAGCGCCAGCTCGCCCACCACGTCCCCCGCCACGCGGTGGGCCACCAGCTCGTCGACGCCGCCCTGGCGCACGCTCACCTCGAACTCCCCGTCCAGGATCACGTACATCTCGTTGCCTTCGGCGCCCTCGGTGATCAGGAACTCGCCCGGCTCGAGCGTCACCTCCACCGAGCAGTCCAGCAGTATCCGCAGGTCGGCGCGGTCCACCCCCGAGAGGAGGCCGACCCTGGCCAGGTAGTCAAGTGCGGCCTCGGTGCTCACGCCCGCCTACCCTTCCGCCAGGTACTGGTGGATTAGCTGCACCGCCATGGCACCCTCACCCACGGCGGAGGCTATGCGCTTCACGGAGCGCGAGCGCACGTCGCCCGCGGCGAAGACGCCGGGCAGGCTGGTCTCCAGCCAGTAGGGGCGGCGCTTGGTGGTGGCGGGCTCGGCGTACGCCGCCAGCGCGGAGCCCGTGGGGATGTAGCCGTGCTCGTCCAACTCCAGGCAGCCGGTGAGCCACTCGCT
>CAZPWN010000108.1:0-7266 GCA_964590475.1 uncultured bacterium | reverse complement strand
CCGCCGGGAACGGAGGCGCCGAGCGCGCCCATGGTCACCTTGAGCGTCGCTTGGCCCGCCTCGTCGACCTCCAGCGCTACGCCCTGCAGATCGAACATGGCTACGTTGGCGTAGACGGGGGAGGTCGGAGGCTTCAGTTCGCCGTCACCGATGGCGTCGCCGGAAGGGTCGGTGAGGGTAAGCGCTAAGAGTGCAAGAAGAGCGAGCAGATTCACGAAAGGGCTGCCTCCGGCACCGCCCGGGGCTGCGGCGCCGGCTCGCCGGTGGCGACCGCCATCTCAGCCAGCACGCGCGCCAACATCGTCGAATCGTGCTGCGCGTACTCGCCGCGTCCCAGCATCGGCACGGGCATGAGGCGGATGCCCGCCTCGGCGAAAGCTGCGGCGGAAGTGTCGACCACCTGAGCGCCCTCGGACACGTAGTTCTTCATGCGTTCCGGGTCGATGGGAGCGTTGTTCACCAGCACCACGTCCGGGGCGCGTACCCCGTGACGGGTCAGGGCCTGCACGTGGTCGTAAGCGCTGAAGCCGTCCGTCTCGCCCACCTCGGTCATGATGTTCGCCACGTACACCAGCTTGGCGCCCGTGCGGTTGATGGCGTCGCGGATGGCGGGCACCAGGGCGGGAGGGATGGTGCTGGAGAAGAGGCTGCCCGGCCCTAGGACCACCAGATCGGCGGCTAGCAGCGCGGAGACAACCTCCGCAGGGCCCTCCGGATCGCTGGGTTCGATGCGCAGGGACTCCACGGCGCCCGGCGCCTCCCGCAGCTGCTCCTCTCCCGTCACCTCCACGCCCCCCTTCTTGGTGACGACCAGGTTAACCGGTTGGGCGGTAGCGGGGTAGACGCTACCCGAGAGGCTGAGCAGACGGTTGATGACCCGGAGGGCCTGCCCGAAGTCGCCCTCCATCTCGGTAAGCGTGGCTATCAGCAGGTTGCCGAAGGTGTGTCCGCGCAGCTCCTTGCCACGCGTGAAGCGGTACTGCAGCAGGCGGGTGAGCTCCGATTCGTTGTCGGACAGAGCCGCCAGGCAGTCGGTCAGATCGCCGGGCGCCGGCATGTCGTACTCGGCCCTGAGCCTGCCCGATGAGCCGCCGTTGTCGCTCACGGCCACCACCGCCGTGAGGTTGGATGTGTGGTCGCGCAGTCCCCGGAGCAGGTTGGAGAGCCCACTGCCGCCGCCCAGCGCCACCACCTTGGGACCCTTCGCCAGCATGACCTTGCGGTTCAGCAGGCGCGCGGCGTCACCCGGCCGTGGCATCCAGTTGGAGAGGAGCGAGCGGTTGAGGAACGCCACGGCCACGGTGCTGATGACGATGCCCAGGAGCAGCAGGAGGACGGAGAGGCCGGCACCGAAGTCGTACCAGTTGCCGCTCGTCAGGAACTCCTCGATGGGGGCGGAGATGACGCTGCGCTCGTCGCCGAAGAACCAGAGCGAGAGACCCACCACGCCCAGCACGAGCAGCATGGCCCCCAGCACCGCCACGGTGATGTAGCGTTTGACGCCCATGCCGGGGGTCAACCAGAGGCGGAAGGTGTCGAGCCCCTTCCAGCTGCCGCTGGGCTTCATCCCGCTGCCTCCACCGTGTGCTCCGCCAGGGCGGCCTCGACGTCGCGGTGCTGCACCTGGGTGCGGTAAGCCCCCGCCAGGTCGTGACTCAGGCGCTCCACCACCGCCACCGAGCGGTGCTGGCCGCCGGTGCAACCCACCGCCACGCTGTAGTTGCTGCGTCCGCCGCGTTCCGCCAGGTAGGCGACCGAGCGCACCAGCAGACGGAACTGGCTGTAGAGCTCGAGCGATTCGGGGGAGAACACGTGCCGCTGCACGCTCGGGTCCGTGCCCGGCAGCGGTCTGAGCTCCTCCGAGTAGTAGGGGTTAGGCATGCCGCGCACGTCCAGCACGGTGTCCACGTCCGTCGGGGCGCCGCGCTTGAACCCGAAGGAGACGAGGCGCAGGAGCAGGCCCTTGCCTTCCGCGAAGCGGTCCCACAGGAGCTGCGTGAGCGCCCTGTCGCTGGTGCCGGTGGTATCGATGACGTCGTCCGCCAGGGTACGCAGCGTGCGCAACGCTTCGCGCTCAGCGGCCAGGTCGGCTGTGAGCGTGCCGGCAGCCACCGGATGCGCTCGGCGCGTGAAGTTGTAACGCTTGACGAGCATCTCGTCGGAAGCGTCCAGGAAGAGCAGCGTGGGCGCGAAACCGCGCGCCTTCAGGTCGGTCAGGGCGGCCGGCGCCTGATCGAGGAACGCGCGCGTGCGGATGTCCACGCTGATGCAGAGCCCCCGCTCGCCGTACTGCCCGCCCTCCACCAGCGCCAGCCATAGGGAGGGCGGCAGGTTGTCTACCGTGTAGAAACCGACGTCCTCCAGCGCGTGCATGGCGGTCGTCTTGCCGGCGCCGCTCACGCCCGTGAGTATCACCAGTGGCGCAGCCGCGGACAAGTCATCCGTGCCCGTGGCGGCGGCGGTTCTCATGGTCCTCCCATACTCTCAAGGCTACACGCTACGAGAGCTTCTCCCTGTTCCGATATCGCCGCGCCGCCCACGGAGTCGAGCAGCAGTCCGGGGCACAGCAGCAGGCGCCCCTCGGGGCGCTCCAAGCCGACGAACGAGACCCCGCCTACGGAGGCCTGGGTGAAGCGTGCAGCGGGCAGGGCGGGGTCCACCAACGGAACCTCCTCGCCGTCCTGCAGGACCCGCCAGCGCAGGCCCGTATGCGCCACGTGCGCCTCGATGCCTGCCACCACCACGCGGAAGGCGGGCGCCAGGCCCGCGCGGTCGACCTCGTCCCACGTCACGGGTTTGAGGAAGCCCACGTCCATCTTCACGCAGCCGGCCACCGGCGCGCCCGGGCTGGCTTCCACCACCACCGCGGCGTCCGTGATGCGGCCCCTCAGCGCAGCCGCCATGGTCTCGGCCGCCTCGCGGGTCGTGTAGCAGCCCACCCGCACCCTGATGAACTGCAGGCCGCGGTCCATGGCGAACTCCGTGAACGCGTCGAAGCCGTACTCCTTCAGCGCGGCCGCCGTGGACTGAGCCTCCCGCAGGTCCCTGAGGGCCACCGTCTGCACGGTCCAGTGGTCGTGGGAGGCAGCCTCACCCGGAGCCTGGGCCGAGGCCGAGGCCGCAAGGGTGGCGCCTAGCAGCAGAACCGCTGCCAGCAGCAACTGTCTCATTGCGGTCTCTACTGTCCGTCGAGGCGCCTACGGACGTCCTCGATCAGTGTCTCCGTGGTCGCGGCGATGTCCGGATCGAGTCGGCCCGCCTCCGCGAACTCACCGATGGCGTCCTCGTAGCGCTGCACCGCGTAGTACGTCACGCCCAGGTTGAGGTGCGCCTGCGCGTTGTCCGGATTGGCCGCGACGGCCTGGCGCAGGTAATCCAGCGCCAAGTCGTAGCGCCCGAGCTCCATCTGCGCGTAACCGAGGTTGTTGAGCACGATGTCGCTGTCGGGGAAGGCCTCGAGCGCCACCTGGTAGTCCTGCACGGCCGCTCTGGTCTGCCCCATGAGCTGACGCGAGTAACCCTGGTAGAACGCAGCCAGGCCCGTCTCCTGCACCTCGCGCGAGCGCGCGAACGCCTGCACGGCGTTGGCGTAGTCGTGCTGATCGAGGCTGGCGAGGCCCTGCTGGAACGCTATGCCGGCCTCTTCCGTGAAGCCCACGTCGCCGCCGGTCAGCTCGCGCTGCTGACGCAGCAGTTCGAGGCTGCGGGAGGCCAGCGCGTTCTCGGGGTCGAGTTCCAGGGCGCGCTCCAGTACGTCCTCACCCTCCTCGAGCCGGCCCTGGCGCATGAGGGCGGTGCCGTGAAGCGCCTGAAGGTAGCCGTCGTCCGGCTGCTCTGCCACCAGCGGCTCCAGGATCTCGAGGGCGCCGCCGGCGCGACCGGAGGCGAGGTAGATCTCGGCGAGACCGAGTTCCACGTCGACCCCAAGCTCACGCAGCCCCTCGAAGGTGGCGCGGGCTCCCTCCAGGTCGCCGCTCTCGGCCTGGGCCACGGCCAGCAGGTTGGAGGCACCGATGTGCTGCGGGTTGGCGGCGTGGACGGGCTCGAGGATGGCGAGCGCGGCCTCGTACTCGCCCTGCTTCAGGTGCCTGTCCGCCTGGGCGAGCTTCAGCTCCACGCTCTCCGGGTACTGCTCGATCCCTTGGGCCAGCAGCTCACCGGCGCCGGCAGATACGGAGCTCGGGAGCAGGCGGGCCAGTGCGTACATAGAGGCGGACCGCGCCAGCGGTTCGCCGACGACCTGGCGGAGGTACGCCAGGGCGCCCGCGGCGTCGCCGGAGTCGATGAGGCGCTGCATGACGGTGCCGCGCAGCAGCACGGACTCGGGTGAGTAGCTCTCCGCGCGCCTCAGGGTCTGGATGGCGCGCTGCAGGTCCGGCTGCCGGTTGGCGAGGCGCACGTAGGCGTCCACGAACCGCGGGTAGGCGGCGATAGCGGCCTCGAGGTCGGCCACCGGGTCGGCGCTCGCCTGGGCGGCGCCCGAGTTCACCGCCGCCCGGCCGGCTAGCGCAACGGCGTGCGCCGGGTTCACGCTCAAGGCCCGTTCGAAGGCGGCCAGCGCACCGTCGTCGTCTGCAGACTCGAGCACCACACCTACGAGCGCCTGTATCTCGGCGTCGTTGGGGGCCAGCTCGGCCGCACGCTTGGCCTGCTCCACCGCCTGCTCCCCCGCACCGGAGAGCGCCAGCACGCGGGCGTACTCGGCGATCACCCAGGCGGAGCCCGCGTCGAGCTGCGCGGCGGTGTTCAGCTGGTCCACCCGCGCACCGGGGAGGCCCGAAGCAGCCAGGCCGGTGGGCCCGAGACTGGCCACCGAGGGGGTCTGCTCGGCGGCTATCCTCACGGCGGCCAGCGTGTCGGCGCTGACGTCGGGTTTCACGAGCCCGGCTACGGCCTCAGCGGCCGCCGTCGCCAGCTCCGCCGGCCCGGCGCCCTGCACCTGGACGGGCTGAACGCCGCTGGCCGTGGTCACGTTGATCTCGGCGATCACGCCACCGCCGCCCGTCACGACGCGCCCCGTCACCACGGCGTCCGCGCCGAACACGCGGGTCAGCAGCGTGTGCACGTCCTGACCGGTGTCGGCTGCCTTGTTGGCCATGAGGGCCGCGTCGCCGACGGGCGGCACGTAGAGCCCCGGGATCTGGTTCAGGGCGTGCTGCAGTGCGGTGGAGAGGCCTAACTGGTAGCTGTTGATGGCGCCTTCGGCATCGAATGGCAGGATGACGACGCGCGTGGGGCGCGCGGTGCCTTGAGCGAATGCCAGGCCCGGGAGGGCCAGTGCCAGGAGCGTGAGCAGCGTTACCAGTGGGGACGGGAACCTGGGGTTTCTAGAAGGGCGCCTGATCATCATCGCGGAGTATAACCGCGGTGCGTGAGAAGCCTAAGCCCGCGGGTGAACGGGAGTTCACCCCGAACGGGGCTCCATGCGGAAACCGAGCGGCAGCAGGTCGGCCACCGTGGTGTCCACCACTTCTCCCATGTGGTTCACCAGCTGCACCTTCGCGGTGGGGGAGAACTCGAAGAGTATCTGGCGGCACGCTCCGCAGGGGGAGGTGGGTTCGTTCGCCGCGGTGTATACCACCACGTGATCGAAGGCGCGCCGCCCGCTGGTGACCAGCGCCTGCACCGCCGACTGCTCGGCGCAGCGCGCCAGGCCGTAGCTGGAGTTCTCAACGTTGGAACCGGCGAAGATCGTGCCGTCAGGCGCCCTGAGAGCCGCTCCCACGTGGAAGCCGGAGAAGGGTGCGTAGGCGTTATGGAACGCCTGATGGGCGGCCCGCCACATGTCCTCCGGAACGGCGTCCGGTCGGCGAGGTTCCAGCTGGCTGGTGTCGGCTTCCTTATCCATGACCTACTTTACGCTCCGTGTTAGCCGAAGATCCGCTGCCACAGCGGGGGTCCGAGCACCGCCAGGCCCACCAGGGCCGCGGAGATCGAGGCTATGAGGACGGCGCCGGCGGCGGCGTCCTTGGCGAACCCCGCGAGCTCGTGCTGCTGCGGGCTGGCCAGGTCCACGGCGGCCTCCACCGCGCTGTTCACCAGCTCCAGGCTGAGTACGAGGCCGCACATGACGAGGATGGGCGCCAGCGGCGCCTCGAGCCAGACCGTCAGGGCCACGGCGGAAGCTCCGATGGCGAGTTCTCGGCGGAAGTTGGGCTCGCGCTCGAAGGTGCGCCTTAGACCGCTGATGGCCCACCCAAGCGAGCGCACGAAGGTCCGTTCCGCCCGGCGGACCCCGTTCAAGCCTCTTCTCCCGCGGCGAGCTCCAGGACACGAGCCTGCGCGGCAAGGAACGGCTGCCACTCCTCGTCGGTCTGGTGGTCGAAGCCGCGCAGGTGCGTCAGGCCGTGAGCCGCAAGCACGAGGACCTCCTCCTCGAGCGAGTGGCCGTGCTCCTCGGCTTGCCTGGCAGCGGTCTCGAGGCTGATGAGCACGTCGCCCAAGTGCGGTACCTGGGGGAAGCCCTGGTCGTCCGGTTCGAAGGTGGGGTAGGAGAGCACGTCGGTGGGTCCTTCCTCGTGTCGGTCGGCCAGGTTGTGCCGCGCGATAGCGTCGTCGTCCAGCAGCACCAGCGTCATCTCGCGGTCCTGTAGCCCCAGATCGTCCATCAGGGCCGCCAGGGTCCGCGTCAGGCGCTCAGCGTGCGGGTACAGTCCCGTCTCGTCCAGTAGCTCTATCCGCTCCATCGTCCTTGCTCGCCTCTGGGGCCGCTGCCTCCTTCCCGTCGGATCTGGGCAGCGCTACCTCACCGGGTGGGGCGGCGTACGTGTCGGAGTGCGCTGCGCGCACCCGCTTCAGGCCGCGCACCTCCTCCGCGCTGGGGTAGGAGACGCGCCTATGCAGGATGGCCGTCAGCATGCGCTCGAAGGTGTTGGCGATGACCTCGAGGTCCTGGAAGGTGAGGGGCGCCTCGTCCAGCTGGCCGTCCTGCTGCCGCTGCTGTATGAGGCGGTCTATCAGGGAGCGGATGCTGGAGGGGGAGGGGTCCGACAGCGTGCGGGAGGCCGACTCCACGGCGTCCGCCAGCATGAGGATCGCGCTCTCCTTGCTACCGGGGCGGGGGCCGGGGTAGCGGAAGTTGAGCTCCTCCACCTGGCCCTCCTCCAGTGCGCGCTTGAAGAAGTAGCTGAGGACCGTGGTGCCGTGGTGCTCGGCCACGTACGGCTCGAGTTCCTCAGGCATGTGGTTGGAGCGCAGCAGGTCGATGCCGTCGCGCACGTGGCTGGTGATTATCAGGTAGGAGAGGTGCGGGCTGATGCGGTCGTG
>CAZPWN010000107.1:0-7375 GCA_964590475.1 uncultured bacterium | reverse complement strand
CGCCGCCCATGCAGGCGCCGTCCACCGCCACCACCAGGGGCTTGCGCCACTTCTCTATACGCTCGAGCAGGGCGTTGCCCTCATGGATGGCCGCCTCCACCTCCGCGGGCTCCCCGTACTCCAGGAACGACGACACGTCCGCCCCGGCGAGGAACGTGCCGGCCCTGGCGTTGGCCAGCACCGCGCCCCGCACGGCGTCGTCCGCGTCCAGCTCGTCGATGGCGCTCGCCAGGGCGCGCAGGAAGTCGTAGGTGAGGAGCGCCACGCTGCGCTCCGGCTGGTCGATCCAGAGGATGGCCACGTCGCCCCGGTGCTCCACCCGCAGGCCGCTGCCACCCGTAGCGTTGGGTTCCCTCATGGCCGTCACCGGTCGATCCTCTCCAGCAGCATGGCGTGGCCCTGGCCGCCCGCGGCGCAGGCGGTCACGAGCGCGAAGCGGCCGTCCTCGGCGTGCAGCCGGTGTGCCGCGGTGGTGACGAGCCGCGCGCCCGTGGCGCCGAACGGGTGCCCCAGGGAGATGGAGCCGCCCCAGGGGTTCACGCGCGCCATGTCTACCTCGCCGAACGCCCCGCTGGCCCCCAGGCTCTCGCGGCCGAACTCGTCGGACGCCCAGGCGGCCAGCACGGCCAGCACCTGGCCGGCGAACGCCTCGTGTATCTCCACCACGTCCACGTCGTTGAGCGCCAGGCCGTTGCGCGCCAGCAGCCGGGGCGCCGCGTAGGCGGGCCCCAGCAGCAGCTCGTCGCCCGGGTTCTGCGCCACGAAGTTGAAGTCCACTATGCGCGCCAGCGGCTGGCGGCCCTGCAGCACGGCCTCCTCCTCCGCCATCAGCACCACCGCGGCGGCCCCGTCGGTGAGGGGGCTGGCGTTACCAGCGGTGACGGTGCCGAACGGTTTGACGAAGGCTGGCTTCAGGCGCGCCAACTGCTCCAGGCTGGTGTCCGCTCGCACGCCGCTGTCGGCACTCACCACCTCTCCCTTGGGGGGCACGCTGACGCTCAGCAGCTCGTCCGCGAAGATGCCCTCGGCCTGGGCACGCGCCGCGCCCTGGTGCGAGCGCAGCGCGTAGGCGTCCTGCTCCTCGCGCGTGATGCCGAAGCGGGCCGCCAGCCTGTCCGCGCTCTCGCCCATGGACTCGCCCGTGGTGAACTCGGCTATGGCGGGCGCCTGGGGCAGTAGCTGGCGCGGCTTGAGCCCCTTGAAGAACGGCCCCCACTCCTTGAGCCCGCGGTAACGGCGGCTGTCGAACAGGCGGCGCCGCACGTCGCGGTCGAAGCCGACCGGCACGTCGCCCAGCATCTCCACCCCGCCGGCCAGAGCGGTGTCCGAGTGCCCGGTGGCTATGGCGAGGGCGGCGTCGGCGATGGCGCGGTTGGCGGATATGCACGCCACCGACACCGTGTGGGCGGGCACCCCGTCGGGCACGCCGGCGGCTAGCGCGGCGTCGCGCGCCACGTTGCTGGTGGCCACGTTCTGGATCACGGTGCCGAGCACCACCTGATCCACTTCGGCGCCCGCCAGCTCCGCTCTCTGGAGCGTGCCGGCCAGGACCATGCGCGCCAGGTCGTAGGAGATGAGCGAGCGGTACTCCGTGCCGGCCTTGCTGAACGGCAGGCGCCCGCCGGCCACCACGACCACCGAGCGTCCCGCGCGTTCCCGGAGGCGCGTACCGCTACCGGAGGCGTTGCTTGTACCGAGTTCAACCATGATGAGGCGAGTGTACTACCGCGCTGGTGGCCCTCACGTCCCAGCGGCCGACCGTGAGTTCTTGGCCCGGCTCGACCGGCGCCTTCCGCGTTCCGCCAGCTGCCGCCGCTTCGGCTAGCCCCGCACCAGACCGGCCGCCTCGTCGTCCGGCTCCGGCCGCGCCCCCACCCGGCCCACCACCCAGCCCGCCAGGCGGTTGGCGTAAGCGGCGGCGTCCTCCGGCGAGCTGCCCCGCAGCCACGCGGCCAGGAAAGCTCCCGCGTAGGCGTCGCCCGCACCGGTGGCGTCCACCACCTCCCGGGCGGCGGTGGGGAAGTGGGTGCCCTCGCCGTCATGGAACAGGTAGGCGCCCTCGTCGTCGAGCTTCAGCATGACCATGGCGTCCGGGTACAGCTCGGCCAAGCGCACCGAGATCGCGTGCGGGTCCTTCTCGCCGCTCAGGATCTCGCCCTCCTCCAGGTTGGGGAAGAGGACGTTTACGCCCAGGTCGGCCGTGAGGCCTATGAACGTCTCCACGCCCATGTCGTCGATCATCTGGAACGAGCCGGGGTCCAGCGAGAGGCTGCCGCCGGCGGCCACTACCAGGCGCGCCGCCTCGCGCGCCGCCTGCCGCGGCGGGTCGTCGAAGAACGACCAGGCGCTGAGGTGCAGGTGACCTGCGCCGCGCAGGAGCCCCTTCGGCAACTCGTCCGGCAGCAGGTAATGGTCGGCGCCTTTGCCCGAGACCATGGAGCGCTCGCCGGAGTGATCTATCCACACCGCCACGGCGCCGGTCAGGTGCTCGCTGGTGAAAGACCAGTGCGCCTTCACACCCTCGCTGGCCAGCTCGTCCTGCGCCAGCTGGCCGAAGCGGTCACGGCCGATCTTGCCCACGAACGCGGTGGGCAGCCCGCAACGGCTGGCCCACACCGCAACGTTGGCGGCGCTGCCGCCGGGCGCCAGTTCCACGTCGCCGAAGAGATCGCCACCCTGCAGCAGCTCGGAACGTGTGCGGATGAGCACGTCCCAGGCGTAATCTCCCACCACCACGAGCGGGGTCTCCGCCCCATCCTTCACAGCAGTTCGAGGTCGCTCTGCAGCTCCGTGGTGGCCAGCGGCCCCTCCTCGCCGATGTACAGGTTGATCTCGCTCCGCACGCCGAACTCGGGGAAGTACGCCCCCGGCTCGATGGTGAGGCCCAGTCCGGGCATGAGCGTGCGCGTGTCCGCCGTCTCGAAGTCGTCCAAGTGAGCGGCCGAGCCGTGCGTGGTGTCGAGACCCAAGCTGTGCCCCGTGCGGTGGGTGAACGCCTCACCCAGGCCGGCGTCCACCAGCACCTGGCGCGCTGCCCGGTCGACCTCGGCGCCGGTGGGCCAGCGGCCCGCCGCGTACGCCTCGGCGATGGTGGTGAAGGCCACGTCGCGTGCTTCCCGCACCGCCTCCCACACCTCTCGCAGCCTGGCGCTCGGCTCGCCCTGCACGCCCATCCAGGTCACGTCCGCGTACGGCGCTTCGGGCGAATCCACCTTGGCCCACAGGTCTATCAGCACCACGTCCCCTGGCTGCAGCGTGGCGTCGCGCACGCCGGCCAACGGGTGGTAGTGCGGGTCGCCGGCGTGCGCGCCGAAACTGACGTTGGGAGAGCTGCCCGTCACCAGACCGACCTCCGCGAACTTGGCCTCGATGAGCTCCTGCACTTCCACCTCGGAAACGCTCTCCCCTGCCCGGCTCCTCTCGGCCAGGAAAGCGAACGCCGCATCCTTGGCCGCTATGACCCCCTCCGCTGCCGTGAGGTGGTCCTGCAGCTGCTGCTCGCTCCACAGCTCCAGCACCTGCGCCACGTCGCCGGAAGACACCACCTCCACCCCCGTGGCCCTCACCCGCTCGATCGTGCCGGCGTCCACGGTGCCGGTGTACGGGTTGTCTCCACCCGGCGAGTACTCCATCGCCAGGCGCGCCAGGCCGCCCACCAGCTCACGCAGCGTGCGGCCCCAGTCCTCCCGGCTGGCGTAGCTGACCACCTTCACGGGCAGGTCGGGGCGCAGGGAGCCCACCTCGATGGCGTGCACGGCAAGGGTGGGCGTGCCGTCCGCCGGGATGAATAGGAGCACCCGGCGGCTGGCCGTGTTGCCCTCCAGCAGGGGGCGGATGAGCGCCTGCGCCCCCGGGTTGCTGCGGCGGAAATCGTAGAGCAGCCAACCGTCCAGCTGCTGGCGCGCGAGTTCTGCCTGGATCTGTTCCAGGCGTGGGATGAGGGTTGAGGAGTGTGGCTGCGGCATGGCGGGATGATAGCGCGGCGGTGGCGTTACACTCGGCAGGCAGCCGCCGCGGCGCAGGACCGGAGTAACCGGCGGGTCAGCCGGCGCCCTGTCATAGCGGGGTGCGCCAGGGGGCATGGAGGAAGAAGTTGAGGCCACTAGATAGGAAGGCCGTACAGGCCGAACTCGATCGCCGACTGGGTCAGCCGCAGTACCTGCACCTCGAGACCACCACGGGCTCGTATACGAAGTTCGGGCCCGAGAAGCGCTCTCCCGTCATAGCCTTCGTGCGCAACGCGCGCGTCAGCTACTCGCGCGGCACGGTCAAGGGCAGAGGCCCGTACCGGGTGGGGCTCAAGCTGGATGACGGCTGGGTCTACGCCGACGGACTCACGGACTACGAACTGAACGAGCGTGGCGAGCTGCTGCTGGCGGGGCTCGACATGGAGGGACAACTCACGGTGGCGCTGCAGCTTTCCGCCACGCCGTTCCGTGAGGGAAGTGGGGTCGCCGGTGAGTAACGACGCCGCACCTGCCAACGACGCCACCCCGAGGGAGTTCGACCCGAGCCAGGAGCGCGGGATCCTCGTGGTGCTGCCGCACCCCGACGACGAGTCGTTCGCTGCCGGTGGCACGCTGGCGCGCGCCGCGGCCGCGGGCGTGAGGACCACCTACCTGTGCGGCACGTTCGGCGACATGGGTCGGCGCATGGGCAAGCCGGCATTCACCAACCGCGAGGCCCTGCGCGACGTGCGCACCGAGGAGCTGGAGGACGCCTGCCGGGTGCTGGGCTGCGACCTGCTGTACCTGGGCCTGCGCGACAAGTGCGTGGAGTTCGAGGATCCCGAGGAGATCGCCGCGCGCATCCGCGGCGTGATGCGCAACCTGAACCCCTCCACCGTCATCACCTTCTATCCCGGTCACGGGGTGCACCCGGATCACGACGCGCTGGGCCACGCCAGCGTTCTCGCCGTGCGGGGCATGGAAGAGGCCGAGCGCCCGCAGGTGCTGGCCGTGGCGGTTGGGGAGCGCGAGGAGATCCTCGCCGAGCTCGGGCAGCCGGACCTGGCCTGCAACATCGAGGCCTTCGCGGAGCGCAAGCTGGACGCGCTGCGCGCGCACCGCAGCCAGACCGAGGCGATGTTCGCGCAGTGGGCGGCCGAGGAGCAGAAGCAGGAAGAGCAGAAGCGGGAGGAGCAGAAGCGAGAGGAGCAGGAACGCGAAGGTGCGGCCCCCGAACCGGTGACGCCCGCCGCCGACGACGCGCAGGCCAAGGCGTTCCGCGACGAGTTCACCAAGAGCGAGCGCTTCTACCTCCTCGACCCCGGTGCCCCTACCCTCCTCGAGGAGGCGAGCTAGGCCCTACTGCCGACTCGCGGCAGGCGCCGAGGACCGGCACAGCCGCCGACGACCTACACGACCTACACGACCTACACAGAGAGAGCGGCCGCGCGGAGGAGTAACCCTCCGCGCGGCCGTCTACTTATGCCCGGGTTCAGCGGTCGTGCTCGGTCGGTCAGCCGTTCCGCTCATCGGTGGGGCCTTGGCCGCTCGCGTCATCCGTGGCCGGCGGTCCGCTCTCACCCTGCGTGGGGGGCACGTCTGGCCGGGCGGGCGCCGTCACGTCCGTGCCAGTGGCGGCGGGCGCGGTCGGAGCGACATCGGTCGGGGCGATATCGGCCGGGGCGATATCGGCCGGGGTGGCCGTGGTGGCGGGAGCCGCGGGGGCCCCGGGTCGGGGAGCAGGCACTATGTCGCCCTCCGCCCTCGGGGCGGCCTTCTGGCGTGGTGCCAGCCCGACGCTGCGCATCAGGTCGTCCAGCCAGCCGATGCTGACTACCCCGCTGCGGGCGAGGAGGATCACGCCGGCCGCCAGGAGGAGGAGCGGGAAGAGCCAGCTGCCGCCTCCGCCGAGCAGGGCGAGGGCCGCCACCGCTCCGAGCGCCACCGCCGGGTAGATAGCCCACGCTTGCGGGTCCACCCGGAGGCGGGTGAGGAGGTAGAAGGTCGCCGCCAGGCCGCCCAGGAACACGAAGCCGGTGAAGTTGCCGGGGAGCCGGCTCAGGGCCGCGGTGGCCGCCAGGCTACCTAAGGTGCCGGCCGGGATGATGGCCCACCAGCGCCGCCTATCGGCGCGCCACACCACCGCGAAGGCGAGGCCCAGGAACGCCAGGAAGAGCGCGCCCGCGGCGCGGCCCGGGAAAAGCGTCACCAGCGCGAGGCCAGCGAGCGGTATGGCCAGCAGGCGCATGCCTTCGCGGCCGGTGCGGACGCCGTTCTGATACACGTAGTACGCCAGCCCGCCGAAGATCGCCGCGGAGAGGACGTTGCCGATCAGGTAGAAGCCCAGGTTGCCCAGAAGGGCCAGTAGGCCCAAGCCTATGAGGATGAGTCCGGGAATCAGTCTGCCGCTGTTCTTGCCGTTCTTGGCGCTCTGCGCGCCACCGGTGCCGGTACCGCCGCTGCTTCCTACGTCTTCGTGCATTCTCGCCTCCAGAGTTCGTTGGATCTCGGTGTTTTGTTAGGCGCGCCCCGCAGGGTTCGCCGCGCTGCATCCAAAGTACGTGGGCCACCGTGCCTCACGCATCGGCGAGGAGGAGGTCATCCCCCTCCCCCCAAGGACTGGTTCCTCGTCATCCCAAAGGAGGAGGCGCTCCCGGAGCGATACCGGTAGGCTTGCCGCAGGCAACGCGTGCCACGCCGAAGGGCGCAGCGTTAGACGCCGCGCGGAGGGCCGCACCGCATACGCCACCACATCACGGAGTTCCCAGGTGACAGAGAGCAACCCAACCCCCATACGCATACTGCTGGTCGACGATCACACCGTGGTCAGGCGCGGCCTGCGCCTGGCGTTCGACCTGGAAGAGGACCTCGAGGTCGTCGGTGAGGCCGCCAACGGGCAGGAGGCGCTGGCCAAGGTCGAGGAACTGAAGCCCGACGTGGTGGTGATGGACCTCCTTATGCCCGTCATGAACGGGGTGGACGCCACGCGCGCCATCCGCCGCGACCATCCCGACGTGGAGGTGGTGGCCCTCACCAGCGTGCTCGAGGACCGCCTGGTCATCGACGTGGTGGAGGCCGGCGCCAGCGGCTACATGCTGAAGGAGACGCGGCCCGACGAACTGTTCGAGGCCGTGCGCGCCGCCGCCCGGGGCGAGGTACGCCTCGATCCGCGGGCGCAGCAACGCCTGGTGCGCGAGGTCCGGGCGCCCGAGGTCAAGGAGGCGCTCACCGAGCGCGAGCTCGAGGTCCTGAAGCTGGTGGCCGTGGGCGCCAGCAACAAGGGCGTGGCCCAGCAGCTCGGCATCAGCGAAGCCACCGTCAAATCGCACGTCTCGAACATGCTCTCCAAGCTGGGCCTGAAGAGCCGTACCCAGGCCGCCCTGCACGCCATCCGCGAGGGGTGGGTGGTGCGTGAGCCCTGAGTCCGT
>CAZPWN010000106.1:2134-7384 GCA_964590475.1 uncultured bacterium | reverse complement strand
ATGGCTAGGCGCTAGGCTCAGCCGGGCCAGCTGGAGAACTCCGCATAGGAGCGGGTGAGGCGCCGAGTGGTTCAGGGCGCGGTCGTGAAGGTGCGCCGGGCGGACGTGGCCCAGGTGTCTCCCACCGTCTCGAAGTAGATGCCTGCCGCCAGCGCGTCCATGGACGCTACGGGCGCTATGGCCCTCACGCCCCAGGTGTACGTGTCGGCGCTAGGAAGGGAAACGTCGATGACGCTGACGTCGGGTAGGCGTGCCTCCGGGTCCGTGGTGACGATCAGGTAGCTCGGGCTGCCTGGAGTGGCAGTGATGAGGGTGTGCACGTAGGCGGCGTCTTCTACGGCGGTCCACTTGAAGAGGGCGTTCTGGCTGAGGCCCACCTGGCCGTTGGCGGGCTGGAGGAGTTGCGGTGGCGTCGGTAACTCGATAGTCACGTCCGCCGCGTTGGCGTTTGCCACTGGTACGCGCCGCGTCACCGAAGCTTCGCCCTGCTCCGCCGTAGCCGTTACGTAGTAGCTGAAGCCGCTGGCCATTGGTGTGGCCAGCTCGAACGCCGTTTGGATTGGCGACGCCACGCTGTCCGCCTCGTAGGAGATGACGCCCCAAACCTCGTCGCCCGTCATGAGGCCCAGGCCACGGTGCGTGACAGTGTAGCCGGCGGGTGCGGTGGTGGTGCCCGTGATGGAGCCCGTGCTCACCCGCGCGTAGGTGATGGAGTAGCTGCCGTCCTCACCATCGACGAAGTTCATGCTGCGGCTGGCGAAGTGCGAGTAGCTCGTGAACATTCGTGGCTTGACGCCCAGAACCGTCCCCTGCACGGCGGCGATCCTTGCCGGCGTCGAGGCCGGGCCCCGCCACTGCACGGTGCGTACGGACGGCGTGCTCCGAGCGAGCGCGCGCCCACTGCAGAAATGGAAGTCCACGGGCCCGCTGCACACCGCGGCGTCGTCGTTGCTGTTGTGGGGAGGAGGCGGCGGCGGCGCTGCATCGAAGCTGTAGGCCGTGAAGGTGATGGTGGCTTGGCGCTCGGCTTCCGGAGTGGGGTCCAGGAGGACCAGCACCGGCTCCTCTACCGTGAGTCCCTGGTAGGCCACCACGACATTCAGGGTGTCGTAATGGGCTGCTACCTCGTAGGGTGCCTCGACGTTCTCTACCTGGAAGGCGCCGCTCGCGTCCGTTGTGGTGGCTTGGCCGCTCACGACCACCGCCATCTCGCTCGCCGCCGAGCCGTTCGGGAAGAGGAGTTTGCCGGAGACGGTGATGCCGGACTCTTCAGGGTCTGGGTCGGGATCGGTGTCGGCGGGGGCTCCGCCGCCGCAACCCGCGAGCAGCAGCGTGAGTAGAACAAGTGAGATGAAGTGTTGGGTGAGGCGGTTCATGTCTCCTCCAACCCAGGCCGGAGCCAGCGTACGGCTGACAGGTTCCGCGAAATTGGGCCTTGAGTGCGCCGAGTATAGACAGGGCCTCCCGGCCACTCCGTGGGGTCTTACACTCGGGGCCCGACAACGTCCCCGGCCCCTTTCGCGGCCCGTTCGCCCCTCTACGGTCTAACGTGACCCATGACGGCCCGCTGAGACGTGAGGAGATGCGAGGCTGCCGAAGGAGACCCGATGCGTGAGAACCCGCTGACCCACCTGCTTACCCCGTGCCTGGTCCTCGACGAGGCGCGCATGGAGCGCAACATCGCCAGGCTAAGGCAGCACGCGGCGCAGCTGGGCGTAACGCTGCGGCCGCACCTCAAGACGTCCAAGTCCGTGAAGGTGGCGCGTAGGACCCTCGAGGGCGGCAACGGCCCCGCCACCGTCTCCACGCTCAAGGAGGCCGAGGTCTTCCACGAGGCGGGAATCAGCGACATCCTGTACGCGGTCGGCATCTCGCCTGACAAGCTGCCGCGGGTGGCGGCGCTGAAGAGGGACGGTTGCGACCTCACCATCATCCTCGACTCGGTGGAGCAGGCGGAGGCGGTGGCGCGGTCCTCGAGAGAGTCGGGCGACCCAATAGGCGTCCTCATAGAGATCGACTCGGACGGCCACCGTTCCGGCCTGGCGCCTGGTTCCCCGGAAATAGTGGAGGTGGGCCGGCGCCTACACGAGGGCGGCGCGGACCTACGCGGCGTCATCACGCATGCCGGCGAGAGCTACAACGCAGTTGGTGAGGCCGAGCTGGCGGCGTTCGCCGAGCAGGAGCGGGCCGCGGCAGTTCAGGCAGCCGAGATCCTGCGCGCGAGCGGACTTCCGAGCCCGGTGGTCAGCGTAGGGTCCACGCCCACGGCGCACTTCGCTCGCGACCTCACCGGCGTCACGGAGCTGCGCGCGGGCGTGTACGTCTTCTTCGACCTGGTGATGGCCGGCATAGGCGTGTGCACCCTGGACGACATCGCTGCCTCGGTGCTGGCCACGGTCATCGGCCACCAGAAGGAGCGCGGCTGGATCATCACGGACGCGGGCTGGATGGCCATGTCGCGCGATAGGGGCACGGCTAGCCAGGCGGTGGACCAGGGTTACGGCGTGGTGTGCGACGTGGACGGCCGCGTAATCCCCGACCTGATAGTCAGCGGCGCCAACCAGGAGCACTCCATCCTGAGCCTACGGGAGGGCAGCGCGGAGAGCTTGCCGGAGCTGCCGCTCGGCACGAAGCTGCGCATCCTTCCCAACCACGCCTGCGCCACGGCCGCGCAGCACGAAGCCTACTGGGTGGTCTCGCCCGAGCCGGACGTGCCGCTTCGGCATTGGTCGCGCTTCAACCATTGGTAGGTTGGTTCCGATGAGATACATCACGGAGGAGCAGTCAGCGACGCTCGTGACCCACGAACTGGCTTACAACGCCATGCATCAGGCGCTCATAGCCGCCGTGGCGGAGAACGCCGCCACCTTCCCGGTGGTCCACGGCCACGCCAGCGACCCGGACAACCGCTTCACCATCAAGTCCGCGGCCGATGGAGAACACGCCGGGCTCAAGGTCGGCTCCTACTTCCCCAGCAACGACGCCGCCGACCTGCCGCGCCACAGCTCTATCATCTTCCTCTTCGATCAGACCAAGGGCCGGATCGGCGCCGTCATCGAGGGCAGCCGGCTGAACGGCTACCGCACGGCGGCGGCCGACGCGGTGGCCACGGACGCCTTGGCGCGGCCGGACGCCGAGAACCTCGCCGTCTTCGGCACCGGCCATCAGGCCGAGTTCGAGGTGGCGGCGCTGGCGCAGGTCCGGAACCTCAAGCGCATCATGGTCGTCGGGCGCTCGCCCACGCGTGCCGAGGAGTTCGCCGAGCGCCTACGCGGCCATGGCCTCGAGTGCGAGCTGAGCGGCGCGGAGGCGGCCTGCCACGCGGCCGACATCATCGTCACGGCCACCACCAGCCGCGCACCCCTGTTCGAGGCCGACTGGGTGAAGCCCGGCACGCACATCTCCAGCATGGGCTCCGACGCACCTGGCAAGCAGGAGCTGCCGCCCGAGCTCTTCGGGCGCGCCAGGCTGTTCTGCGACCTGCCGGAGCAGTCGCGTCGCATCGGCGAGTTCCAGCACGCCGGCGAGGGCGCACAGCTAACGGCCATCGGCGAGGTGCTCAAGGGAGACGCGCAGGGCAGGCTCGGGCCCGAGGACGTGACCATCTTCGACAGCTCGGGCATCTCCATCCAGGACCTCTACATCGGGCACGCCATCGTCGAGGCGGCGCAAGCGGAAGCGGATAGTTAGTCCCCGCCCCGGGGCGCGAACGGGCAGCCAGCGGAGCCTGTAGAATCGCGTCTCAGCAGTTGGAGAATCCAGCAGGCGCCTCGGCCGCCGGGCGCGCCGGAACGGAAGGCCGCATGTCGACACCTACCGAGATGGACCTGCTCCTCGAAGCGTTCGACCGCAACGCCCGCGTGACCCGCGCCCTCCTGGACACTCTCACCATGGACGACCTCGCCTACGAGGACGGTTCGGGCGGCTTCAACATCGGGCAGCACCTGGCTGACCTGGTGAACTTCAGGCCGAGCTGGCTGGCCCGCGTCTCGCCCGAGCACGCCGAGCGCGTGAAGGACGTGACTGCCGACGACTCGCCCACCTGGCTGGCCGTGAGCAGCATCGCCGAGTTGCAGGCAGCGTTCGACGAGGGCGACGCCGCCATGAAGGACGCCGTGCTGGACGCGCTTAGCGAGGGCCGCGGCTTCGAGCGCGCCTACCAATCACACCCCGCTCACATGCTGCAGCACTGCATCGTGCACGACTCGCACCACCGCGGCCAGATCCTTGCGCTGCTGCGCCAGTCCGGCCGGCCGGCGGTGATGCGGGAGGAGCTCGAGGAGCTCACCTGGGCCATCTGGCGGGAGTAGGGACCAACACCGTCCCCAGCTGCAACCGCCACGCCTCACGCCAGAACCGCGTGCTACCTTCGCCACAACGCCGTCCGTCAGGCGGCCCCGGCTCCGACTTGGGCCCCGGCCCGGCCGATCGGCACAAGAGCCTCAAGTCACCCGGTTCAGGAAGGTGGACAGTATGCCCAGCGAGTTGGTCGTGTACACGTACGAGCATCCCGACAAGGCAAGCGAGGTTCTCGCCAACGTTGCCAAGATGAAGCGCGAGAACATCCAGAAGCCCCTCATAGGTGTCGAGGACGCTGCCGTGGCCAAGAAGGACGAGAACGGCAACCTGCGCGTGGTGCAGACGCTGGAGAGCACCATGAAAGCCTCGGGCGTGGCTACCGGCGGTCTCTGGGGCGTTCTGGTGGGGTTCCTGTTCGGCGGGCCGCTACTCGGGGGCCTTGTGGGCGCGGGCATCAGTTGGTTACTGGGTCGGCGCGTGGACATAGGCATAAACAACGACTTCATCGACAAGGTGAGCCAGGACCTGGGGCCCGGCAAGTCCGCCCTCCTCCTGCTGGTGAAGGACACCCCGGTGGACGTCCTAGCGGAGACCCTGAACGCGCAGGGCGGGCGCCTGTACAGCACCACCCTCTCGGACGAGGCTGCGGCCGCGTTCACGCAGGCAGCGGAGTCGCCGGAAGTGAGGGCGCTGGGCGCGGACGCGGGGTGATCCGGCTGCCGTGCGGGGGAGGCGCGCCATGAACGACCGCGGCGCGCACGATCACGGCGGCCGAGAACGCGTAGACGACGACCGCTCCGAGCCCGGCCACCCCGCCGATAATCAGCGCGGCGCCGAAGATCAGCAAGGT
Source organism: uncultured bacterium (assembly GCA_964590475.1). Taxonomy (GTDB): domain Bacteria; phylum Deinococcota; class Deinococci; order Deinococcales; family Trueperaceae; genus JAAYYF01. Next base: position 2,235 of record CAZPWN010000106.1, on the reverse strand, counting down.
CACGGCGCTCACCACGATCACGCCGTGCATGATCACGGCGGTGAAGATCACGCCGGTCACGAGCACGTCGGTCACGATCATCACGCGCACGGCGGTCACGA
>CAZPWN010000106.1:0-2034 GCA_964590475.1 uncultured bacterium | reverse complement strand
CGGTCACGATCATCACGCGCACGGCGGTCACGACCACAGCGCCCACGATGGCGGCGCCTACGACCACAACAGCGCCCACGGTCACGGCGCCCATCACGAGGGCGCCCACGGCCACGACGCCCACACCCACGACGCCCACGCCCACCACTCCCCAGCCATGTTCCGCGACCGCTTCTGGTTCTCGCTGCTCCTGAGCCTGCCGATCCTCTACTTCAGCGAGCAGATCCAGGCGTGGTTCGGTTACAGGGCCATCGGCTTCACGGGTTCGGAGTGGGTGAACCCGGTGCTGGGCACCGTGCTGTTCCTCTACGGCGGCCTCGTGTTCCTGCAGGGCGCCCGGCACGAGCTGGCGGAGCGCAAGCCCGGCATGATGACGCTCATCAGCCTGGCCATCACCGTGGCCTACGTGTACAGCATGGCGGTGGCGTTCGGGGCGCCGGGCATGCCGCTCTTCTGGGAGCTGGCTACGCTGATCGTCATCATGCTCCTGGGCCACTGGCTGGAGATGGCCAGCGTGGAGGGGGCGTCCAACGCGCTCGAGGAGCTGGCGTCGCTGGTGCCCAACGTGGCCGACCGGATCGTCGATGGCCGCACGGAGGAGGTGCCGGTGAGCCAGCTGCGCAGCGGCGACCTTATCCTCGTGCGCCCAGGACAGCAGCTCGCCGCGGACGGCGAGGTGGTGGAGGGGCGCAGCAGCGTGAACGAGGCGTTCCTGACGGGCGAGTCCAAGCCCGTTGCCAAGGAGGTGGGCAGCGAGGTCGTGGCTGGCTCCGTCAACGGCGAGGGCGCCCTGACCGTGAAGATCTTCCGCACCGGCGACGACACCACGCTGTCGCAGATCCAGCGGCTGGTGGACGAGTCGCGCTCCTCGCGCAGCCGCTTCCAGAACCTGGCGGACAAGTTCGCCGGTTGGCTCTTCTACATCGCGCTGGGCGCGGGCAGCCTCACGTTCCTGGCGTGGCTCCTCTCCACCCAGGACGTGGAGCAGGCCATCACGCGCACCGTGACCGTGCTGATCATCGCCTGCCCCCACGCCCTGGGGCTGGCCATCCCGCTCGTCATCGTCAACGCTACCGGCATGAGCGCCCGCCACGGCATCCTCGTCCGCAACCGCGAGGCGTTCGAGCGCGCCCGGGACATCGGCATCGTGGCGTTCGACAAGACTGGCACCCTCACCGAGGGCGCGTTCGCGGTGCGCGAGGTGTACGTGACCGACATGGAGGAGGACGACGCGCTGCGCCTGGCGGCCGCGCTCGAGCTGCGGAGCGAGCACTCCCTGGCCGCCGCCGTGGTGACCGAGGCCGACGAGCGCGAGATCCTTTACGACGTGGCGGACGACTTCGAGGTGGTGGCCGGCATGGGCGTGAAGGGCAGGGTGCACGGCGCCGCCTACAGCATCGGGCGCCCCGAGTGGATAGCCGAGCAGGGGCTGCAGCTGCCAGGGGCGTTGCAGCAGGGCCTCGAGGAGGCGGAGGCGCGCGGCGAGAGCGTCATCGCCCTGATGGACGACACCCAGGCCTTGGCCCTCTTCGCTCTGGCCGACCGCGTGCGCCCCAGCGCCCGGCGCGCCGTCGACGGCCTCAGGGAGCTGGGCGTGGAATCCGTGATGATCACGGGCGACGCCGAGGCGGTGGCGCGCACCGTGGCCGAGGAGCTCGGGATAACGAGGTACTACGCACGCGTACTGCCGCAGGAGAAGGCCGCCAAGGTCCAGGAGCTGCGCAAGGATAAGCCCACGGCCTTCGTGGGCGACGGCATCAACGACGCCCCGGCGCTGCTCGAGGCGGACCTGGGTGTGGCCATCGGGGCGGGCACCAACATCGCCATCGAGTCCGCCGACCTGGTGCTGCTGGACGACGATCCGGCGGACGTGCTGGCGGCGCTGCGCCTCTCCAGGGCCACCTACCGCAAGATGCGCCAGAACCTCGCCTGGGCCACGGGTTACAACGCGGTTGCGCTGCCGCTGGCGGCGGGGGTGCTGGCGTGGGCCGGCTTCGTCATCTCGCCCGCGGTGGGCGCCGTCCTCATGAGCGC
>CAZPWN010000105.1:0-7498 GCA_964590475.1 uncultured bacterium | reverse complement strand
CTGCAGTCCGAGTACTACTCCAGCGCCGCCACCGTGGTCATGCTCGACTGCAGCCACTCCATGATCCTCTACGGCGAGGACCGCTTCACGCCGGCCAAGCAGGTGGCGGTGGCATTGGCCCACCTCATCCGCACGCAGTACCGCTCGGACACGGTCAAGTTCGTGCTCTTCCACAACGGCGCCGAGGAGATACCCCTCGAGCGGCTGGCGCGCGCCCAGGTGGGGCCGTACCACACCAACACGGCGGAAGGCCTACGGCTCGCGCAGAAGATCCTCAAGCGCCAGAACAAGGAGATGAAGCAGATCGTGATGATCACGGACGGCAAGCCGTCCGCCATCACCCTGCCCGGCGGCAAGCTCTACCGCAACGCCTACGGCCTCGACCCCCTGGTGCTAGGCGAGACCTTACGCGAAGTGGGCAGCTGCCGCCGCAACGGCATCCAGGTCAACACCTTCATGCTCGCCCGTGACCCGGAGCTCGTGGCGTTCGTACAGCGCGTCAGCGCCATGACCCGCGGCAAGGCTTACTTCACCACCCCGCACACCATCGGGCGCTACGTCCTTCTCGACTACCAGGCCCGGCGCACCAAACTCGTCAACTGACCACCGCGGTGCTGGGGGCCTCGGCAGCCGCCGCCGACCGGGCCGCCCGGGCGGTTAACCCAACATGAACGCCGCCAGGAACAAACTCACGGCGCGCTGGGCGCACAATCATGCCAGGACCACCCAGAACCACCAAGCACTTACCCGGAGGTAACCCCATGGTCAGCCCAGTCACCGCCCACCCCGGCAGCATCACCGCACGCAAGCTCGCGGCCGCCCTCCTGGCAGCAGCCCTGCTGGCGCTGCCCGGCACCGTCACGGCCCAGAGCGGCGCCGCCTACGGCCACCAGAACACCGGCATCACCGTCACCGGCTCCGGCGTGGCGTACGGCGAGCCCGACCGCGCCGTCATCAACCTCGGTGTGGACGCCGTAGCGGAGAGCGTGCGTGAAGCGCTGGAGCAGGCCGACGCCACCATGAACCAGGTGCGCGAAGCGGCCCTCGCCCTCGGGGTCGAGGAGCGGCAGATCCGCACCATCACCTTCAACGTGTGGCGTCAGCAGCTCACCGACCAGAGCGGCCAGCCCACCGGCGAGCGTTACCACGTGCAGCACGCCTTCCAGATCAGCGTCGACGACACCGACCTCGTGGGCCAGCTCCTCGCCGACGCCATCGAGGCCGGCGCCAACGACGTGGGCGGCATCAGCTTCACCATCTCCGACACCGCAGCTCTTCAGAGCCAGGCGCGCGAAGCCGCCATGGACGACGCCCGCAGCCGCGCCGCCGAGTTGGCAGAACTAGCCGGCGTCGAGCTCGGCCAGGTCGTCTACCTGGAGGAGACCAGCTACAACGCCCCGCAGGCGGCGGCCAACGTGCAGTACGCCCGCACCGCCTCCACCCCCATCGAGACCGGCGAGCTCGCCGTCAACGTGAGCGTGAAGGTCGTCTTCGCCGTGGGTGGCGCTGCGGAGTGATTGTCTGCGTTAGGTGAGCTGCAACGGTCGGCTGTACAAGCGCGTGGTCTAACCGGCTGAGCGCCTCAGTCGAAGCTCCTCGAGAGACGATCCAGGGCCTGCACCGCCGGCGCGTAGTTGGGGTCGGCGGTGCGGGCCGCTCTGTAGTTGACCTCGGCTCGCGCCAGGTCGCCCAGCTGCTCGTACACCTCACCCAGGCGGTAGTACGCCTCCACGTAGGCCGGCGTGGGCCTCGTGCCTCCCGGGTTGGTGGCCTCGAACACCTCGATGGCGCGCGTGAACGCCTGGATGGCTTCGTTGCCCCGCCCCTGCAGCATCAGCAGGCGACCCTTGTCGATCCACGGCCACAACTCGCGGGCGCCCCGCTCCGTGCGCGTGGCGGCGTCGAACGCCTGGACGGCCTCCTCGTACTCACCGGCCGTCCAGGCCACGCGCCCCCAGTCCATGGCGTGCTGGTAGTCGCGGCTACGCAGGAACGCGTTCTGCAGGGGCCGCAGGGCGCCGGCGGCATCGCCCTGCGCCGCGCGGATCAGACCCTGCAGGTTCACGTAACGGGGATCGGACTCGCCCTCCAGCGCCAGCGCACGCTCCAGATGCGAAGCGGCGCGCTCCAACTCGTTGGTCAGGTAGAGGGCGCGCGCGAAGAGGAAGTGAGCCTCCCCGCTCTCCGGGTAGCGCGTCACCAGATCGGGGCCGTTCAGCCGCGCCGCGGAGTTGTAGTACCCCTGGTCCAGCAGGTCCTGCATCTGCCGCACCTCGGGCGGGCTCGGCTGCGCCTGCGCGCCGGCCACGGAACCCAGGCACACGGCCAGTGCCAGCAGCGCCGCCAAGGCGGCGATCAGCGTGCCACGCGGCCGCGGACCCACGGCCCTTACGCGGGCCGCGTGGCGCCCAACACCCATGAGCTCCGGACGATCCAGCACGCGCCAAGCGTAACTCAGTTCGCTATGAGCCCAGGTGGGGTTTCGCCGACTTCCGGCGCTCCGCCCGCCGCACGAGGTGACCGCGCCCCGGCGGCTAGGCACGCTGGTACGGCCTGCGCGTCAGGGCCTCGCCCAGCCAGTCGATGCCCTCCTGGCTGAGCCTGACCAGGTGCGCCACGGCGTGCTCCTCCGCCTGCGGCGAGGCCAGCACGAGGCCCAGCAGGGCGCGCATGTCCACCGGACGCTCGAAGCTCGGGGCGACCGCCTGGGTGAGGAACCCCTTCACCTTGGGGTCGTAGGAGATGCCCGCGAAGCCCACCCCCGCCACGGCGGCGAGGATGCAGCCGTGCAGGCGGATGGAGACCACGTAGCGGGCGCGCTCCAGCTGGCGCACGGCCGCCTGCGGTTCCGTGGCCTCCCACAGCGCCAGCTCGGGCACCATGCGCTTGAGGCGCATGAGCGGCGCGTCGTCCTCCCGGGGGTGGAACGACATGCCGGCCACGGGCACGCCCGCCTCCACCAGCTCCAGCGCCAGCTCCTCCAGCGCCTCGTTGAGGTGTGGCTGCCCGCCGCGCGGTATGAGCACCACGGGCGCCTCCTCGGGCTCCGGCACGGGCCCCTGCGGGTCGCCCGCCAGCAGCAGGGCCGGGTCCGCCACCAGCGTGGCCGTAAGCCCCAGCTCGCGCGCCAGGCGCAGCGACTGCTCGTCGCGCAGCGCCACGGGCAGCCCGCGCAGTGCGCGGCCCACCTCCTTGCGGCCGCGCTCCGACAGGGGTCCGAGCGACTGCCCGTACACAACCACCCGCTTGCCCGTGCGGCGGGCCAGGCGGATGACGTTCAGGTAGTAGTTCAGACTGCGCCGGCTGGTGGAGTCCTGCAGCAGGCCGCCGCCGCCCGACACCAGGGCGTCGGCCCGCGCCAGCGCCAGTGCGAGGCCGCGCACGCGGTGCGCCGCCTCCACGCCGTGCTGCTGCTCTGTGGCTTTGGGGTCGCCGGACAGCACGACGGGCGTGTGCCCCTGCGCGCGGAGGCCGCCCAGCAGGCCCGACAGCAGCGCCTCGTCACCGAGGTTGCCGAAGCCGTAGTAGCCGCTAACCAGTACCCGCATCAGCCACCCGCATCACACACCTGCATCCGCTGCCCGCTCCGGCTCGTCCGCCCCGGCCAGCCAGCGGGTCAGCAGGCGCGTGGCCAGCAGGGCGATGGGCAGGAGCACCAACCCCACCAGGACCCCGATCGCCAGCGCCACACCGGTACGCTCCAGCGAGATGAGCAGGGGCGTGTGGTAATGGCTGAAGGAGTTCAGGATGCTCGCCTGCGCCACCACCCCCGCGGTGAGGAGCGTGCCGCGTAGCCACGCCGGCCACATGGGCAGAGTCAGCGCCAGGAAGGCGGCGGGGTGCCCGAACAGCTCCTTGAAGCGCGGCCGCGCCACGAACTCGCCCAGCAGCTGCCGCAGGGCCAGCTCGAACTGGCTCACGCCGATCACGGGGTCGTTGCCCCGCCGCAGGATCACCACGGCCAGCGCGGCCACGGCCACCATGGCCATGGCCACGTGCCCCACGCGCACCTCGGCGCCCCATAAGCGCTTGACCCACACGGCGGGCCGGTGGAAGCGCAGCATGTAGCCCGCCAGGAAGAGGGCGGGCGGCACCACCAGGGTCAGGCCTACCCCGGCGAACGGCCGGATGGCCAAGAGCGTGTCGCGCTCGCTGCCCACGGCCGCCAGCAGCAGGGCCCCCGCGAGTGAGAGCGCGGTGGAGTAGAAGAGGGCCGGCAGGCGCTCCTTGAAGGTGAGGAACCCCAGCACGGGGAAGATCAGCGCGGCGATGAGGGCCAGGGCGTCCCAGTCGGGGCCCGCCACGGCCACGCTGCCCAGAAGCAGGGCCACCGCCACGGCGGCCCCCCAGGGGGCGGGGAAACGCAGCGCCAGCAGGGCCAGCGCCGCCAGGATGCCGAGGGCGGCCACTGCGCGGAGCCAGCCTATGGGCTCGTAGTCGATGCCGAGCCGGGTGAGCGGCCCCACCTCGTAGCCCTGACTCTGCAGCGCCGCCGACAGGCCGCGCACCATCTCCTCGGTGTTCTCCACCGGGTCGCCCAGCTCGTTGGTGGTGTAGGGCCGCAGGTAGAGCAGGCGCACGTTGCGCTCCTCCACGGCCAGCAGGTACTTGTCCACCAGGTCGGCGGGGCGCAGGCGCCGGTCCACGTAATCCTGGTTGAAGCTGAGCAGCCTGACGGTGGGCACCTTGTCCGAGATCTGCGCCATGCCGTTCTGCGGCGTGCCCTCGATGATGGCCGTGAGGTACTCCTGCGAGGCCTCCACCACCTCGTCCAGCTCGCCCGGGTAACCCGCCACGTGCGTACCGGCGTAGATGAGGTAGTTGGCCTCCGGCGGGAAGTCGCCCAGCACCTGCAGCTGCACGGGCGCGTTGCGGGGCCGGTAGGCGATGTCGAAGCCCGCCGCGCTCCAGAGCGCCAGCTCGGCGCGGTCGGGGCCGGCCGGCAGCGTCTCCGTTATGTCGCCGGGCCAGAGGTACCAGGTGCGGTCGTTGATCTCGAACGTCCGGGCCGCCGGGATGTTCTTGCTTATCAGGTCGTCCAGCGCGCCGGGCATGAGCGGCGTGACGAGGGTGGCGTCGCTGGGTATGGGCGGCGGCGCCAGCCCCTCTATGAGGAACTGCGCCCGCAGGTCGGCCGCCAGCACGGAGGCCGCGTACCCTCGGGCCACCAGCGTCTGCACGGTCTGTTCGTAGAGCGCCACGCCCGTGAGCCCCGCCTGCTGGTAGCGGCGCCCCAGCTCCAGGCTGGTGAGCCCCACCAGCGCGCCCTGCTGCGACAGCGCCATCTCGTCCATGACCAGCGCCACCTGCTCGCGAGAGCCTTCGGCGTTCACCCGCCTTACGGCCAGCACCAGGCCGGCCACCAGCGACACGGCTATCACGGCCCACAGGAGGGCCTCCACACTGCGCGTGCGCCTCACGCCGTCCACCTCATGGCTTCAGATCCACCGGAGAGCCTCATACCGCCTGCCGGTGGCGCAGGAAGGAGTCCACGTAGCTGGTGAGCACCTCGAGCGCCACGCGGTTGCTGCCGCCCTCCGGCAGGATCAGGTCGGCGTGCTGCTTGGTGGGCTCCACGTAGAGGTCGTGCATGGGCTTGACCGTGCGGCGGTACTGCGAGATCACGCTCTGGGCCGTGCGGCCGCGCTCGTTGACGTCGCGCTCGAGCCTCCTGATGAAGCGCTCGTCCGGCGGGGCGTCAACGAACACCTTCAGGTTCATGCGGCCCCGCAGCTCCGGGGAGTGGAGCACCAGTATGCCCTCCACTATCAGCACGGGGGCCGGCTCGGTCAGCACCGTCTCGCCGGAGCGGTTGTGCAGGGCGAAGTCGTACACGGGGCGGTTCACCGTCCTGCCGCCCTTCAGCTCGTCCACGTGCTGCACGAGCAGCTCCGTGTCGAAGGCGCTGGGCTCGTCGTAGTTGGTACGCTCGCGCTCCTCGAAGGGGAGGTCGCCCTGCGCCCGGTAGTACGCGTCCTGCGGCAGGAGGAGGGCGTTCGAGGCGCCGGCCGCCTCGACCACGGACCGGGCCACCGTCGTCTTACCGGAGCCCGTACCGCCCGCCAGGCCTATGACCAACGTGCGCTGGGTTCTCAAGCCGCGCCCTCGTCGGTGGCGGACGGGGGGGCAGCCGCAACGCCGTCGCCGAGCTCGGCGGCCCGCTCGGACGCGGCGCGGATGAAGCCGGTGAAGGGCGGCGAGGGGCGCATGAGGCGCGACTTGAACTCGGGGTGCGACTGGAGGCCGAGGAAGAACGGATGATCCGGCAGCTCCACCGCCTCCACCAGGCCGGCCCCGCGACCGGCCATGCCCGGGGTCACGCCCGACACCACCAGCCCGGCCCGCTTGAGCTGCTCCACGAAGTCCGGGTTCACCTCGTAGCGGTGCCGGTGGCGTTCATGGACGGGCGACTGCAATGACTGCTCGGCGTACAGCTCGGCTAGCCGCGTGCCCGGCGTCAGCTCCATGGGCCAGCTGCCCAGGCGCATGGTGCCGCCCATGTCCTCCACCTCCAGCTGCTCCGGCATGAGGCCCACCACCGGGTGCGGCGTGTACGGGTCGAACTCGGTGGAGTTGGCGCCCTCGAGACCGCCCACGGAGCGGGCGAACTCTATGACCGCCACCTGCATGCCGAGGCAGATGCCCAGGTAGGGCACGTTCCTCGTGCGGGCCACGTTGGCGGCGCGGACCTTGCCTTCTATGCCGCGGACCCCGAAGCCGCCCGGCACGAGGATGCCGTGGTACCCCTCGAGCGCCAGCGCGGCGTCCTCGCCCAACTCCTCGGAGTCCACCCAGACGATGTCCACGGCCGCGCGGTTGGCGATGCCGGCGTGCTTGAGCGCCTCCATGAGGCTCAGGTAGGCGTCCGGCATGGCCACGTACTTGCCCACCACCGCTATGCGCACCCGCTTCTCGGGGTTGCGCAGCGTGCGCACCGCTTCGTGCCACACGCGCAGCTCCGGCGTGACCTTGTCCAGGTTGAGCATCTTCTCCACGTAGCGGCCCATGCCCTGCTGTTCCAGCATCTCCGGCACCGCGTAAACGAAGTCGGCGTCGAAGGCGTTGAACACGGCGCCCGGGTCCACGTTGGAGAAGAGCGCGATCTTGCGCAGCGAGCCGTCGGGTACCGGCGAGTGCGAGCGCAGCACCAGCGCGTCGGGCTGGATGCCGACGCCGCGCAGGGTGGCCACGGAGTGCTGCGTGGGTTTGGTCTTGTGCTCCTCGCTGGTGCCCAGGTAGGGCACGAGCGTCACGTGCAGGTAGAGGGTGTTCTCGCGGCCTACCTCGAAGCGGATCTGCCTGATGGCCTCGAGGAACGGCAGCGACTCGATGTCGCCGACGGTTCCGCCCACCTCGACCAGAACGATCTCGGCGTCCTCCAACTCGCCCGCCCTGGTGATGCGGGTCTGGATCTCGTCGGTGATGTGGGGTATGACCTGCACCGTCTGCGAGAGGTAGGCGCCGCGGCGCTCCTTCTCGATGACGCTCAGGTAGACCT
>CAZPWN010000104.1:5403-7499 GCA_964590475.1 uncultured bacterium | reverse complement strand
ACGAGCACGATCTCGGACGCGCTGGTCGGCACGTTCTTGCCGACGTAATCGGCGCGGATGGGCAGCTCGCGGTGACCGCGGTCCACCAGGACCGCGTACTGGATGGAGGCTGGTCGCCCCATGTCGATGAGCGCGTCCAGCGCCGCGCGGGTGGTGCGGCCCGTGAACAGCACGTCGTCGCACAGCACGATGCGCGTGCCGTGCACGTCGAAGTCGACTTCCGAACGGCGCACCACGGGCTGCAGCGCGATCTCCGTGAGGTCGTCTCTGTAGAGGGTGATGTCCAGCTTGCCCACGGGCGGCCGGGTTCCCTCGAACTTGTGCAGCAGCTCAGCTAGGCGCTCGGCCACGGGCACGCCGCGGGTATGCACGCCTACAAGGGCTAGGTTCGAGGTGCCCTTGTTGCGCTCCACGATCTCGTGAGCGATGCGCTTGAGCGCCCTCTCGAGTTCCGTGGCGCTCATGAGCGACGCCTTGAACGTCATGTTCGGGTGATCTGCGGGGATGTTCGGCATTTCCTCTCCTTTCCGGCCTCACTGGGCCGGTTTAAAGGCTCCGGAGAGTGTACCGGATAACGGCTTATGGGGGTGGACCCGCGGGAACGGTGCCGGCCCCGTGAGCCGATTCAAGCCGTAGCTAAGGCGGGCCTCACTCACGTGAGCGGCGACACCACGAGTGGCGACACGGTGAGCCCGAGTCAGATGACAAGGCCAGGGGCGAAGCCTGCCGAGCATCGGCTAGCATCGTTGGCGTGGACGGAGCCGCGCTTCTGAGCGCCTACGACGAGCATCTGCGCACCGAGGCCGAAGTGCGGGCCGCGGTCAGCGGGGGCCGCCTCGGGCCATTATGGTTGGCTCGCTTCGCCGGCGACGAGGGCTTCATTACCTACAGAGACCTCGTTGGGATAACGGACATCGATGGCCTGGTGAGCGAGGCTCTCAGCCGCTTCTCGGGCGACGCGAGCATCCGCGAGGTGGAATGGAAGAGCCGCAGCCACGACGTGGCGCCTGGCCTGCACGAGGCGTTGGTGGCGCACGGCTTCGTGCCGCAGGAGCCCGAGTCGATCATGATCGGCGAGCTTCACGGTTTGGTGGCGGAAGCGCCGCATCCGGCAGGCCTCACCGTTCGGCGGGTGACCGAGGAGGGCGAGGTCCGCGCCGTGAGCGCGTTGCAAGACCTCGTATTCGAAGGGGCGGTCTCGGAGGCGAACGCTGACGAGTTGATGCGCCGCCTGAACACCGACCCTCACATGCAGCTGTGGGCCGCCGAGGTTAGCGGCGAGTTCGTGGCGGCCGGCCGGGTCGAACTGGTACCCGGCACGCCGTTCGCCGGGCTGTGGGCCGGAGCCACCAGGGAGGAGTGGCGGGGGCGGGGCATCTACCGCGCACTCACCGCCGCCCGCGCGGCAGCCGCCCTCGAGAGGGGCAAGGCCCTGGCGCACAGCGACTCGACCGAGAACTCACGGCCCATCCTGGAGCGCTCCGGGATGGTCAAGGTTTCTACCACCACGCCCTACATCTGGCGCCGGTGAGTCGTCCTCTTCCGCGCCGAGCGGCCGTGCGAGCGCCGTCTGCAGGCTGGTCGTGACAGGTTCAAGCTCCTTCCCGGCTTGAGCATGGAGACTTGGGCAGGAGGAACCGTATGAAACGAGAACGCCTGATCAAGCGCATCATCGCGGCCGTAGCAGCCCTCTCCCTCGTGTTCAGCGCTTTCGCCATATCGCTGCCGCAAGGCGCTCAGCTGAGGCTCTTCGACGACGCCGGCAACCTGGTGGGCGGAGGGAAGGTCGACGACGATCCCAAGCTGGAGTTCGACGTCCTGGCCAACCAGTCGGGCTTCGGCAACCTGGTGGTGCGGCTGCCGGACGGTATGGAGGAGACCTACGAGGTGCTCTTCGGCGAGAGCGGCGACCTTCTCGTCGTGGTCGATAACGACATCGTGCCGCTGCGCGACCTGGCGAGGGACGCTGGGCTTGCGTTCGATTTCGACATCGAGGACCGCGACCGTTCCAGCACCCGGAACCAGCAGTGCGCGCAGTGGGATGACGACTGGGGCGACGACTGGGACGATGATTGCGACGACTGGGACGATGACGA
>CAZPWN010000104.1:0-5303 GCA_964590475.1 uncultured bacterium | reverse complement strand
GACTAAGAAACACGAGTCCGACCCAGGAACAACCGAGTACGTAACGGCCGGCACCGATAAGAGATGCTGGCCGCCGTCGATTTCCACGTCCCGCGAGCGGGCTAAGCTGGACGCTCCCGTGCTGCAGCTACCGCGAACCTCGAACCTGGTGAGCCCCAGGTGCCAGGCATGACGAAGATCCTCTTCCTACGGGCCGTCAACCTAGGCCGGGCCAACAAGGTGCCCATGAAGCTCCTAGTGCAGGCGATGGATGCCGCGGGCTTCGGCAGGTCCGGGTTCCTGTTGCAGAGCGGCAACGTCGTGGTGGCGGAGTCCACGTTGCCGGATGAAGAGCTGGAGCGCGCGACCGAGCGGCTCATCCTGGACGAGTTCGGCGTCACCACCGTCGTCATCGGCCGCACGCCGCGGCAGTTGGTCGGGACCCTGGAGCGGAACCCTTACACCGCGCCCGAGGGCGGCAGCGTCCACGTGGCGTTCCTGGCTGGAGTGCCGGACGCCGACCTCAGGTCCGGACTGCAACGGGAGAGCTTCGGTGACGCCCAACTGACGCTCGCCGATAGTGAGGTGTTCATCCGTTACGAGAGCAGCACCCACACCTCGAAGCTCTCGAACGCACTGCTCGAGCGGCGCTTGAAGGTTGCCTCCACCTCTCGTAACGTCCGCACTCTCGAGCGCTTGCTGGCGTTGCGGGAGGTGGCGCAAGCCTTATAAGTTCCGTCCCGAGAAGTAGGGAAAGGGGACCACCCGGCGCGCTAGAAGCGGCCGGGTGGTCCGAGGGCTGTCAAACGATTAACTACGCGAAGGTCTATCCCCCCACAAGGGTGAACGCCTACTCGTACCGCAACGCCGTGATGGGGTCCAGCCGCGCCGCCCGCGCCGCCGGCAAGGTGCCGGAGAGGAACGCCAGCAGCATGACCACCAGGATGACCCCGGCCACGGTGAGCGGATCGAACTCCAGCACGCGCAGGCCCGACAGGTCGCTGAGGGGGCCGGCCGCCAGCACCGAGCTGATGACGGAGCCAAGCACGATTGCGATGAGCGAGCCGATGGCGCTGCCGAGGAAGCCGATGAAGACGGCCTCGGCGGAGAAGAGCGTGAAGATGCCGCCGCGACCCATGCCCATGGCCTTCATCAGGCCTATCTCGCGGGTGCGCTCCTGCACGGACATCAGCAGCGTGTTCACGATGCCGAAGCCGGCGGCGATGAGCGCGATGACGGCGAAGGCGTTCAGCACGCCGACGATGCCGTTGACCACCGCGTTGATGGAGCCCATCTGGTCCGCCAGGGTCTGGCCCTCGTAGCCGCTCTCCGCTAGCGCCGCCTTCACCTGCTGCTCGTCGGCATCTGCCGCAAGACGAGCGGTGACGGCGGGGTAGATGTTGGCCACCATGGCGGGGAGGCCCGTTGTCTGCGCCTCGAAGAGCGCCTCGGTGGTGCCGGTGCTGACGATGGCGCCGAACGCCAACAGAGAGTCCTCCTGCACGCCGCTCACGCGCACCTCCACCTCGTGCTGCGCGCCGAACACGTCCGTCACGCCTATCAGCACGGTCTCGCCGACGGCCGCCGCATCCGAAGCGAAGCCTAGGGGCTCCACGAACTGCGCGGGGAGGAGCATGACCTCCTCGGACTCGCCCCGAGGGAAGCCGCTGCCCGCCCGGAGCGCCACGCCGGCGCCGGTGCTCGAGGGGTTGAGGGTCAGTTCGAACATCCTGTTGCTAGGGCCCTTGACGTAGTCGGGGGTGGCGATGAGCAGGGGGTCGGCGGACGCAATGCCGGGCACGGCGCGGATCTTCTCCAGGTCCGACGGGCTGAGCGCTTCGAACTGCGGACCCACGCCGGCCATGACGGTGCGGTCGGGGTCGTACTCCACGGGCTCCGTGGAGGAGCCGCCGAACGCGCCCGCCTGGGAGAGGGACGCCTGGGTGATGAAGATGCTGTCGCTGCTGCCGAAGCTGGCTACCTGCGTGTCGATGTAGTTGGTGACCCCGGTGCCGACGCCGTTGGTGAGGGTGAGCGTGAAGGCGCCCACGAAGATGGCGAGGATGGTGAGCGTGGTGCGCACCTTGCTGCGGAAGGCGTTGCCTACGGCTGTGCGGAGGATCTCCGGCAGTCTCACGCGCTAACCTCGTCCACGATCTCGCCGTCCTTGAGGTAGATGCGGCGGTCGCAGCGAGCGGCCAGGTCCTCGTCGTGCGTCACTATCACCACGGTGATGCCCTGCTCCTTGTTGAGCGAGAAGAGCAGGTCTTCCACCACGGCGCCCGTAGCACTATCGAGGTTACCGGTGGGTTCGTCCGCGAAGATCAGCTGCGGCCGGTTGGCCAGGGCGCGCGCGATGACGGAGCGCTGCTTCTGCCCGCCGGAGAGGTCGGTGGCGCGGTTCTTCCACTTGTCGTCCATCTCCACCTGGCGCAGCACCTCCATGCCGCGATCAAAGCGCTCGGCGCGGGGCACGCCCGCGATCTTGAGGGGCAGGACCACGTTCTCGAGCACGGTGGCGTTGGGGATCATGAAGAACTGCTGGAACACGAAGCCGAAGATGCTGTTGCGCAGCGCGTTCACTTCCTTGGGTTGCATGTTGCCCGAGTCGGCGCCCTGCACCAGCAGCTTGCCCTCGTCGGGCGTGTCGAGCAGCGCCAGCACGTGCATGAGGGTCGACTTGCCGGAGCCGCTCTTGCCCACGATGGCCACGGTCTCGCCCTCGGCGATGGTGAGCGACACGCCCTTCAGCGCCTCGAAACGGTTCTCGCCCGTGCCGTAGACCTTGCGGATGTTCTGGCCCTCGAGTATGTACGGGCGCCTCGTGCCATCGACGGGGCTGGCGGTACCGGTCTGTTGTTGGGAGGTCTGCTTTTCTATGGTCTCGCTCGCTTTCGCTCTTGAGTTGGGGCCCCTTGCGGATAGGTGTGCGCGGGCGCGGTTCGTGTGCTCATGGCCGGCTCGCCTGCAGGTACTTGCCGGCGGTGCGCTCCAGTAGTTCGAAGGCCTGCGCGAGGGCGCCGGGGCCCTCACCGAAGGAGTCGCCAAGGTTCCGCGGACCGAACGCGTGCATGAAGGCGGTGGAGCACAGGTGGATCAGCATCTGCGCCTCTTCCGCCAGTTCGGGGGGAGGGCGGTCGGCGGGCAGGCCTGCGGCCAGCGCCAGCAGCGATGCTACCCGGGCCGTGAGGCCGTCGAGCAGCAGGTTCAGCTGCGCCATCTGACGCTTGGCCAGCTGAGGCGAGGCATGCACCACCAGCATGCGCTTCTCCAGCAGCTCGTCCGCGGCGAGCTGGGCGCCGATGCGCTCGACGAGGAACCTCTTGAGGTCCTCGTACACGCCGGCGGAGCTGGGTGCGTCCGGGAAGCCCGCGAGGAGGTCCTCGCTCGACTCCCTTACGCCCACGCCGATGAGGGCGTCCTCCTTCGAGCCGAAGTGGTTGAAGAAGGTGCGGGGCGAAACGTCCGCGCGCTCGGCGATCTGCTCGATGGTCACGTGTTCAAGGCCGTGCTCGAGCGCGAGCTCCACCGTGGCGCTCTCCAGCGCGTGGCGTGTCTCCCGCAACTTCCGCTCCCTCAGGCCCAGTGGTTCGGAGTCTTGCACGAGACGCATGATTGCATAACATGCAACGTTGCACAAGCGGCAGCGTGACATGGGCGCTGGTCCGGCGGGTAGAGAGCTTAGCGTATTGCCGTTCGAGCGGTAATATCGCCCTCACCATGGACGAAGCCCCGAAGCACGTGAGCACGAACCGAGAGCACTGGAACGACCGAGCGTCCGAGTGGGTGGAGGCCGGCGAACGGTCGTGGGCGGCCGCCAAGCCCGGCTGGGGCATCTGGAACGTGCCGGAGGCAGAACTGGGCATGCTGCCCGCGGACATGCATGGACTCAGGGCCGTGGAACTTGGTTGCGGCACCGGCTACGTGTCCGGCTGGATGGCGCGGCGGGGCGCACAGGTAACGGGCATAGACGTCTCGGAGGAGCAGCTGGCCACCGCGAGGCGCCTGGCAGCTGAGCACGGTGTGCAGCTCGAGCTGCACCACGGCAACGCCGAGGCCACGCCGTTCCCCGATGCCGCCTTCGACTTCGCCATCAGCGAGTACGGCGCGGCCACCTGGTGCGACCCGTACGAGTGGATCCCCGAGGCGCACAGGATCCTCAAGCCCGGCGGGCGCCTACGCTTCCTAGGCAACCACCCGCTGGTGCCCGTGTTCAGCCCACCGGACGGCAGCGCGCTGGTCAAGGAGCTGCAGGTGCCTTACTTCGGCACCCACCTCCTCGACTGGACGGAGCTGGAGATAGAGCCCGGTGGGGTGGGCTTCAACCTCACCTTCCAGGACTGGATCGAGCTGTTCAGGAACACGGGCTTCGCCATCGAGGGCTTCAAGGAGCCCCGGCCGCGTGAAGCGAGCGGCGAGGAACGCTTCTTCGTTAGCGACGAGTGGGCCGCCAAGTGGCCCAGCGAGCAGGTGTGGTTCCTGCGCAAGGAGTAGGGCAGAGGGGCGCCGTCAGCGCCACCCCCACCGCCACCGCTGCATCCCCCGCCTGCCCTGCACCCTCGGCAGGCTGAACTCGTCCGGGAAGCCGAGGCCGGTGCGGGCGCCGTCCTCCTTCTCCGTGTGCACGCGCCCCGCGTCTATCAGCTTGAGGTACTCCGCCACCAGGCTGGGGTCGAACTGCTTGCCCGCCTCGGACTCCAGTATCTGCGTGGCCGCCTTCACGGACATGGCGCGCCGGTACGGGCGGTCGCTCGTCATGGCCTCGAACGAGTCGACCACCGCCAGGATGCGGCCGAAGAGCGGGATGTTCTCGCCCGCCAGGCCCTGCGGGTAGCCGTTGCCGTCCCAGCGTTCGTGGTGCGTGAGCACCGCCCTTGCCACCGGCACGAAGTCGGGGCTTATGTGGCTCAGCGCCTGGGCTCCGATGGAGGCGTGCCGCTTCATGACCTCGTACTCCTCGTCGCTCAGCGGCCCCTCCTTGAGGAGCATGCGCGCCGGCGAGGCCAGCTTGCCGATGTCGTGCAGGTACGCCCCCCAGTAGAGGAGCTCCAGCTCCGAGTCGCTTAAGCCCAGCTCCTCGCCTAGGCGCAGCGCGTTGGCGGCCACGCGCTCGCAGTGGTTGGAGGTCTCCTCGTCGTGGTGCTCCAGCAGGAAGACCAGCGACTTGAGCGTGCGGGCGTAGATGCGCGAGAGCTGCCTTACGTTGCTCTCCACCCGCTCCTGCCGGCGCGCCAGCAGGTCGCAGATGTAGCCCACCGCCAGGCCGAAGCCCGTGAAGAACAGGGCGCGCACGATCCAGGCCCCGAAGACGTACTCGCTGGGCG
>CAZPWN010000103.1:0-7524 GCA_964590475.1 uncultured bacterium | reverse complement strand
CAGCGCAGCAACGCGGTGGCCGAGAAGCTCCGCGAGGGCGGCGTGCGCGCCTACTCGTTCGCGGGCGGCGAGGGCGCGCTGAAGTCGTACTTAGGCGCCGTACGAGCGGGCGAGGTGAGCTAGGAGCGGAGCGGCACGGGCTGCTCGCGCCCCCCAAGCGCCCCAGCCGTCAGCGGAGCCGGGTGTCGTCCGCCGTGCGCTGCGCGAGCGCCGTCAGGCGCCGGGATGCTTCCTCGGGCAGCGCGTCGTTGGTGAGTAACCAGAGAGATACGGAGTCCGCGCCCGCAGCCGCAGCGGGATCCGACGTGCCGTTCGCGGGAGCGTGATCGCTCGGTCCGCCGGCCGTAGCGGCGCCGCTGCCCAGAACGGCCGAGAGCGGGGCGGCTACGAGCCAAGCAGCCGTAG
The DNA here is from genome assembly GCA_964590475.1 of uncultured bacterium. GTDB lineage: Bacteria > Deinococcota > Deinococci > Deinococcales > Trueperaceae > JAAYYF01. Next base: position 7,119 of record CAZPWN010000103.1, on the reverse strand, counting down.
TCTCGGCGGCCACGTACGAAGCCAGCATCACGCCCAGGCCGCGGCCCGCTAGCACGGCCGCCCTCACGGCGGCCGGACCGGACAGCTGCACCACCGCCGCCTGGTCGACCCCCAGCATGCGCGCGAAGGCGCGGCCTCTGCCCGAGATCGTGCCCGGCCCCGGTAGCAGCAGGGTGCTGCCCCTTATCAGCGCGGCGTCCACCTGACCACCGGCGATGTGCCCGGAGCCGGCGGGCGCTACGAGAACTACGCGGTCCGAGCCCAACTGGTGTGCGCTCAAGCCCGGTTCCGTACCGGCGGGAGCCCAGAGCGAGAGTGCGGCATCGAGGCCCTCCGCCCTAACGGCCGCCAGCAGCTCGGTGGAGTGGGCTTCTTCGTAGGAGATGTCGAGCGGCTCTTCGGCTCGAGCTGCGGCGGCGAGTCCGCCCGCCATGCGCGGAGTGAGGTGCGGGCTCATGCCTAGCTTCACGCGGAGGGGTGCCGAGTTGGCGGGGGCCAGCAGGCGCGCGGAGCTGCGCAGGGCTTCGCGCACCTGGCGCGCGTAGGGGAGTAGCGCGGCGCCGGCGGGCGTGAGCCGCGTGCCGGCCGCCGTGCGCTTGGTGAGCGGCGCGGCGCTCTGCTGCTGCAGGCCGGCCAGCCGGCGGTTGATGGAGGACTGGCCCACGCCGAGGATCTCCGCGGCGGCGCTCTCGTTGCCCGCGTCGGCTACGGCCAGGAGCGTGAGCAGGTGTTCGGCATCGGGTAGGCGCTCTGCCGGGTTGGGCTCGTCGGACATGGCCTCATTATGCATGTTGTGCATAGCGGGTGCGTAGCGGAGTTGGCCTACCTGCGGCCTTCCAGGGCTTAGCCTGCGGTGGCCGGTCGCCTCGTCCGCTGCTTTGCCGTATGCCTAGCCAAGTTGGGCACGGGCGCAGCGCTCGAGCGAGCACCTGAACGGGCCAGCACGCGACCGCCGGCGCAGGAGGAGGGGCATGTACTTCAAGCAGTTCTACGACACCGATCTGGCGCAGGGCAGTTACCTGATCGGGTGCCAGCAGAAGGGGGTGGCGGCGGTGGTAGACCCGCGCCGCGACATCGAGGTCTACCTGGCCGACGCTGCTGCCAACGGTCTACGCATAACGGTCGTGACCGAGACCCACATCCACGCGGACTACCTGTCCGGCTCGCGGGAACTGGCGGCAGCCACGGGCGCCGATCTGTACCTCTCCGACGAGGGGGGCGAGGACTGGCGTTACCCGTTCCCGCATGAGCCCCTGCTGCACGGCTCCGAGCTCGACGTGGGCAACGTGCGCCTTCGGGCCGTGCACACCCCGGGCCACACGCCCGAACACGTGATGTTCCTCGTGTCCGACCTGCCCCGCAGCGCCGAGCCCGTTATGGCGCTGACCGGCGACTTCGTGTTCGTTGGGGATCTCGGCCGTCCGGACCTGCTGGACGAGGCCGCCGGCGGCGTGGACACGCGCTTCGAGGGTGCCAAACGCCTGTTCGACAGCCTCAAACGCCACTTCGTGACCCTGCCCGACCACGTGCAGGTCTGGCCCGGACACGGCGCCGGCAGCGCCTGCGGCAAGGCGCTCGGCGCGGTGGCCAGCAGCACGGTTGGTTACGAGAAGCTCACCGCCTGGTGGGCCAGCTTCGTGGAGCGGGACGACGAGGCGGGCTTCGTGGCGGAGCTGCTGGACGGTCAGCCGGACGCGCCGGCCTACTTCGGGCGCATGAAGCGCCAGAACCGTGACGGCCCGGCGCTGCTGGGTGAGCGTCCGCCGCTGCAGGAGTTCACGGCCGACGACCTCCGCGGCCGCATCAACCGCGACCTGGTCTTCATCGACACCCGTGCCACCCGCGAGCAGTGGGCGGCGTCCGTTCCGGGCGCGCTGGCCATCCCGGGCGGGAACTCATTCGCCACCTACGCATCGTGGGTCATCGACCCCGAGGTGGAGGAGCGCCCCATCGTGCTGCTGGCCGGGAGCGAGGAGCGCGCGCGGGAGCTGCGCGACCGCCTGAGCTACGTAGGGATAGACAACGTGCAGGGGTACGTGACCTCGCTGCAAGGGTTGGACACCGCGCCGCTCAGGCTCGTGACCCCGCCCGAGCTCGAGGAGCTCGACGACAAGGTGATCCTCGACGTGCGCGCCGCCAGCGAGCACGCCGCCGGCCACGTGCCCGGCTCGCGGCAACTGCACGGCGGCCGCGTGCTCAAGAACCTCGCCAGCCTGCCCCGCGGCGGCTCCCTGGTGGTGCACTGCCAGAGCGGCGGCCGGTCGTTGGTCATAGCCAGCGCGCTGCGCAACCGCGGCTTCTCCAACGTGGTGGAGTTGGAGGGCAGCTACGAAGCGTGGCGGGCGCACGAGGAAGCTGCCGGCGCGTCCCCCGAGCCGGTGGCTCAGGCGTGAACGCCGGCAACCACGGACCCGTGAGCGGGCAGCCCGAAGGGCGCCACGCCGAGATAACCCCGGCCGAGCTGGTGGAGTGGCAGGAGCGCGGCGCCGAGGTGATAGACGTGCGCGAGGAGTTCGAGCTGCTCCGGGGCTACATACCGGGCGCGCGTAACCTGCCCATGAGCGGCTTCCTGGAGGCGGCGGGCACGCTGGGCGAGCGGCCCGTGGTGCTCGTCTGCACCAGCGGCTCACGCTCGCGCAACGTGGCGGAGTTCCTCGTCCGCAGCGGCTTCCCCAACGAGGTGGCCAACCTGACGGACGGCATGCTCGCCTGGCGCGAGGAGGGCCGCGAGGTAACGGGCGGCCTAGAGGCCGGGTAGCAGCACGAACGGCTCGCCGTGGCGGTACTCGTGCCCCTCACCAGGTACGTGTGCAGGCGCCACCGGCAGCGTGTATCGGTCCGCCATGGCGTACTCCACCTCGTAGCCCAGGTCCGCCAGGCTGCCGAGCGTCACCGTCGAGAGGGGCGTGTGGTCGTCGGCCGTGCCGATCTTCCGCGCCGGCGTGAGCGCCTCGTTGCCGAACACTTCCTGCTTCCAGTGACTGCAGTTGGGGTTCACGGGTGGCGCACCCGTACCGCCTAGCGCTTGGAACCGCTCGACGGCCGCGGCGCCCACGAAGGTGCGCTCCAGGTGCGGTTCCAGAGCGGAGTTGTTGCAGTGCGTGAGGCCCGGGTGCAGCAGCTCCCCGGCCCGGGAGCGCCACAGCGTGCCCACCCCCAGGATGTGCGCCATCTCGTGGATCATCACTTCGGTGAGCGCGTCGTTGCTGGTCATCAGTTCCAGATGGCGCAGGTTCACCTCGATGCTGCCGTAGTTCGGGAGCCGGCCGTTCCAGTAGCAGGGGCCCGCCCGAGCAAGCGTTTGAGTGGCCTCGTCGACGAGGTGCACGAACACGAGGAGGTCGTCCACCAGGTCCACCTCGCGCAGTTCCGGCGCCAGGGTGTCGGGGTCGGGGCTCAGGATCTTCAGGCAGCTCTCGCGGATGCTCGGGGGCATGTCGCCGTTGTCGCGTATATCGCCCACCACCAGCTGCTCCCAGCGGCGGGCCGCGGCCTCGATCATGCTGCGCTGCTGAGCGGTGAACGAGCCCTCCTCGAACACGAGCACTATGTCGAAAGCGCTGTCGGTCAGCACGGTGTAGTCGAGAGTGGCGCCGGTGGTACCGCTACCGCCACCTACCTCCAGCCGGATCTCGAACCGGCCCGCCGCCTCGAAGGTGTGGTCCACGGTGGCGCCGGTGCCAGCTGGCGCGCCGTCCACGAACCACCGATATGTAGTCTCTTCCCCCGCGCCTTCCGGGGCGCTGAAAGTCACCGTCACGGGTGCTCGCGCCGTGCCGCTGGGCGGGTCCGCCGAGATGCTCGAGGAGGGCTGCCGGTCGCCGGGGCCGCCCCCGCCGCAGGCGGCGAGGAGCAGCAGTGCGACCAAGGTGAGCGCTAGCGGGAGACGCCGCAGTGGAGGCATGCCGAAGTGTAGTTGCCGGATCCGGCCGAGCCGGTACCGAAGCTGGTGCCGCCGGCCGGGCAGGTAGCTAGAGCCCGTGATCAGCGCGCGTGCCTAGAGCCAGCCCTTCTCCCGGGCGATGCGCGCCGCCTCGATCCGGTTGGCGGCGCCCAGCTTGCTGATGGCCTCGGAGAGGTAGTTGCGCACGGTGCCCTCGCTGAGCGACAGCGCCTCCGCCACGGCCGCGGTGCTGGCGCCGTCGGCGGCTAGGCGCAGCACCTGACGTTCGCGGTCGCTGAGGGGGTCCTCCTCGCTCCACGCCTCCGCGGCCAGTTCGGGGTCGATGGCGCGCCCGCCCTGCACCACCCGGCGCAGGGCTTCCGCCAGTTGGCTGGCTGGCGCGTCCTTGAGCAGGTAGCCGGAGGCGCCCGCCACCAGCGCGCGCCGCAGGTAGCCGGAGCGCGCGAAGGTGGTCAGCACCACCACCCTGGTGGGCACCGCGCCGCGCTTGCGTTCCTCGTTCACGGCCGCGGCCAGTTCCAGGCCCGTCATCTTGGGCATCTCGATGTCGGTGACCAGCACGTCGGGCCGGTGCTCCAGCACGGCCGCCAAGCCGGCCTCGCCGTCCTCCACCTGCGCCACCACCTCGATGTCGGACTGCAGGTCGAGCAGGGCGGCCAGCGCCCCCAGCACCATCGACTGGTCCTCGGCTATGACGACGCGGATCAAGTGGTGGCCGGCCTCTCGCTGGGCCTGATAGCTCCGTGGGCGGGGCCCTGATCCTGCAGCGCGCTACTCCGGGGGAGGGCCACCACGAGCCGCGTGCCGCTGCGCGCCGCGCTGGCGGTGGGTTCCAGCGTGACGAAGCCGCCCAGCGCGCGGGCGCGCTCGCGCATGGCCGACAGGCCGAAGCCGGGCGCCCGGGCGTCGTCGGCGGCCGCGGCGGCTGGCTCCGCGGCGCCGCGCCCGTCGTCCTGCACCGTGAGCATCACGTAGGCCGAGTCCGCTTCTAGGGTGGCGCTGCACTTGGTGGCGCCAGCGTGCCGCACGACGTTGGTGATGGCCTCCCTGAGGGCCAGGGCCAGCACGCTCTCGGCCGCGGGCTGCAGGTCCAGGTTGCCCAGGTAGTGGTCGAACTTGATGCCGGCAGCGTGTAGCGCGAGTTTGGCGTTGGCCATCTCGCCCGCCAGCCCGCTGCTGCGGTAGCCGCCCACCACGCTGCGCACCTCGGCCAGGGTCTCGCGTGAGAGGCGCTCCACGTCGCGGATCTCGCTGGTGGCGCGCTCCGGGTCGCGCGTCACCAGGTTCGCCGCCAGCTCGGACTTGAGGGTGATGGTGGAGAGCGTGTGCCCCAGCAGGTCGTGCAGGTCGCGGGCTATGCGCTCGCGCTCGGCTATGGCGGCCAGCTGCTCCACTTCCTCCTGCGCCATGCGCAGCTTGGCGTTGGCGCTGCGGCGCTCGCGGTCGAAGAGGGTACTGATGCCGATGATGGGCCCGATGACGATGGCCGGCACGAACGAGGCCAGCTTGAACTCTATGGCCACGGGCGAGAGGAAGAAGCCCAGCACGCCCGCCAGCAGGGCGAGAACCATGATGGTCACGGCGTAGCGCCGGGGCGAGAGCTTGCCGGCCGCGGCCAGGGCGTAGATGGAGAAGGTGGCCGAGCCCGTGTTGACGAACGAGCCGAGTATGCCCAGGACAGCCATGGCGGCTATGCCCAGCACGGCGCCCGGCACGCTGCCGCGCCACAGCCAGGGGCGGGTGCCGATCAGGCGGTGGGTCCAGCCGTAGATGGGCAGGAAGACCACGCACATGCCTATCAGCCAGGCCCAGTCGCGCCAGGTGGAGTTGGGGTCGAAGGTGGGGTGCAGCACCAGGAAGCCCAGGTAAAGCAGCCACGGCGCGTCGCCGGCCGGCACCCCAAGGATGAGGCGCCGGCGGGCGGGCGTGGTGGCGGTGTTGCTCATGGGCATAAGGATACGTGGTCGGTGTGGATCACGGTCTTGGGGCTGGTCCGAGCGGTGCGGCTTGCGGAGTCTGCTGCGCCCCTCGCCGGTGAGAGATCCTCAGCCGTAGGTCTTGCCCTCGTCCCGGAAGTAGGCCACTGCCGCGAGGCCGAGGAAGAGGACCGTGAAGCCGGCGAGCACCAGCAGGTGCGTGCTGACCGGTGCCATGGCCTTGGCGCCGAGCGTGCTCAGCACCAGCTGGGCGTAGTGGTAGGTGGGCAGGAACTCGGCTATGCGCTGGATGAAGGGCGGGAGGAACTCGATCGGCATCCAGAGCCCGGAGAGGAAGGCCATGGGCATGTAGATGAGGTTGATCACCACGGGGGCGGAGTTGGGGCCGAAGAGGTAACCAACGGCGAGGCCCAGACCGGAGAAGGCGCCCACGCCCAGCATGAGGGCGCCGTACATGGTGAGCCACTCGAGCAGGTCGAAGCGGGCGTGGCCCAGGACGAGGCCCGCGAACGTCACGGCGAGCACGGAGAGGGTGGAGAAGATGAACGCCATCACGATCTTGGCCACGAAGTACGCCATGGGCGGCATGGGAGATACGCGCTTGAGGCGCATCCAGCCCTGGCCGCGCTCGGAGGCCACTGCCACGCCGAAGCCGAACATGGCGGCCGAGAGCACGCCGACGGCGCTGAAGGTGCCCACCATGTAGAGCCCCCCGACGATGCCCTGAGCCTCGCCGGCGCCGAACATGCCGCCGAAGAAGATGTAGAACATGATCGGGAAGCCGATGACGGAGATGGAGAAGATGGGCACCCGCAGGAGCTTGAGGAACTCGAGGCGGATCTCGGTCAGGTAGAGGGTGAGGACGTTGCGGCGGGGCCGCAGGGTGGCGGTTTCTACTGTGTTGGCGATCATCGGCGGGCCTCCTGGCCACGGGACTTATCGGCGCGTCCGTCGTTGCGCTCGTCGTGAGGTCGTTGGTTGCGCGGGTCGTTGCGGGGGGCGTTGCGCGGATCTTCGGTGAGGGCGAGGAACGCTTCCTCTAGCCCGGCGCCGGTTACTTCCAGGTCACTCAGGTGTTCGTCCAGCTGCAGCAGCTGCCGCACCACGCCTTCGGCCTCCGAGGTGAGGACGTTGGTGGCGGCGCCTATGCGCTGCGCCTGCGCCACGCCCGGCAGCGCCCGCACCTGCTCGAGGCTCAGCCTGGTCACCGCGCGCACGCGGCGAGCCGCGGCGCGGCGCTTTATCTCCGCGGGGGTGCCCTCCGCCACGATGCGGCCC
>CAZPWN010000102.1:0-7537 GCA_964590475.1 uncultured bacterium | reverse complement strand
GCGTGAAGCCCGGCGGCAACGTGGGCCGGCTGTTCGTTGGCGACCTGAGCCTGCCTGCGGGCCTGTTCGAGTCGCTGCGCCTGGACCCGGTGGAGCTACCCTCGTACCTGACCGAGGTCGCCGCCGACTGACCGGTCGGTATAGGTAAAGAACCATCGAAAAAACGGTGTGCCCCGTCCGGATGGCGGGGCACATCTGCTTTCTTCCGTGTTCTGGTTTGGTAGGCGCGGACAGGATTGAACTGTCGACCTCTACAGTGTCAGTGTAGCGCTCTCCCACTGAGCTACGCGCCTGCGCGTCGTCTACTTTACCGCAGCTGAGCGGCCCGCGGCTAGACCTTGCACCGCCCTGCGCCCTAGGGAACCTGCGGATGAAGTTTGGAGGCGCCGACCGGATTCGAACCGGTGAATCGAGGTTTTGCAGACCTCTGCCTTACCCCTTGGCTACGGCGCCGTGCTCCACCGCCTGACTCCTCCGGCATGCACCTTGGCGCGGCGGTGTTCGGGCTGCCCCAACCCCCGCTGAGCGGAGGCTCAAGCCTTGAGAAAGTACCATGAAAACGGGCTAAAGGTCAACGTGGGGCGAACATCTCGCCGGCGCGCAGGCGGCAGCCGGACTGCCTTCCGGCCAGCCGGCAGACGGTAAGCTGACGGCATGCAACAGAAGGCTCCGACCAGGTTCGCTCACCTTCATCAGCACACCGCTTACTCCCTCTTGGACGGCGCCGCAAGGATCAAGGACCTCATCCGCTGGGTCAAGGAGGTCTCCCCCGACCAGCCCGCCGTGGCCATGACCGACCACGGCAACATGCACGGCGCCGTCGAGTTCTACAAGACCGCCGTGAGCGAAGGGGTGAAGCCCATCATCGGCTTCGAGGCGTACGTGGCGCCCGGCTCCCGCTTCGAGAAGCGGCGCGGCTCGAGCAAGATCGACGGCGGCTACTTCCACCTCACCCTCCTCGCCAAGGACTTCGAGGGCTACAAGAACCTCTGCAAGCTCTCCAGCCGCGCTTACCTCGAGGGCTTCTACATGAAGCCCAGGGTGGACCTGGAGCTGCTCGAGGAGCACTCGCAGGGCATCGTGGCCCTGTCCGGTTGCCTCGGCGCCCAGATACCCCGCACCATCCTCGACCTGGGCGAGGACGAGGGCGAGCGCGTGCTGAAGCGCTACCTCGACATCTTCGGCGACGACTTCTTCGTCGAACTGCAGGACCACGGCCTGGAGGAGCAGCGCCTGCTCAACCCCATCCTCCGGCGCTTCGCGGACAGTTACGGCGTCGGCATGGTGGCCACCAACGACGGCCACTACGTGCGCAAGGACGACGCCCACGCGCACGACGTGCTGCTGGCCATCGGCACCAAGGCGCTCGTCAGCGACGAGAAGCGCATGCGCTTCCCCTGCGACGAGTTCTACGTCAAGTCTCCCGCCGAGATGCTGCAGGCCATACCGGAGGCCGACTTCCCCGGCGCGTTCGACAACACCAACTTCGTAGCGGACATCTGCAACGTCGACCTGCCGGTCGGCTCCAGGCGCGTGTACCAGATGCCCGAGGTGCAGGTGCCCGAGGGCGTGACTCTGGCGGAGCAGCTGCGGGTCGACAGCTACCGCGGCCTCATGCAGCGCTACCCGGAGCTGACGGAGGAGCTGGTGCGCGAGTACCTGACCTGCGCCCGGGAGGCGTACGGCATGGCCGCACCGGCGGCGGAACCGGACCTGGAGGGCGCCCTGCTGGAGCTGGCGCGCCTGGCCGAGCGTGGCAAGCAGGCGGAGAAGGACGGCGCCACCTACGGCGGCTACGAGTACCCGCACCTGGAGACGTTCCAGCCCTCGCACGAGGCGGAGCGCACCCTGGAGCTGCTGAAGCGGGTGGAGTACGAGCTCGGCGTCATCATCGCCATGGGTTTCCCGGACTACTTCCTCATCGTGGCCGACTTCATCAACTGGGCGCGCGAGCAGGGCATCGCCGTGGGACCAGGGCGCGGCTCCGGCGCGGGTTCCATCGTGGCGTACGCCATCGGCATCACCAACATCGACCCGCTGGCGTACGACCTCCTCTTCGAGCGCTTCCTCAACCCGGACCGCGTGAGCATGCCCGACTTCGACATCGACTTCTCGGACGTGCGCCGCGGCGAGGTCATCGACTACGTGCGCCGCAAGTACGGCGACGACCGTGTGGCCCACATCGCCACCTTCGGCACCCTCGCCTCGCGGGCGGCCATCAAGGACGCCGCGCGCGTCATGGAAGCCAGTTACGCCGAAGCCGACAAGATCAGCAAGCTCGTGCCCCTCAAGTACGGCCGCAGCGTCTCCATCGACGACGCCCTCGCCGAGATCCCCGAGATGAAGGAGCTCTACGACGGCGGCGCCAACCGCTACGTGGACGTGGCGCGGCAGCTGGAGGGCCTGCACCGGCACGCCTCCATCCACGCGGCCGGCGTCATCATCGCCAAGGACCCCCTGCAGGAGCTGGCGCCCGTCTTCCGCACCGGCGACGGCCCCATCGTGTGCCAGTACGACATGGGCTCGATCGAAGACCTCGGGTTCATCAAGATGGACTTCCTCGGGCTGCGCACCCTGTCGCTCATCGAGGCCGCCGTGCGCATCGTCAAGGAGTCGCGCGGCGTGACCCTCAAGCCCGACGAGTTCCCGCTCGACGACGCCGCCACCTTCGAGCTCCTCAGCCGCGGTGAGGCGGCGGGCGTCTTCCAGTTCGAGGGCTCCGGCATGACGGACACCCTGCGGCGCCTGAAGCCGCGCAGGATCCACGACCTCATCGCCGTCTCGGCCCTCTACCGGCCGGGCCCCATGGAGAACATCCCCACCTACATCCGCCGCCACCACGGGCTGGAGCCGGTGGACTACTCCGACTTCCCCAACAGCGAGAAGCACCTGGGGTCCATCCTGGAGGAGACGTACGGCATCCCCGTCTACCAGGAGCAGATCATGCAGATCGCCCAGGCGGTGGCGGGCTACAGCTTGGGCGAGGCCGACCTGCTGCGCCGCGCCATGGGCAAGAAGAAGGTCGAGGAGATGGTGCAGCACCGCGCCATCTTCCAGAAGGGTGCGGAGAAGCAGGGGCTCCCGAAGGTGGAGGCCAACCGGCTGTTCGACCTGCTGGAGCGCTTCGCCAACTACGGCTTCAACAAGTCGCACTCGGCCGCCTACGGCATGATCTCGTACCAGACGGCCTACCTCAAGACCCACTACCCCGTGGAGTTCGCCGCCGCGCTGCTGACGGTTGAACGTGGGGACTCCGACAAGGTGGCGGAGTACGTGGCCGACGCCAAGCACCTGGGTGTGCCGGTGCTGCCGCCCGACATCAACCTCTCGCGCGGCGACTTCACGCCGGTGGAAGAGGTGGTCCGCTTCGGCCTCTACGGCATCAAGAACGTGGGCGAGGGGGCGGTGGACGCCATCCTCGGGGAGCGCACCAGGGGCGGACCGTTCAAGGACCTGTTCGACTTCTGCAGCCGGATCGACACGGCCGCCGTGAACAAGCGCGCCATAGAGCACCTGATCAAGGCCGGCGCCTTCGACCCCCTGGTGCCCGCCGACGTCGTGGGTGGGGTCGACGAGGTGGGCCGGGGCCGCAACGTGCTGCTCGCCAGCCTCGAGACGGCCATGAAGTGGGGCGCCATGCAGCGCGAGCAGGAGTCCGCGGGCCAGATGTCGCTCTTCGGGGTCGAGGAGGTTGCCCCGCCCGGCCTCGAGTCGGCGCCGCCCCTGACAGAGCTCGAGCTACTGCGTTTCGAGAAGGAAGCGCTGGGCCTCTACATCAGCTCCCACCCCATGAACTCCTACCCGGGCCTGGCGGAGGCCGCCTCGTGCCGCGTGGAGGCGCTCGAGCGCTACTACGAACAGAACGTGCTGCCGGGCTCCACCCGGCTCAAGGTCGTGCTCACGGGCATCGTGCAGAGCGTGGCCAAGCGGCCCACCCGCAAAGGCACCATGATGGCGCGCTTCGAGCTGGCGGACGAGTCGGGCGCCCGCGAGGTCCTCGTCTTCGGCCGCACCTACGACTCGGTGGCGCCGCTGCTGGAGGAGGACGCCCCGGTCGTGGCCGTGCTGGACGTGGCCGAGGAGGGCGAGGGCGTGCGGCTGGTGGTCGACAGGCTCATCCGCTGGGACACCAAGCAGGGGTCGGACGGCGGGGTGCCCGAGGTGGCGGTCCTCCGGTTGAACCTGCTGCAGACGGCACCGCACCAGCTGCTCGAGCTGCGCTCGGCCATAGACGAGCACTCCGGCCGCACCCCGGTGCGGCTCGAGTTCGACGGACCCGGCGGCCGCACGCTCTACCAGGTGGACGGCGCGCGGCTGGACCCGGAGGCGCTGGACCAGCTCAAGAGCGCCTTCACCTGGCTGGAGCCGGTGCTGACGGTGGACCGGCAGGCGCTCCTGGCCGAGCGCAGCCGGCCGGCCTTCGGTGGTGGCAGACCCCAGACGCCGACCGCCGAGGTGCCCTTCTAGGGCGCCTCGGCGGTAGCAACGCTGGGTTCATGCCTGCTGCCGGCGTGTCTCTCAGCCGAACTGCGTCTGGCGCACGGAGTCCGCGTGCGTCTGGCGCACCGAGTCCGACTGCGTCTCCTTGGTGACGTCCACCTGCGTGGCCGCCATCTTGAACGCCTGACTGCTGGTGGCGGCGTGGTAGCCCGTGTCGTAGTCGATGATGCCCTGCTCGTAGAGCTCCGCCAGGTGATCGTCGAACGCGCGCATGCCGTCGAGGCGCGCCTCGCGCAGCACGTCGTAGAGCTCGGAGGTGCGGTCCTCGTCGCGCACCAGGTCCTTCACCCGCAGCGTGCCCTTGAGGATCTCGGTGGCGGCCACACGGCCCTTGCCGATGCGCGGCAGGAGCCGCTGCGAGACGATGCCCACCAGCGACTCGGCGAAGAGCACGCGGGCCGTCTCACGCTCGTGCGGTGGGAAGAGCTCGATCATGCGGTTGATGGTGCGTACGGAGTCCTGCGTGTGGAGCGTGCTGAAGACCAGGTGGCCGGTCTGGGCGGCGGAGAGCGCTGCCGCCGCGGTGGCGTGATCGCGGATCTCGCCGATCATGATCACGTCCGGGTCCTGGCGCATGGCGGCCGTGAGCGCCTCGGAGAACGACGGGGCGTCCACGCCGAGCTCCCGCTGAACCACGATGGACCGCTTGGAGCGGTGCAGGTACTCGATGGGGTCCTCCACCGTCACGATCATGCGTGAGTGCACCGTGTTTATCTCGTCCACGATGCGGGCCAGCGTGGTCGACTTGCCCGAACCCGTGGGGCCAGTCACGAGCACCAGACCCTTCTCCTGGTCGCGGAAGTACTCCACGGCGTCCGTGGGCAGGTTCACCACCTGCAGGGAGGTCTCGTCGCTGTTGATGACGCGCAGCACGGCGCTGACGCTGCCGCGCTGACGGAAGAGGTTCACCCTGAAGCGCCCCAGCCCGGAGACGCTGTAGGCCAGGTCGATCTGATGCTTCTCCTCGAACACGGCCCGTTGACGCTCGTCGCACATGAGGTCCAGGAGCGCGGCCGTGAAGCGCGGAGTGATCTTGGAGTCGGTAACGGGGTTTAGCTTCCCGCTGATCCGCGCCATCGCCGGGAGGCCGACGTGAAGGTGCACGTCCGACGCACCGCGCTCGACGATACGCTGGAGGAGATCGTTGAAGTGCATGCCCCGAGTGTGCGCCACCAACACTTACGGGATTCTTTCTCCGTCACAGCACGCTAAGCGCGTGCCTAAGCCTGTACACTTGCTGCGGCATGACAGATGACCTGAGCACACAACACGTACGCGCACGTGAACGAGGCGCGGAGCCGGCCGCATGAGGGTCCTGGCTCTCGCCGTACTGGCTGCCATCATCGTGGTCAGCGGCATCTGGCTGGCCCGCGACCGTTCGCCGGCTACGGACCCCGGTGCGGAACCCGCGGTAGCGGCCCAGAACAGCGTCACGGACGAGACCGCCGAGGGTGCAGAGGTGGCCGAGACGGATGAGCCCGCCACGGAGGCCGAGCCCGCGTCGGAGACGGAGCCCGCATCGGAGACCGAGCCCACCACGGAGTCCGATGCCGACACGGAGACCGAGTCCCTCTCCGACGCGGAGGTAGTGCCGCAGGGCTACACGCAGGTGGAGTACCTGACGGACGTGCCGCAGCAGGCGTTCGACGCGCCGCGCGACGTCCTCGACCCCGCACTCGACTACGTGGCGGTCATCCGCACGAACCGCGGCGACATAGCCGTGGAGCTGTACGAGGACCTCACCCCCGTCACGGTCAACAACTTCGTGTTCTTGGCGCTGCACCGCTACTACGAGGACGTGCCCTTCCACAGGGTCATAGACGGCTTCATGGCTCAGACGGGCGACCCCACCGGCACCGGCACGGGCGGCCCCGGCTACCAGTTCGACGACGAGATCGTGGAGGGTCTGTCGTTCGATGGCGAGGGCATACTGGCCATGGCGAACGCCGGCAGGGACGCGGAGGGCAACGGCACGAACGGCTCGCAGTTCTTCATCACCTTCGCGCCCACCACGTGGCTGGACGGCGCCCACACCATCTTCGGGCACGTGATCGACGGCCTGGACGTCCTGCCGGAGATCACCCGGGTGGACCCCACGCAGCCGAGCGCGGTCGTGCCTTACAGCGGCACGGTCGACGAGCTGGCCGATATGGGAGTGGAGCTGCCGGTGGACGCCGAAATGAACGTGGCGGACGCCATCGAAGACCTGCTCGGCGCCCTGCCCGGCACCGGGCAGTCGTTCAGCGTGGCGGGCTACCGTGGTGTGGCCGGCATGCTGGGCACCGACCCGGCCTTCGGGTTCTACCTGAACCCGGACGAGATCGAATCCGTGGTCATCGCCGCACGGCCGCGCTGATAAGCCAGTACAGGCGAACCGGTCGCGCCGCCCTGGCGCTGCCGCTCTCCACTCCAGAAAGGACGACGATATGAATTCACTAGACGGCTTCACCAAACTCGACCGCCTCTCGGAGGACCGCGTCACCAGCTTCCGCGCACCCGAGCAGGTGCTGGAGGACGCCAAGGAGTACCGTGCGCAGATAAACACCAACAAGGGCGCCATGGTGTTCGAGCTCTACGCCGACAGGACGCCCGTGACCGTCAACAACTTCGTGTTCCTCGCCCTGAACGGCTACTACGACGGCATCGTGTTCCACCGCGTGCTGGAGGACTTCATGGCGCAGACGGGCGACCCGACCGGCACCGGCACGGGCGGCCCCGGCTACCAGTTCGGTGACGAGTTCGACCCCAGCTTGCGCCACGACGAGAAGGGCGTGCTGAGCATGGCCAACGCCGGCCCGGGTACCAACGGCTCGCAGTTCTTCATCACGTTCATCCCCACCCCGTGGCTCGACGGCCGGCACAGCGTGTTCGGCAAGGTGATCGAGGGCGAAGACGTGCTGGACAAGATCCAGCGCATCGACCCGGGCCAGCGCACGCCCGGCGTGCAGCCGGACGAGATGCAGTCCGTGTGGATCTACGCTCGCTGAACCCCTGCTGAACCCCTGCTGAACCCTACGTCCCTATAGTTCACGACCCG
>CAZPWN010000101.1:0-7589 GCA_964590475.1 uncultured bacterium | reverse complement strand
TCGCTGCAGGAAGAGGGCATCGACTCCGTCAACGCCCTCCTAGCCCTGTCCGAGCGCGACCTCAAGAAGGTCGGCGGCGTCGGCGAGAAGTCCCTCGAAGAGATCAAGGAGCGCCTCGCGGCGCGCGGACTGAAACTCAAGGAGTAACACATGCGCCACCTATCGCGCGGTCGCAAACTCAGTCGCTCCAGCAGTCACCGGGTCGCCCTGGCACGCAGCCAGGCCACCGCACTGCTTCGGCACGGCCGCATCAAAACCACCCTGACGAAAGCCAAGAACCTCCAACCGTACGTGGAGAAGCTCATCACCACCGCCCGCGGTGGCGACCTCCACGCACGCCGTCTCATCTCCCGCGAGATCCACGATGTCGAAGTGCAGCGCAAGCTCATGAACGAGATCGCCCCTACCTTCGCCGAGCGGCCCGGTGGGTACACCCGTATCTACCGGCTCTCCACGCGTCGGGGGGACGGCGTGCAGGAAGCTCTCATCGAGCTCGTTGCCGCTGAATAAAGCCTCTCTCGGTAGCGTTTTCGGCGCCTTGGCCAATTTGGCTTAGGCGCCTTTTTCTTGGTCAGTGCTCGGGGGTGGGGCAGGTGCTCCGCTTCGCTAAACTGCTTCGCAAGGCGCTACGCGGAGCACCTGCCCCACCCCTTACGGGCACGGGCGGTTGCGCTCGGGAAGGTGGCTCATCCTTGGCCGGGTCGCTCTGGGGGACTTTGGACTTCGTCCTCGTCCTTCGGGGCGCCAGATTGGCTGCGGCTACGATCATCGGACCGAGGAGGACTTTGGACTTCGTCCTCGTCCTTCGGCGCTCCAGATTGGCTGCGGCCCCAATCGTCGCTCCAGAAGGGCCATGGGCTTCGCCTTTGTCTTCCGTTAGAAGGCGGTACCCGGACCGTTCCAGGGGACGCCCAGAGTAGCTGCTACCGTGGCGCCTACGTCCGCGAAGGTTGCTCTTGTGCCCAGGTCTTCCGGCGCCTGGTCCGGGCGGTAGGCCAGTAGCAGGCCGTGTTCTCTCGTGTGATCCGTGCCCGGCCAGGTAGGGTCGTTGCCGTGGTCGCTGATTATCAGGAGGGTGTCGCCCGGGGCTACCGCGCCTAAGAGTTCCGGGATGCGGGCGTCTACCTCTTCCAGGGCTTGGGCGTAGCCTTCGGGGTTGCGCCTATGGCCGTAGAGCGAGTCGAACTCCACCAAGTTAGTGAATACCAGGCCGTCGGGGCGCTCGCGCATGAGCTCGAGCGTGCGGTCCACGCCCTCCATGTTGCTGCCGCTCGGTACCTCGCGTGTGAAGCCGCGGTGTGCGTAGATGTCGGGGATCTTGCCCACACCTATCACCTGCTTGCCCGCCTCCTTCACGGCGTCCAGCACCGTCGGGGTCGGTGGTTCCACCGAGTAGTCGTGGCGCTTGGCTCCCAGGCGCTCGAAGGCGCCCACCTCGCCCGTGAAGGGCCGGGCGATAACGCGGGCCACGGAGTTCTCTCCCGTGAGGATCTGGCGTGCACCCTCGCACCAGCGGTAGAGAGTTTCCAGCGGCACCACGTCCACGTGCGCCGCCACCTGGAAGACCGAATCGGCGCTCGTGTACACGATCGGCTCGCCCGTTCGCAGGTGCTCCTCGCCCAAGTCGGCGATGATCTCGGTGCCCGACGCCGGGTAGTTGCCTAGGTGGCCCCGGCCCGTCAGCTCGTCGAAGGCGTTCATCACCTCGGGAGGGAACTTCTCGAACGTGCGGAAGGCGTGCTGGAGTATCACGCCCATGAACTCCCAATGGCCCGTGGTGGTGTCCTTGCCTGGCGACCGTTCCTCCATGCGCCCGTGGCTGGCGAGGGGGCGCTCGCTGGGTGGCACCGAGGTCACACCTTCGATGTTGCCGAGGCCAAGCGACGCCAGGTTGGGGAGGGAGACGCCCGTGTGGGCGATGGTGTGGTCGAGGGTGTGCGAGCCGGCGTCCCCGAACGCCTCGGCGTCCGGTAGCGCGCCTACCCCGACGGAGTCGAGTACCAGAACGGTCACTGTCATCCCCGGAGTATACGAACAGGACGGCGGGCATGGTTCCAGGGGGTGGCCCGGCGCTTCGGTAATAATCGCTTCGTGGACGGCGACTTCTCACTTACGCGAGCTTGGCAGCGGTGACGCACGGCCCCGGCAAGAGCCCTGAGCGGAGTGCTCAGCGCTGGACCGAGTTGCAGGCGGCCGCCGCGCGCGAGACCCGGCGCCTGGCGCCGAACGCGCCCAAGCTGGTGGTAGCCGTCTCCGGCGGTGGCGACTCGGTGGCGGCGCTGAACCTGCTGCAGCGGGCGGGCTTCGAGCTGGTGGCGGCGCACTTCGACCATGGGCTGCGGGAGGAGTCCGGCGCGGACGCCTCGTTCGTGCGGGAGCTGTGCGCCAGGCTCGGCGTGCCGTTGGAGGAGTCGGTGGCGGACGTGGCGGACGTGGCGCAGCGTAGAGGCTGGAACGTCGAGGACGCCGCCCGGCGGCTCCGGTACGCGTTCCTCTACAAGGTACTGCGGGAGAAGGCACCCGGCGGAGCCATCGTGGTGGCCCACACCATGGAAGACCAGGCCGAGACGGTGCTGCTGCAGCTCATGCGCGGGGCCGCTTACCCCGTAGGCATCCGCCCACGGCAGCGCGGCGTCATCCGGCCACTTCTGGGGGAGCGCCGGCAGGTTCTGCGTGACTACCTGGACCACCTGGGCGAGAGCTGGCGCGAGGACGCCACCAACCTGACGGTAGAGCAGAACCGTGCCTGGCTGCGGAACCAGCTGATACCGGCGATCGAGGTGCGTTACCCGCAGGTGCAGGCCCGCCTGGCGGAGACGGCTAGCATCCAGCAGGAGGCGCGCGCCGCGCTCACCTACCTGGCGTACAGGCGCTTCCCCGCGGGACCCATCCGGCTGGCGGCCTGGCAGCGCGCGCCGGTGGCGCTGCGCAAGGCGGCCCTGGTGGAACGCCTGCGGGAGGTGGGCGCCACGCCCAGTGACCGGCTGCTGGACGAGGTGGATGCCGCCGCTATGCGCATAGCAGGCCGGGGAGCGAGCGCTGCCCCCTGGCGGCTCTCCCTGCCTGGTGGCGGTCAGGTGGAGCTGGCTTACGGGGAGCTCTTGGTCAAGCGGCCCGTTGCGGAGCGCAGCGCGGCCGATGCGGAGCGCGAGGCGGTGCAGGTGACGAGCCCGGAGCAGCTACCGGACGAGGTGGACGCCGGAGTACTGCAGCGTTATCCGGACCTCGAGCTGCGCACGCGCCGCAGCGGCGACAGGATCCGCCTACCCGGCGGGCGCCGGCTCCTCAGCGACGTGCTGATCGACCTGAAGGTGCCGCGCGAAGAACGCGCTCAGCTCCAGGTCCTCGCCGCGGGCGATGAGGTCCTCTGGGTGGAGGGTGTGGCCGTGGCGGTGGGGGCGGCCGCCAGCGGCGTTCCGCCCCTGCTGGACGCCGACCGGCGCCACATGCGGACGGCGCTGGCACAGGCCACCCAGGCGCTCCGGTACGGGGAGGTGCCGGTGGGCGCCGTGGTGGTGTCCGAGGCCGGTGAGGTGCTGGCCGCAGCCCACAACCTCACCGAGACCCGCTCCGATCCCTCGGCGCACGCGGAACTGCTGGCGCTGCGGGAGGCGGCGCAGGCGGCGGGCGATTGGCGGCTGGCCGGCGCGACGCTCTACGTGACGCTCGAGCCCTGCCCCATGTGCTTCGGCGCCGTGCTGCAGACGCAGCTCGCCCGCGTGGTGTACGGAGCGGCCAACCCGCGTGACGGCGCCCTGGGCGGCGTCACCGACCTGGCGGGGGAAGGCTGGAAGCGGGTACCCGGCATCAAGGGCGGCGTGGAGGCCGGAGCCTCGGAGAGGCTGCTCCGGAGCGCGTTCGCGGGGAAGCGGGGCGGGAACTCGCAGGCGCCCTCACAGGAGAGCGAGTTGCCGTAACCGCCGTAATTCACGCCGTTAGCGGCGTACGAGGGTCTCGTGACTTCGCGGTACACTGTGCCGGTGGAGATCCGTAACTTCTCGATCATCGCTCACGTCGACCACGGCAAGTCGACGTTGGCGGATCGTATCCTCGACCTGACCCAGAGCGTGAACGAGCGCGAGAAGCGCGATCAGATGCTCGACTCGCTGGAACTCGAGCGTGAGCGAGGCATCACCATCAAAGCCACGCCCATGCGCCTCTACTACACCGCCGACAACGGCACCACCTACCTCTTCAACCTGATAGACACCCCGGGCCACGTGGACTTCAACTACGAGGTCTCGCGCGCCCTGCGCGCCTGCGAGGGCGTGCTGCTGGTCATCGACGCCGCCCAGGGGGTGGAGGCGCAGACCATCCAGAACGCCTACCTGGCGGCCGACAACGGCCTTGAGATACTGCCGATCATCAACAAGATCGACCTCCCGGCGGCGGACGTGCCGCGCGCCATCGAGGAACTCGAGGAGGTCATCGGCGTGCCGGGCGACTACGCCGTGCCCGTGAGCGCCAAGACCGGCGAGAACATCAAGGCCGTGCTGGAGGGCATCGTCGAGCACCTGCCCGCCCCCAAGGGCGACAAGGACGGCCCACTGCGCGCGCTCATCTTCGACGCCGTGTACGACGCCTACCAGGGCGTCATCGCCTTCATCCGCGTGTTCGACGGCAGCATCAAGGCCAAGGACACGGTGCAGGTGATGAGCACCGGCAAGCAGTTCGAGGTGGAGAGGGTGGGTTACTTCCGGCCGGAGCCCACCGTGTCGGACGGTCTCGGCGTGGGCCAGGTGGGCTGGTTCACCGCCAGCATCAAGGAGATCGCCGACACGCAGATAGGTGACACGGTCACGGGCGTGGACCGGGTGACCGACAAGCCCGTGCCGGGCTTCAAGCCCGCCATGCCGGTGGTGTTCTCCGGGCTCTACCCCACGGACACGGAGGATTATCCCAAGCTGAGGGAGGCGCTCGAGAAGCTCAGGCTGAACGACGCCGCCTTCTCCTTCGAACCCGAGACCTCCGAGGCGCTGGGCTTCGGCTTCCGCTGCGGCTTCCTGGGCCTGCTGCACGCCGACATAGTGCAGGCGCGGCTGGAGCGCGAGTTCGACCTCTCGCTCATCGCCACCGCGCCGGCCGTGGTCTATCACGTGACCACCACCAGCGGGGAGGAGCTCGTGGTGCAGAACCCTAGCGAGCTGCCGTCGCCGGACCACATAGAGTCCACCGACGAGCCGTGGGTGAACCTCTCGGTGTTCCTACCCGAGGAGTACATGGGTTCCGCCATGGGCCTCCTGCAGGAGAAGCGCGGGGTCATGAAGGACATCGTCTACCACGGGCACCGCGTGGAACTGAAGTACGACGTGCCGTTCGGCGAGATCCTCTACGACTTCCACGACCGCCTCAAGTCGCTCTCGCGCGGCTACGCCTCCATGGATTACCAGTTCTCCGGTTACCGCCCCGGCGACCTCGTGAAGGTCGACGTGATGGTGAACGAGGAGAAGGTCGACGCGCTCGCCATCATCGCGCACCGCGACAAGGCCTACGACGTGGGCCGAAGGATGGTGGACCGCATGGCCGAGGTCATCCCGCGCCAGATGTTCGCCATACCCGTGCAGGCCGCGATCGGCGGCAAGATCCTCGCCCGGGCCACCGTCAAGGCCTTCCGCAAGGACGTTCTGGCCAAGTGCTACGGTGGCGACATCACCCGCAAGAAGAAGCTCCTCGAGAAGCAGAAGAAGGGCAAAGCCCGCATGAAGCAGATCGGCACGGTGGAGGTACCGCAGGAGGCGTTCCTGGCCGTGCTGTCGAGCGAGGAGTAACGAGCGTTGCGGGGGGCGACGCAGGTCACCAGCCGCTCCGGTGGACCGGCTACGGGCGGCTCGACCAGCGGCCGCGAACGCAGCTTGCGTATCAAACCTCTGAGTCTCCGCGCGCAGGTTGCTCTGGTCATCGCGTTCCTCTCCGCTGTGCCCAACCTCTTCATGGTGGTGGCCGTGCTGCTGCCGGCGTACCGCCGCGCCGGCGAGATGGAGGGCATGTGGCTCACCGTCTCGCTCTGGCTGGTGGGCGTGGTGGTGATCTCCGGTCTCGTGGGGTACTTCCTCTCCGGCATCCTGTTGGCGCCCCTCCTGAGGGCCACCAGGGATGTACTGGGCCTGCCGCGCACCGCTGAACAGCTGGCCACGGCGCGCTTGGTGGTCACGGAGGAGGATCCCGCCGAGGTGCGCTCCCTGCGGCGTTCGTTCAACCAGCTGCTGGCGCAGGTGGAGACCCAGCAGGCGCGCCGCAGCGCCTTCATGGCCGCACTCATGCACGACCTGAAGACGCCGCTGGTGGCCGCCAACAACCTCCTGCAGATCGTCAGGAGCGACGACAGCCTCAGTAGGGAGAGGCGCATCGAGGTGGTGGGCCACCTGAGCAACGAGCTGACCTCGCTCATCGACCTGGTGCAGAAGCTGGTGGACGCTCACCGCCTGGAGCGCAGCGACGTGCCCCTGAACCGTGAGCACGTCTCCCTGGAGGACCTGGTGAACCGCGTGGTTCAGCGCCTGGAGCCGCTGAAGCGGGAGCGTGGCATCGTCATTCAGGTCAACGGCGGGGGAGATGCCATGGGTGACCAACGCGAGCTCGAGCGCGCCCTCTACAACCTCATCAGCAACGCGGTCCGCTACGCTAGAAGCCGCATCCAGATCGAGATCTACGCCGGCATGGTGCGGGTGCAGGACGATGGTCCGGGCCTGCCCGAGCCCCTGGAGAAGCTGGCCCAGCCGTTCATAGGGCACGACGTGAGCATCGGCGGAAAGACCTACACGGGCGGCACCGGGGGCCTCGGCCTCTTCATAGCCAGGCGCGTGCTGGAGGCTCATGGCGGCCGGCTCGTGTGCGAGGCCACGGGCCCGCGCGGCACCGTGCTGCTCGCTTTCGTGGGAGGTAGCAGGTGAGCACGGGTTCGAATGGGGCGGAGGCCGGCGAGGACCGGCGTGGCCCGAGCGTCCTGATCGTCGATGACCATCCACTCTTCCGCATGGGGTTGTCGATGGCCCTCAAGGCCGAGGGCTTCGTGGTGGTGGGCGAGGCCGAGAACGGTCGCCAGGCCGTGGAGCGCTGCCGGCACAGCGAGATCGACGTGGTGCTGCTCGACGTGCGCATGCCGGAGCTGGACGGAATCAGCGCCTGCAGGGCCATAACCGCGGCCGAGGCGCCGCCGTTGGCGGTGATGCTCACCACGTTCGAGGAGCCCGCCGTGATCCAGGCCGCCCGCGACGCGGGGGCTACCGCCTACCTCTCGAAGGAGACGGAGCCCCGAGAGCTGGCGCGCATGTTGCGCAGCATCCTGGCGGATCCGAAGCGGGGCTGGATGCCCAGCGTGGCGCTGCCGTCCCTCACCCGGCGTGAGGAGGAGGTGCTCGCGCTGCTGGCCCAAGGCATGAGCAACAAGGCCATGGCCAGCAGACTGGGCCTTAGCCCCGACACGGTGAAGGACCACCTGGAGAACCTGTACCGCAAGCTCGAGGTGCGCGACCGCGTGAGCGCTCTGCGGCGCGCCACCGAGCTCGGCATGGCCTGATCTCGACGCAATCATGATCGGAGAGTAGCGCCAGCAAGTCGGCTGGACAGCGGGTGCCCGGCCTGGCGCCGAG
>CAZPWN010000100.1:0-7771 GCA_964590475.1 uncultured bacterium | reverse complement strand
TCCGCGGCGAGAAGGAAGTCTACAAGGGCTCCATCGCCGGCCTGCGCCGCTTCAAGGACGACGTCCGCGAAGTGGGCACCGGCTTCGAGTGCGGTATCAGCCTGCAGAACTACGAGAACGTGCAGGAAGGCGACATCATCGAGGCCTACGAACTGGTCGAGGTGCCGGTGGTGTGATCCGGCTCCTGGCGCTGTCGGCGCTCCTGGTACTCCTCCCCCTGCCCCTCTCCTCCCTCCACGCTCTCGCCGCCCAGGTGCAGAGCGAGGAGGGCGAGACCGGCATGGCGGCCCGGCCCCACTTCGTGGTGGAGGCCGGAGTGCGAGTACCGGCTGCGACTTCGGCCTCGGTAGCTTCCAGAACGCTACTGCCCATGGCGCTCACTACCGCCCCGCCTCCTACGGCGAGTGGCTGGCTCAAGGTGGACCCCATGGCGCCGCGCGCTCCTACCGTGCGGCTGACATTATTGGGAAGGTTGTTACTGGACGGCGGGTGAGCCGGAACTCCGGTTCCTGAGCAGCCGTGCCTGCGTTAGCGGACATAGCGACCGCGGGCGCCCCGAGGACCGAGCCGCGTCCTCCCGCGCTGCAAGCTGTAAACACGTCCCCAACCTTCTCCCCGCCACCGATGACTTCATATCGATGACATCACGGGGCGGGTAAGACCGCAACTAGGAGTTCCATGAACAGCAGAATCCTCACCGGCCTGATGGTGCTCGGACTGGCCGTCGCCTCCGTGCTCTACATCTGGCAGCCGTGGACCGACGAGCCGGCCATCAAGCTCGGGCTCGACCTGCAGGGCGGCCTACGCGTCACCCTCGTATCCGATGACCCCAACCCCAGCGCGGAAGACCTCAACACCGCGCGCAACATCGTCCAGAACCGCGTGAACCAGTTCGGCGTAGCCGAGGCGCTGGTGCAGACCGCCGGCAACGACAAGGTCGTGGTGGAGCTGCCCGGCCTCACCGCCGACGATCAGCAACGCGCCCTCGACCTCATCGGTCAGCAGGCCGTGCTCGAGTTCCGCCTCGTGCGCGCGTCGGCCAACGCCGTGGCCACAGAGTTCCTTACCCTGAACGACCTCGAACCCATCGCGTTCACGGGCGAGATAATCTCCAACGCCAGCGCGCAGTTCCAGCAGTCTCCCGGCCAACCCGCGGGGCCCGTAGTGGTGTTCGAGATCCGGCCCAGCGAGCACCAGGCGTTCGGCAACTTCACGGGCGGCAACGTCGGACGGCGCATGGCCATCGTGCTGGACGACGTGATCGTCACGGCGCCCACCCTGCAGTCCCGCATCTCCGACAGCGGCCAGATCACCGGCGTCGGCTCGTTGGACGAAGCCACGGACGTGGCAGTGGTGCTGCGCTCCGGTAGCCTCCCCATCAGCCTCACGGTGGACGAGGTCCGCTCCATAGGGCCGACCCTCGGTCAGGACTCCATCAACGCCGGCACCACCGCCGCCATCATCGGTGGCGCAGCCGTCATCGTGGCCGTGGTCATCTACTACGGCCCGCTCTTCGGTGGGGTGCTCGCGCTGGGCGTGCTACTGATAATGCTCTTCATCTTCGGCGTGCTAGGCGGGCTGGGCGCGGCGCTCACGCTGCCCGGCCTCGCCGGCCTGGTGCTTACCATCGGCGCGGCTATCGACGGCAACGTGATCTCGTTCGAACGCGTGCGCGAGGAACTGCGCGAGGGCAAGACGCTGCGAGTGGCCATGAAGCGCGGCTTCGACCTCTCCGTCTCCGCCATCGTGGACGCCAACCTCACCTCGCTCCTGGTGGCGGGCGCCCTGTACCAGTACACCACCGGCGCGGTGCGCGGCTTCGCCATCACCCTGGCCATCGGCATCGTGGCCGCCCTGTTCGTCAACCTCGTGGTGGTGCCGTGGGCCTTGAAGATGCTGGCCAGCCAGCGCAGCTACATGCGGATCGGTCACGGCTTCAGCGGCATCGAGTTCGTGCGCCGCGCGGCGCCCATCCTGGCCGTATCCGTCTTCCTCGCCGTGGCCTCGCTCGTTTACGTCGGCATCTCGGGCCTCAGGATGTCCACCGACTTCACGGGCGGCAGCAACATCCTGCTCGACCTGCCTGAAGGCGCCACTTCAGCAGACCTGCGTGACGCCATCAACGAGCTGGGTATTGAAGGCGTGGACGGCAACGCCGCCACCATCGTGGAGATCGAAGGCGACACCAACCAGATGTCCGTGCGGCTAGGACTGCCGGACCAGGACACGTCGACTACCGATGAGTTCGCGCTACAGCTGGCGTCCAACACCAACGCCGAGCTGCTCTCGGCCGAGTTCGTGGGCCCCTCCGTGGGGGCGGACCTGCGCCGCGGCGCCGTGCTCTCCGTTCTGGTATCGCTGCTCCTCATCCTCATCTACATCGGCGTGCGCTTCTGGCCCAACTGGATCGTCGCGGTTGGCACCGTGCTCTCCACCGCCCACGACGTGGCCATCACGCTTGGCGTCCTGGCCATCTTCGGCCTGGAGTTCACCATCCCCGTGCTGGCCGCGCTGCTGTTCGTGGTCGGTTACTCCCTCAACGACTCGATCATCATCTCGGACCGCGTGCGCGAGAACGTGCGAACCATCCGCGGCATGAGCTACCGCGAGATCGTGGACCTCTCCGTGAACCAGGTGCTCTCGCGCACCATCGTCACGGGCGCCACCACGCTCCTCCCGGTGCTGGCGCTGCTCTTCTTCGGCGGCAGCGTGCTCACCGGCTTCAGCATCACGCTGATGGTGGGCATCGTGGTCGGCACCTTCTCGAGCATCTTCATCCTCTCCCCCCTCATGGTCTGGGGCCGGGAGTGGGTGCGGAGGTACGAGGAGCGCCGCCGCGCCAACCGGCGCCCCGGCACGCGCGCTGCGTAAGCTGGCGCACTCTAGCTAACAGGATCGTGGCGGCACCCTTTCATGGGTGCCGCCACGATCTCTTAGTCTATGTTCGTGCAGGGTCAGTGTTCGTGCAGGGTCATTCCAGGGTGAAGGTGAACTGGCGCAGCAGCCGGGAGCCGAAGGAGACTACGGCGCGCCACTCCCCCGCAGTCAGCTCCACGTCCGCCGGGAGGGTGAAGGCGGCGGTGGGCGCCTCTGGCTCCACCCAGAGCGAGCCGGAAGCTGCCTGGCGCCCGGAGGGGGTCATCCACTGCACCGCCAACCAGCCGCCACCCTCCAGGTCGGAGAGCGTGAGCTCGAGCCGCGGCCGTCCACCCTCGTCCAACTCACTCACGAAGCTCTTCACGCGCGTGCCCGGCTCGAACGGCGGCGCCTCCGGCACCGGCGGCAGGTAAAGCGGCCGGCAACCCACTAGCGTCAGGCCCACGAGCAGCAGCGCCAGCAGCCCCAGACGCACGGTGCGCGGCTGCGGCTTCATGCGCCGCCCGGCAGGAGCAGGGCCGCGGTCAGCGCCACCGGCGCGGTCTCGGCCCTCAGGATGCGCGGGCCGAACCTCACGCCCTGCGCGCCGCGCTCCAGCAGGCCGGCCACTTCCTCAGCGCTGAAACCGCCTTCGGGGCCGGTGATGATGGTCATCTCGGCTGCGTGAACATCGGCGGACGCATCCAGCGCCCGGACGCTCGCCAGGCTCTCCTCGGCGTACGGATGAGCCACCAGGGCGGTACCTGACCACTCGAGGGCAGCCAGCGGAACGGGTTCATGCACGCTGGGTACGGTAGCGCGCCCCGACTGCCTGGCAGCTTCCTCCGCCACACGCCGCAACCTGAGCAGCCTGGCGGGCGAGATGGTGGCGGCGTCCGCGTGCTGCGTGGTCAGTAGGCGGAAGTCGGCGGCGCCGAGCTCCGTGCACTGGCGCACCACGTCGCTCAGCTTGTCGCTCTTGAGGAGGGTCACGGCCACGGTGACCCGCAGGGGCGCCTCCGAGGCGGCGGGCGCGGGCTCCTCGAGCTGCAGGGTGACCGAGTGCCTCTCCACGCTCACCACCGAACCGGCCGCCACGGCGCCCGCGCCGTCGAACGCCTCCACCGGAGCGCCGGGCTTCACGCGCAGCACGTTGGCGAGGTGATGCGCCTCGGGCCCGTGCAGCTCGGTTGCCCCGCCCCGTAGGTTAGGCACGAGCACCCGGTGCACGCGGCCCCTATCGACCCTGTGGCTCATGCGGTGCGGGTTAGCTCCAGCAGCGACCACTCGCCGTCGCGCAGCTCGTCGTCCAGCGTGAGTTCGCTTGGCACGGCGTCTTGCACCACGTGCGCCAGGCGCGTGAGGATTCCGGTGAGCAGCAACTTGCCGCCGGGTAACAGGCGGCGCACGTACAGAGGCATGAGCTCCGCGTGCAGCTCGGCGTACAGGTTGGCCACCACCACGTCGAACCTGCCCGGCAGGGTGGGTAAGTCCACGCTGCCCTCCGCGAAGCGGGCCCCTGACAGGTTGCGCCGGGCGTTCTCCCGCGCCACCGGGATGGTGGCGGCGTCCACGTCCACGCCGTAGGCGGCTGCGCTGCCCAGCACGTCGGCGGCTATGGTCAGCAGGCCCGTTCCGGAACCCACGTCCAGCACCGTGCGCCCGAGCAGGTCCAGCCGCCCTAGTGCCGTGAGGGCCATGCGCGTGGTCTCATGGTGCCCCGTGCCGAAGGCCGAGCCCGGATCGAGCCAGATGATGGCGTCGCCGTCGGTGGCTTCCACCGTCCGGTGGCTGGGAGCCACCACCAGGCGCCCCGCCCGCACCGGCTGCAGGCCGGCCTGGTACTCGGCCACGTAGTCGCGCTCCGGCACGTCGGCCCATACGCCCTCCAGCGGCAGCTCGAGCTGCTCCTCGAAGTAGGCCACCACTGCCCCGGGCTCCTCAGCCACACCCAGGCAACCGAACTCCCACAGCTGCGCTAGTTCGGGCGACTCGCCCGTCAAGCCTTCGATCCTGAAAGTCTTCATGTAGGCGCCCTCAGGCGATGACCCGCTCGTCCATCAGGCGCGCGTCGCGCGTGACGATCTCGAAGCCGAGCCTCTCCCCTTCCAGCAGGTAGAACTCGATGTCGTTGGAGCGCGTGCCGTTGCCTATGCTGCGGCGCTCGAAGGCGCCGGTGGCGGTGAGGATCATGGTCTCCGCCAGGCAGGCGGGCACGTTGCCGTCGCCGAAGCGCAGGTCTATGCGGCTCGTCATCGAGCCCGGGGGCCGCACCACCCCGCCCGGCACCAGCTCCACACCGGGCACGGTGAGCACCGACTCGTCCACGTCCACGGGCCGGCCCAGGTCGTAGATCCAGGCACCGGGCTTGACGTGGTGCGCGTAGATCACCGGGTCCGGGTCGGAGGTGGCGGTGAAGATGAGGTCTGCGCGCGCCACGGCGTCCACGTCGGTGGTGGCCAGGAAGCGCGTGCGCGGGTACTTCTTACGGAGGGTGTCGGCCGAGCGGTTGAGCCTCTCCCTGTCGCGGCCCACCAGGATGAGCTCGCCCACGTCGCCAGCGATCATGCGCGCCACCCCGAACGCCACCACGCCGTTGGCGCCCACGATGGCGGCGCTGGCGTCGCGCAGGTTGCCGCCCTGATGCTTGAAACGCCGGAGCAGGCCGGGCACGGCGGCCTTGACGGTGGCGGCGGTGTAGGCGCCGCCGTTGGTGACCACGATCTCGGGTACCGCCTCCTGGACCATGCGCCCCTTCTCGCCCACGGTGGACCAGAAGGCGCCCAGCCCCACGACCTCGGCACCGAGCCGGTGCGCGAAGCGTGCGCCGAGGATGGCGATGCGCAGGGCCTCGTCGGGGTGCGTGCGGAACTGATCGGGCATGAGCGGCGCGGAGATGAGCAGCACGCGCATCTGGCGGCCGTCCGCCAGCTTGACGCCCTCGATGACGCCGTGGAACTGCGGCCTGAGGTTGAGGAAGAGGCGCTTGAGCCACTTCTCGGGCAGGATGCCGGGCTCCACCAGGCGCTTGACCACCCAGCGCAGCCAGCGGCTGGAGCGGGGCTGCCACACGTCGTCGTAGGTGAGGGGGTGCACCATGAAGGCGCAGAGCACGGTGTTGGGGTCCAGGCCCCGCACGGGCGGCGGCGCTCCGAGGCGGGCCTCGGTGCCGTCGTTTATGCGCCCGAGGGCGGCCTTGTGGCGCCAGGTCAGCAGAGCGGCGGCCGCCACGAAGCCGATGGCCAGGCCGTCCGCCACGCTCTGGGTCTGCGCGGCCATCACGCCCGCGAACGCCAACGTGACGCTGCCGGCCACGCTGGCCAGCGCCACGTAGCCGGTGAGGGCGAGCACCGCGGCGTAAATGGCGATGGCCAGCGCACCGAGCCAGAAGGGCACGACCCCGAGGCCGAAGAGAGCCGCGAGGGCACCCACCACCACGCCGTTGCCCCGACCCCGCGGAACGGAGACGAGGCCCTTGAGCGGCAGCGGGTTGAGGTGGCCCAGGATGACCCCGAAGAAGGCCATCCCCGCCGCCGTGCCCAGCTGGATGGGCGCGTTGGCGGCGGCGCCGAAGAAGCCGGTGAAACCGCCGGGCAGGCTAAGAGCTACCCCAGCGAAAGGGTCGAGCATGAGGGGCGCCAGGCCGATGCTCCAGGAGGTGATGAGCACGGGGACCATGACGGCCACCAGGCCCTTGAGGATGTCGAGCACGAACGAACTGACCGCCACCACCGGCCCCACCAGTTTGTAGACGTTCTCCACGCCCAGCAGGTGCGGGTTCACGTCCCGCGGGTCGAACCCCGAGGCGGCACGCACCAGCCATGCCCCGAGCGGCAACGAGCCGATGAGGTAGGCGAGGACGAGGGGAAGAAGCCAGATGAGCACGGTCTCCATGAGTAAGCATTGTACCTACGCTTGGCCCGCCCACGTTGTCCTCCAACCCTCGCTCCCGTCGCTGGGAGTCGGGTAGGCACCCGCCTAGCCGGGCGCTATCACGGGCTGCGGGCGGGAGACATCTGCCGGTGTAGCATTAGCGGGTGGAAGGCAGAACACCGCCAAACAACGTCGAAGCCGAGCAGAGCGTGCTGGGCAGCATCATGCTGGACAACGAGGTCTACGCCCAGCTGGAAGGCACGCTGACTGCGGAGCAGTTCTACAAGGAATCTCACCGGAAGATCTTCCGCGGCATGGAGCGCTTGCACCGCCGCGGCGAACCCATCGACCTGGTGACCCTCACCGAGGAGCTGCGGCAGAGCGGCGACCTCGAGTCGGTGGGCAGCGTCGCGTACCTCATCGGCATCACGGACAGCGTGCCCACCGCCGCCTACGCGGACAGCTACGCGCGCATAGTGGCCGAGAAATCCACCCTGCGCGACCTGATCGGGGCCGGCGGCCGCATCATGCAGTCCGCCTACGACCAGGCCCAGCCGGTAGAAGAGGTGCTGGACGCGGCCGAGAAGTCGATCTTCGACCTGGCCACCAAGAAGCGGAAGTCCGGCTTCGAGGGCATGACGAGCCTGGTCACGGACACCTTCGCGGAGATAAACGAGCGCTTCGCCAACCCCAACCCGGTCTCGGGACTGCGGATGGGCTTCACGGAACTCGACAACATGACGGGCGGCCTGCAGCCGAGCACCCTCAACGTGCTGGCCGCCAGGCCCAGTATGGGCAAGACCGCCTTCGCCCTCACCATCGCCCTCAACGCGGCGCTGCGCGAGAAGGCCACCGTGGGCGTCTTCTCGCTCGAGATGTCCGCCGTGCAGCTGGTGCAGCGCATGCTCTGCTCCGAGGCCCGGGTGGACATGAGCCGCGTGCGCTCAGGACAGCTCTCCGAACGCGACTTCCAGCGCCTGGCCGACACGGCTGGCCGCATGTCCGAGGCCAAGGTCTTCATCGACGACCACGCCAACATGAC
>CAZPWN010000099.1:0-7937 GCA_964590475.1 uncultured bacterium | reverse complement strand
CTCGGCTGCCGTCCGAGCGCACCAGGCTCTTGGGGCTGCTGGCCACCAGCGTCACGGGGCCCAAGTCGAGGTACCCCAGGTAGGGGCTGGGGTTCACGCTCCTCAGCGCGCGGTAGATGGCGAAGGGGTGCACGCCGAGTTCGGCGGTCAGGCGCACACTCGGCACCACCTGGAAGACGTCTCCCTGGCGGATGTACTCCACGGCGCGCTCCACCGCCGCCATGAACTCGTGGCGCTCCAGGCTGGGCGTGAACTCGGTGACGCGGCCGGCGCGGTCGCCCGGCACGCCGGGCAGCGGGCCGCGCAGGCGCGCGTAGGCGGCGTCCACCACCGCTTGCGCCCGCGCCTCGTCCGCCTCGTCGTCCACGCGGGCGGCGGCCACGATGAACAGCTTGCGTTTCAGGTGGTCGAACACGACCAGCAGTTCGGGCTCCACGAACAGCATGTCCGGGGCGCCGATCTGCTCGGGGTTGGCGTCCGGCAGGCGTTCGTACTGGCGCACCAGGTCGTAGCTGGCGTACCCCACAGCGCCGCCCCAGAAGTCGGGCAGTTCCGGCGCGGACCGCACAGGCCGCACTACCTCTTCCCACAGGACCTTGAGTGGGTCGGAGGAGGTGATCGTTCGGCTGCCTTCCGGCGTGGTGATGGTGACCTGGTCGCCCTGCGCCTCGAAACGGCGGCGCTGGCCGGTGCCGATGAACGAGTAGCGCGCCACCCGTTCACCCTGCTCCACGCTCTCGAGGAGGAACGACGGGTGACCGGCGAGCTTCAGGTAGGCGGTCAGGGGCGTCTCCAGGTCGGCCAGGACCTCCCTGAACACGGGCCGCACCGGTACGTGCGGCGTTGACGCCTCTTCCTTCAGATGGCTTCTAGGCATGCAGTGGACTCCGCCCGTCTCGGACGGGTCTGACTCTAACAGGCGCCGACCCCCGCGCTACCGCGGGTGGGTCAGCCCTCCTCCATCAGTTTCTCGAACCGCTCCCGGGCCTCGTTGGCTTTGGCCCGTTCACCGCGCGCCTCCCAGGTGCTGGCCAGACCCTCCCAGGCAGCCTCGCTGTAGGGCTCGTGCTCGGTCATCAACTGGTAGAGCATGGTGGCGTGCGGCAGATCGTTGTCGATGCGGGCCTTCTCCGCGGCTGTCTCCAGCAACGTGAGGTGCGTCTCCTGGAGGTTGAGCCTGATGGAATCCACCCACTGGGTGTCGAAACCGGCCAGGAAGTGACCGTCGTAGAGCTTGGCCGCCTTCTGGTAGTCGCGCAGGTTGCCCGTCTCACGCGCCTTGGCGGCCAGGCGCCGGTAGTTGTCCACGTCGTAGTCGATGCTGAACTTGTCGTGCAGGTAGTAGCGGCGGTTGGCGGACTCCACCAGGTCGCCGCCCATGACCTTGCGCAGGCGGTAGAGGGTGGTGTGGAAGCTGCTGGAGGCCTTCGACTCCGTCTTGCCCGGCCAGAGCGCCTCGGCTACCTCGAAGGTGGTGACCCCGCTGCGGTGTTCGAGTAGGTAGAAGAGCAGCTCCAGCGCCTTGAGGGAGTCCCAGTCCAGGCGCTCACCGTCCCGCAGGACGATGGGGTGCCCGAAGCCATGAACGCTCACCACCCCGGTCAGCGGGCGCCTCAGCTCGGCCACGCGGCGCAGCCTCACGTCCACCGCCTCGAGGAGCTCCTCCTTCTGGACCGGTTTGGTGAGGTAGTCGTCCGCGCCGAGGGTCATGCCCCGCCGCATGGAAGCGCGGTCCTCCAGCGCCGTGAGGAACAGGAAGGGCACGCCGCGGAGCTCCGCTATCTTGCGTACGTTGGAGTAGAACTCGAAGCCGTCCATGGGGGGCATGGAGACGTCGGACACGACCACGTCCGGCCTGAGGCCGTCACGGATCTCCTCCAGCGCCTCGCGCGGGTCGTCGAACGTGATCACGTCGTAGCCCGCGCCCTCCAGCGTCATCTCGCTGACCTTCAGCATGGCGGGTTCGTCGTCCACGACGAGCACAAGGGTGGTCGTCATCGTTCGACGATAACCCGGGCTACCGGTCTCACGTTGTGAAGGTTTAAGCGACCGAGGTACCTGGCCACGCTGCGTTCAATCTTCCCAACGGTCGGTGGCCTGGTAATGCACGAGCGCGTTGTACTCGACCTGCTCACCGACGGGCGAAGTGGAGAACTTGACGTCGACCACGATGTCGTCCTTGTCGAGCGAGGCGATGAAATCGTTCAGCCTCTGCTCGAAGATGTCAGGGCTGGTCGACCCTATCAGTTTGAGTTTGACCTCCACGTGCTTACCCTCCTCCGTCCCGCCGCTGGCGGTCCGCGACCGGCGGAAGCCCCCCTCGAGGCCGGGTCCGCTCGGCGGTATATCCGTTGTCGTTACGAGCATGATAACCACGCACTAAGCCTGCTGTTAGCATGGTGGTTCCGATGTCACGTTCCCCTCTACGTCGGGGGCCGCACGAACCGCCGCTCCCCTCCGGTCCGACGCCGCTACCTCCAGGTCCGGCCCTCAAGCCGTTACCCAGGCGCGAGCTGCTCATGACCCTGATGCAGCCGGCGGTGAACAGAATAGTGGCGCTCCTGGCGAGGACCAAGGTACAGCCGCACCAGGTGGTGCTGGCGCACACGGTCATCGGCCTGGGCGCGGCGTGGCTGCTGGCCGGGGATTCCTGGATCCTCTGGGTCTGCGCCGCCCTGCTGCTGCAGCTGAAGAGCCTGCTCGACAACGTGGACGGCGGCCTGGCGCGCGCCACGGGCAGGGTCACCCAGATGGGGCGCTACCTGGACACCCTCATGGACCTACTCGTGAACGCCTCGCTCTTCGTGGCGCTGGCCCAGCACGGTCCCGGCTGGTTGGCCCTGGCCGCCTTCGCGGCGCTCACGGCCGTCCTGAGCCTGGAGTTCAACACCATGCGCCGGCACGTGGAGGAACTCGGCGCAGCGGAGGCGGCAGCGGCGCCGCCCGGAGCGCCTCCGGGGGTGCTGGCTGGGCTGGCGGGCGCGTACGCGCTGCTGCTGGCACCGCAGGACCGACTCTTCAGGCGGCTGGACGAACTGCTCTTCGCCAGGGCGACCGGCGGGACCTGGAAGGACGCTGCCACCGTGGAGCGTCGACGCTGGGCGGATACCTACTCGGTAGCCACGCTGGTCAACCTAGGACTCAGCACGCAGTTGCTGCTGCTCGGGATCTGCGCGGCGGTTGGGCTACCGTACGCTTACGTCATGTTGGTGCTCGCTCAGATACCTTACGTACTCCTCGTGCAGGCCACGCGCCTGCACCGCTACCGCACGGCGGTGCCCGCATGAGTACCGGAGCGAACGGCGAACGTGGTGCAGCTCCCAGCGAGCGCGCCTCCACCGCCCGGGCCCAGCTGGAACGGGACGGCGCCGCACCTGGCAGCCGTAAGGCCGCGCTCGTGACGGGCTCGGCCAAGGGTGTCGGCCGCGCCATAGTGCTGGCGCTGGCGGCCGACGGCTACGACGTGGCGGTGCACTACCGCAGTAGCCGGGAGGAGGCCCAGGCGGTGGCCGAGGAGGCGCGCAGGCACGGCGTGAACGCCGTCACGCTGGCGGCCGACGTGACCTTCGAGGAGGAGGCGCGCGCGCTGGTGGACGACACGCACGCCATCTTCGGGCGGCTCGACGTGCTGGTCAACAACGTCGGCAACTACCACCACGGCCCGCTCTCCGAGCTGTCCAGTGAGGTGTGGCACGAGATAATGGCCAGCAACCTGCACTGCACCTTCTACACCTGCCAGCAGGCGCTGCCCTACCTGCGGGCCGCGCCTGGAGGCGCGCGGATCGTGAACCTGGGCTACGCCGGCGCGGAGATGCTGAAGGCCCGCCCCAACATCGCGGCGTACGCGGTGGCCAAGACCGGCGTGATCGTCTACTCCAAGTCGTTGGCGCTGGCCGAGGCGGCCACCGGCGTGACGGTCAACGTGGTTAGCCCCGGCGTGCTGGAGAACAGCGAGACGAAGCCGATGCGGGAGCTGCCCATGCCCCGCACGGGCAAACTGGCTGAGCTGGTGGCGGCCGTACGCTACCTGCTCTCCGACGAGGCGGCGTACACCACCGGCATCACCCTCGAGGTGTCGGGCGGCTGGAACCTCTGACGGAGCTGCCGCCTGTGAGGCGCCTCCGGGCCCCTGGCGCGCTACCATCGCCACATGGCCCGCCACGGCAGCGGTGAGCAACAAGGCGGTGAGCGAAGGGGGCAGGAGCAGCCGTCGCTCTTCGGCAGCGCCGCGACGCCCAGCGTGCCGACCCGCCGACCACTCACGCTGCTGATCGACGGCACCGCACTCGCCTACCGTTCGTACTTCGCGCTCAAGCGGCTGTCCACCTCGCGGGGCGTGCCGACCAACGCCGTCTACGGCTTCGTGAGGGCTCTGCTGGATCTTCTGAGGTCCAGCGGCCCCGGCAGCCAGGTGGCGGTTGCCTTCGACGCGCCGGGCCGCACGTTCCGGGCGGAGGAGTACGAGGAGTACAAGGCGCAGAGGCCGCCCATGCCGGCGGACCTGCCGCAGCAGCTCGGCATCATCAAGCAGCTGGTCGACCTGCTGGGCGTGCCGCGCCTGGAGCGCCGGGGCACGGAGGCGGACGACCTGCTCGCCACCCTCGCCAGGCGCGCCGTGGCGGCCGGCCGGCGGGTGGAGATCGTCACGAGCGACCGCGACACGCTGCAGCTCGTCTCCGAACACGTGACCGTGAGGAGCCCGGACGCCCGCGACCCGGTGGGGCCCGCTGAGGTGCTGGAGAAGTACGGCGTGAGGCCCGACCAGTGGGTCGACTACCGCGCGCTGACGGGCGACGCCTCCGACAACATCCCCGGCGTGCCCGGCATCGGCCCGGTGGCCGCGCGCACCCTGCTGGAACGTTACGGAACGCTCGACGCGGTGCTCGAGGAGGTCGGTAGCCTGGAACCCGCGCGCTACGACAAGCTCATCTCCGAGAACCTGGACCAACTGCATCTCTCGCGCCGCCTCTCCCAGCTGGTGGACGACGTGGAGCTGCCAGCCGACCTTAGCCTCACGCGCCAAGAGGTGGACGAGGAGGAGCTGGCCGAACTGCTGCGGGCGCTGGAGTTCGGGAGCGTGCTGCGCGAACTGGGCCTCACCGAGGCGGTGGAGTACGCGGGCGCCGAGTTCGGCGAGCTGCGGGAGCGGGTGGCGGCTGATGGCGACGAGCTGCCCTGGTCGTACGGCTACGTGCTGAGCAGCGAGCGGCCGACGGCGGCCGAGGTGACCGAACTGGCCCTTGCGCTGAGCGGCAGCGTGGGCGTGGCGCCTGAGCCGCTGGCGCAGCAGCTGCGGGGTCCGGTGAACGCACCCGACGCCAAAGGACTGGTCGTGGCGGCCAGACGCGCGGGAGCGGACGTGACGCCCGGCCACGACCCGCTGCTCATGGCCTACCTGCTGGACGCGGCCGCCAGTGGACCGGAGGCGCTGGCGCGGCGGCTGGGCGCTGGCGAGTGGGGTGAGAGCGCGGCCTCCCGCGCCGTGGTGGGTGCGGAGCTCCTGCGGCTGCTCGACCCGCAGCTGGAGGGAGCGCAGCTGCGCATCTACGAGGAGGTGGAGCGCCCACTGCAGGCCGTGCTGGCGGAGATGGAGCTGGCGGGCGTGCAGCTCGACGTGGAGGTGCTGCGGGCGCTGACGGAGCAGGTGAACGAGCAGCTGGCGCAGGTGGAGGCGCGGCTGCGCGACATCGCCGACGACCCCTCCTTCAACGTGGCGTCCCGCGACCAGGTGGCGGCGCTGCTGTTCGACAAGCTGAAGCTGCGCGCCGGCCGCAGGACCTCGACGGGCAAGCTGAGCACGGCGGTGAGCGCGCTCGAGCCGCTGACCGGGCAGCACGAGGCCGTGGACCTCATCCTGGAGCACCGCGAGCTGGCCAAGCTGACCGGCACCTACCTAGGTCCGCTGGTCAACCTGGCGGACGAGAACGGGCGCATCCACACCACGTTCCAGCAGGCGGTGGTAGCCACGGGCCGCCTCTCGAGCGTGAACCCGAACCTGCAGAACATCCCGGTCCGCACCGCCTTGGGGCGCGAGGTGAGGCGGGCGTTCGTGGCCACGCCGGGCTACACCCTGCTGGTAGCCGACTACTCGCAGATCGAACTGCGCGTGCTGGCGCACATGGCGGACGAGCCCGTGCTCACGGAGTCGTTCCGGGCCGGCGCCGACATCCACGCCGCCACGGCCGCCACCATCTACGGCGTGCCCGTGGAGGAGGTGGACGCCGAGATGCGCCGCGTGGCCAAGACCATCAACTTCGGTGTGCTGTACGGCATGGGTCCGCAGCGGCTGTCGCGCGAGCTGGGGCTGGCCTACGGCCAGGCGGAGTCGTTCATAACCACCTACTTCGCGCGTTACCCCAGAGTGAAGCGCTTCGTGGAGGAGACCCTGGCGCGTGGCGCCGAGCTCGGGTACGTGGAGACGCTGCTGGGCAGGCGGCGCGGCGTGCTCGAACTGCGTAGCAGCGACCGCAACGTGCGCGAAGCCGCGGAGCGCATGACCTTCAACATGCCGGTGCAGGGCACGGCCGCGGACATCATGAAACTGGCCATGCTCGAGCTGGCGCCCGCCCTGGCCGAGCTGGATGGCAGGCTCCTCCTGCAGGTCCACGACGAGATCGTGGCGGAGGTCAAGCAGGAACGCGCCGCGGAGGCGGCTGAGCGCGTGGAGGCCATCATGTCCGGGGTATATCCACTCAAGGTGCCCCTGCTGGCGGACGTGAAGCTCGGAGCCAACTGGCTGGAAGCGCAGTAAGCACGTCCGGGCATGAGAGTCCAGTTAGCTGAGGAGACCGGCCCAGCCCCTTACGGGTAACATTGCCCCATGTCTGATAGGCGTTACTTCGGCACCGATGGCATCCGCGGCGTAGCGGGCGAGAACCCCATGACAGCCGCGTTCGCGTTGAGGCTCGGTGTCGCTACCGCCGAGTCCCTCAGGCGGAACGGCAAGGCCAACCCTCACGTGCTCATTGGCATGGACACCCGGCGCTCGGGCCCCATGCTCGCCCACGCGGCGGCGGCCGGCCTCACCTCGCGGGGCGCCACCGTCACCTGGCTCGGCGTGGTGCCCACCCCGGGCGTGTCGTTCCTTACCGCCGCCCTCGGCGCCGACGCCGGCCTCATGGTCTCGGCCAGCCACAACCCGTTCCACGACAACGGCCTCAAGCTCTTCGACTCGACCGGCGCCAAACTGTCGGACGAGGCGGAGCGCCGCGTGGAGCAGCTCCTGGAGGAGCTCGGCGCCGGCGGCGACAACGCGCTGGATCCGGTCACCGGGGTGGACGTGGGGAGGATCCTCAACGACAACCATGCCGAACTGGGCGCCGGTTCGGTGGTGGATCCGTACCTGCAGCACCTGCTGGACAACGCGCCGTACCTGGACGGTCTGCGGGTAGCGCTCGACGGCGCCCACGGCGCCGCCTACGCCCTGGCCCCCAAGCTGTTCGGCAAGATCGGTGCTCGGCTGGACGTCATCAACGTCGAGCCCGACGGCTGCAACATCAACGTGGAGTGCGGCTCCACGCACCCGGACGCCCTCGCCCGCAAGGTGGTTGAGGGCGGCTTCGACGTGGGAGTCACCTTCGACGGCGACGCCGACCGGGCCCTTCTCATAGACTCCCGCGGCCGCCTCGTGTCGGGCGACCACATCATCGCCATCACGGCCCTCTCGCGCGGCGAGACCGCGGTGGTGGCCACCCAGATGAGCAACCTGGGCACCGAACGGTTCCTGCAGGATCACGGCGTGACCATGCACCGCGCCAAGGTAGGCGACCGCTACGTGTTCGAGGAGCTAAGGAAGCGCAGCCTCACGCTGGGCGGCGAACAGTCCGGCCACGTGCTCTTCCTCGATAAGGCTCCCACGGGCGACGGCATGCTCACCGCCCTTATGGCCCTGTCGGCCGTACGCAAGTCCGGCAAGCCGCTCGAGCAGTGGGTCAGCG
>CAZPWN010000098.1:0-7995 GCA_964590475.1 uncultured bacterium | reverse complement strand
AAGCGTGTGTGTGGGGCAACCTGCACCGAGAGTTCGAATCTCTCCCTCTCCGCCATATCACTAGCTTGCGCCCGTCGGGACCTCTCCCGACGGGCGCTCGCGTTCAGGGCCTACGGCGCGATCGCCGCGCAGGAAGCGGCCTAGCCGTCACACGCCGGGTTGCCCGGGCTGTGGGTCTCGACGGTGCCGGCCAGGTTCTCGGCGCGCTGGAGGGCCGAGTTCGAGGCGCGCGGGTCGAGCAGCACGCCCTCGAGCTCTGCCACGAGCTGACCGAAGGTGAGCCCGCCGGCCCGCGCGGGCTGCTCGTCCCAGCCGATGCCGCCAGAGGCGAAGTTCAGCCACGCGACGAGAGTGGCGCGCTCGAGCCGCGCGCGCCGGTCGTTGCCGCCGCCCGGCTGCAGGATCGCGCCCGCGGCGCTGCCGTCGGCCAGGTTGCCGGCGTCGAATGCCGAGCTGGCGAAGCGGATCATCCACAGGTAGGCCTCGAGGCGCTCGGCGTCGATCAGCTGCCGGCCCTGGCTCGTGAACTGCTGGCGCCAGTGGGCGGTCACCATGGTGCAGGTGCGGGCGTCGGTCACCAGCAGGGGCAGGTCGTCCGAGGCGGTACCGCCGTCGTCATCCGCCACGTCCACGCGCGCCGTGCGCCCGCCGGGGTCCGGGAAGGTGCTCACGTCGGGAGTGCGCGTGACGAAGGGGAACGTGCCGTGGGGGCTGGGGTAGGCGTCCGGTCCTACACCGTCGTTGAAGTAGTCGACCGTGTGGTCGGGCACCTGGGCGCCGCCGGACAGCGTGGGGAAGCTCCAGGTGGCGGCGATGTCGTCGGAGCCGGGATCGCTGGCCTGCGCGTCGAAGCCGTGCGCCACCCCGCGCCGCGCCACGAAGGCGAGCTCACCGCTGGGGAACTGGATGGCGGGCCCGTCGTCGATCCCTACCGTGGGGTCCAGGTTGTCGACCGTGACGCTGAACGTCCCGCAGTTGGTGCCGCCGTCGTCGTCGGTCACGCAAACGGTGACCGTGTAGATGCCGTCGTCGCCGTAGACGTGGCTGCCGCCGACGGTGCCCGTGGTGGGAACGTCCGGGCCGCCGCTCGCGCGGTTGACCGCGCCGGCCTCGACCGTGCCCTCGCCCCAGTCGATGGTGGCGGTGAACGTCTCGGTGCTGGCCGGGCCGCAGTCCGGGCAGTCGAAGCCGGGATCGGTGAACGCCACGGGCGGCAGCGTCACGGTGCCCGCTTCGGAGATGCGCTGGTCGGGGATGGCCAGCACGGTGGGCGCCACGTTGCCGACGGTCACCACGATGGTGGTGACGTCGATGCCGGCGAAGTCGTCCTCGACGGTGAGCGTGACGGTGTAGACGCCGTCGTCGGCGTACACGTGCGAGGGGGCCACCCCCGTGGCGGTGGCGCCGTCGCCGAACCGCCAGTGGAAGCTGAGCGCGTCGCCGTCAGGGTCGGTGGAGGCGCTGGCGTCGAACCGCACCCAGGCTCCTTCCAGGCTGGTCCGGTCGTCCCCGGCGTCGGCGACCGGGCGCCGGTTGACGCGCCACTCGCCTTCGACGGCGATGTCGTTGTAGTTGATCCACAGTTCGGCTCCGCCTAGGTTGCGGTCGTTCAGGTAGGCGTTCTGCCAGCCGTTCGTAGGCACCGCGAACACATATCCTTTTGCGCCGAACTCCTCCAGGCACTGCGCCCCGCCGCGGCGCCATGGGCCGGCGCCCTCGGTGACGCGCCACTCCACTCCGGGTTCGTCTTCCCATGTCTCCGCGTCGGCATCGCGCGGCAGCGCGCAGGCGTAGCGGCGGTTCGCCTCGGGGTCGGCCGAGAACCAGCGTCCGGTGCGGCCATCGAGCACGGCGGCGTCGCCCCTATCGCCCCGGTCGTCTCCGTACCAGCTCCACACCGCTGCCGCGACCCGTTCGTCGTGCCCGAGGCAGCCCGGCACGTCCTTGCAGGCGCCGAGGTTCGAGCGCTCGGTGGCGTTCAGGAAGTCGACCGCGATCTCGGTCACGGGGCAGCGGGCCAGGTGGGCCACGTCCTCGTTCGTGAGGATCCCCGCCGCCGCGAACGGGTCGATCATCGAGCGCGCCTCGTAAACGGAGGTGAACATCGAGCGGTTCCAGCTCGTGACGTTCCGGGCGAAGTTGAACGAGCCCGAGCCGCCGTTCCAGTACGACCAGCAGCCGGGCAGGCCGCCGTCGTTCGCTGGAGGCGGGCCCTGAGCCGTGCTGTAGTCGGAAACGGTGAAGTGGAAGTTGTCGGCCTGGGCGGCTTCGAGCACCATCGCGGGCCGCGTCCAGAGCCACTGGCCGCCGTGCTGGTGCTTGCTGAAGAAGATCACCTGCCTGCCGGCCTGGCGGATCTGGTCGGTGGAGGGCCAGCGCTCCGTGTCGCCGGCACCGAGGCCGTCGCGCCGCCCGTCGGCAGGGGTGTAGACGAGGCCGCCGAGGTGCGCGGCGATCGGATCGTTCACGTGGGAGCTGTGCTCGCCGCCCGTCTCGTCCTGGATGTCGATCACGACGACGGCACCGGGGTTGAGGCTCAGCCAGGTGGCAAGCTCCTTGATCCCCGAGTCCCAGAAGCGGTCGAGCGCGCTGCAGCCGAACTGGCTGTTCGTCCCGTGGCAGAGCCTCATGTGGTTCGCGTACCAGTGGATGTCGAGCGAGAGGGCGCGCGCGCCCATGTTCAGCTGGTCGGTCATCGAGTAGTACTGGTTGGGGATCAGGTAGCCGTCGGCGACGTTGTTGAAGGCGTTGTGGGTGTTCAGGTACTGGGTCCAGTTGAGGGGCTCGTAGCTGGCGAGGCCGTGCTGGTTCAGCAGCGCCCAGTGCTCCCACGTCTGCTGGAACTCTGCGGCGTCGGGATTCCAGCGGCGGTCGTTCACGACGATCCCGGGCGGGTTCACGAAGTCGTTCACGAGGTCCACCGCGAAGCGGATGAAGGGGTTGTTCTCGCTGAAGGTCAGCTTCAGGAAGTCGACCGCCTTCGTGATGTCGCTCAGCATGGCCTCAGGGTCGGTAGCCAAGAACTCGCCCAAGCTCGTGTCGGGGAACGGCCCGATGTCGGGGATGCCCTTGATGAAGTCGGGGACCATCACGCCCATCTCGGGCACTTCGATGCCGATTGCCACCAGGTCCGCGAAGGCGCTGACCACGTTCGCGCCGAACACGGCCAAGTCCTGCGGAAGCCTCCAGCCGCTCTCCGTGAAGTTGGGGAAGGGCGCGATGAAGCCCGGTATGCCCACGTCGTCGATGAGCGGCGGGACAGTCCAGCACTTGCCATCCTGCCAGTAGACGAAGCAGGTCTCGGTCATGAAGTCATCCACGCCGAGGTTGGTGATGCGCCGCTCCAGTGCTTCCCAGTCGCTCGTCACCAGCGTCGACAGCCGCCCTACGGCACCGTTCAGCTCCTCCAGGTACTCCTCGAGCGCCTCCAGCAGCTCCTCGTACTGGGTGGCGTCGAACTGCGAGATGTCGATCCAGTCGTAGACGTTGAAGCTGATGTCCGGCAACACGCGGAAGCCGGTGGCCTTCAGGCCGCGGTCGGCGAAGAGGCCGCCGTTGGCCCAGAAGAACGCCGTGCCGATGCCGCAGGGGCGTTCGCCCTCGCCGCCGCACGTCGTGACGGTGGAGCTGGAAAGGAACGCCGCGTCGAGGTCGAGCGGCGTTTCGGGGGGCTTGTCACGCTCCTCGGCAGCCGCCTCGCGCTCGTCCTCGCCAGCGGCCTCGATCTCGGGTGGTGGCGTCGGCGCCTCGGGCGTGAACTGGGCGCAGCCGACCAGGACCAGGAGAAGCAGGGGCAACAGGAGTACAGGTAGACGCCGCATGGGCTTCCTTTCCAGCGCCGTGGGGAGGCGCCCGTGGGGGTGCCGAGGCGCTCGGCCTCGATCACCCCGTACCGGTGGCTTGCCGGAGACCGGCCAGCCGAACTAGGGTCCCGCCATGCTGGCGCGCAGGTGCAACCGACCTGCAACCGACCTGCGACCGACCTGCGACCGACCTGCGACCGAGCGGAAATTGCCGCGCGACTGCCGCGCTGCCGCCCGCGCCCGCCCAGCTACCTGGGACACGAGCCACACGGCCGGTGTAAGAACCCCGTACGAAGGCGTTCGGTACGATCGGGGTACATGCTCCTGACGTTGGGCGGCGCCCGCATCGCCGGGAGCGACTTCGGGCGTCCGAAACCGCTGTTGCTGCTGGCCTACCTGATCCATCAGGGACCCCAGCTGCGGAGCCATGTCTCGGAACTCTTCTGGCCTGGCAGCGAAGGGGCGAACCGCAGCCTCACCACCACGCTCGTACGCCTGCGGCGAGCGGCGCCAGGCCGCGTCCACGCGGACGAGACGCGGATGTGGTGCGACCTCGCCTCCGACGCCCAAGAGCTGAGGCGCAACCTGGCCGACGGTGACCTCGAGAGCGCCCTCGCCCTCTACCGGGGGCCCTTCCTCTCCGGGCTCGAGCTGCCTACCTGGGGCGCCGAGCTCGAGGAGTGGCTCTACGCCGAGCGCGAGGCGCTCGCCGAGGAGCTGCGGTCTGCGCTCCTCAAACGGGCCTACCTCGAAGCCGGCCGCGGCCGGCTCGATGCCGCGGCCGCGTGGGCCGAGCGCGCCGCCGGGGTGGCCGGTGCGTCCCCGCCCGAGCCGACCACGCTCGGCCGCCTGCACGCCCTGCTGCGCGCCGCCGACCACCCCCTGGCCGCCCGCCTGGAGGCCGAAGCGGCCACCTTCGAGCTGGCGTTGGCCCCCACCGCGGCCGCCGCGCGCAGCCTGCTCGAAGACGAGGCGCCGCCGGGCGTGGCCCACGACCTGCCGACACCGGGTGGACCGTTCGTGGGCCGCGACGTCGAGCTCGCCGAGCTGCACCGTGCGCTGGCCTCCGCGGGCGAGCGCCTGATCACCCTCGTCGGTCCCGGTGGGACGGGCAAGACCCGCCTGGCGCTGCAGGCGGCCCGCGAATCGCTCCTGGGTGGCTTCACGGGCGTCTACTTCGTGGCCCTCGAGGCCGCACGGAGCACGGAGGCCGCGCTGGCGATGATCGCGGAGACGCTTGGGATCGACCTGGCTGCCGGCGAGGACCTGACCGCGCGACTGGCGCGTGCCCTAGGGAAGCGGCGCGTGCTGCTGGTCCTCGACAACCTCGAGCAGCTCAAGGGGGTGGCGCG
The DNA here is from genome assembly GCA_964590475.1 of uncultured bacterium. Classification (GTDB taxonomy): domain Bacteria; phylum Deinococcota; class Deinococci; order Deinococcales; family Trueperaceae; genus JAAYYF01. Next base: position 2,840 of record CAZPWN010000098.1, on the reverse strand, counting down.
GCCGGTGACCACGCTGCTGGAGCGCTGCGAGAACCTGAAGGTGCTGGCGACCTCCCGGGAGCGCCTCGAGGTTAGCGCCGAGCGCGTCGTCATCCTGGAGGGCCTGAGCTACCCCTCGGCTGGCAGCGTGCCCGACGACGCCAGGCGCTTCGACGCCGTGAGCCTGTTCGCGCTGCGGGCCGGGCAAGCCACGCCCGGCTTCGAGCTACGGGCAGACGACCTGGAGCACGTCACGCGGCTCTGCGAGCTGCTGCAGGGGGCGCCCTTGGGCATCGAACTCGCGGCGTCGCTGACGCGCCTCCTGTCGTGCCGTGAGATCGCCGCCGAGGCCGAACGCACCTTCGACGTGCTGGAGCGCCGCTCGGACGGCGAGAGCGCGCGTCACCGCAGCCTGCGCAGCGCCTTCACGCACTCCTGGAGCCTTCTGGACCCGGCGGAGCGCGACCTCCTGGCCCGCCTCTCGGTGTTCCGCGGCGGCTTCGAGCGCGAAGGCGCCCTGGCCGTGACGGGCGGGTCCGGCGCCACGTTGCTCGCTCTCTCCGACAAGTCGCTGCTGAACAGGCAGGGCGACGGACGCTGGCTCCTCCACCCCGTCACCCGTCAGTACGCCGCCGAGCGGCTGCACGACGACAAGGCCGCCCTGGCGGCCGCCCGAGAGAGCCACGCGCAGCACTTCATGACGCTGGCGGAGAACGCCGCGGCGGGCCTGAGGGGCGCCGACCAGGTGACATGGCTGGCGCGCCTCGCGGCCGAGCGCGACAACCTCAGGGCTGCGCTCGACTGGTCGTTGGCGGGAGGAGAGGCGGAGATGGGGCTGCGGCTAGCTGTGGCGCTGCAGCAGTTCTGGTGGATCCGGGGGCCGTACGACGAGGGCTGCCGCTACCTGACGGCGCTCGCGGACCTCGAAGCGGCGCAGGCCCTCCCCCTCCTGCGGGCGCGTGCGCTCCACCGGGCCGGAACGCTCTTCCAGGAGCTGGGCCAGCACGAGCGTGCCGCCGCGCACTACGACGCGGCTCGCCAGCTGGCGGAGGCCGAAGGCGACGTCCAGCTCCTGGCCGACACGCTGCACAGCCAGGGGCTGCTGGCCGGCAAGCTCGGCCGGAATGAGGCGCACGGGTTGCTCGAGCGCAGCCTCGAGCTGCAGCGGGGAATCTCCGACCGTTGGGGCGCGGCCGCCACGCTTAACAGCCTGGGCATCGCCGAAGCGAAGGCGGGCCGCTACGAGCGGGCGCGGAGCCTGCTGCTCGAGTCGCTGTCGCTGAAGCAGGCGTTGGGCGACGTTCAGGGCATCGCGTACGCCCTCAACAACCTGGGCGCCCTCAGTCTCGAAGTGGGCGAGACCACCGCGGCCAAGGGCTTCCTAGAACGCAGCCTCGAGCTCAAACGACAGCTGGGGGACGCTACCGGGGTGGCGAACTCGCTCAACAACCTGGGCCACATCGAGGCGCAGCTGGGGCGCTACGAGGAGGCGCGCGAGGTCCTGCTCCGGGGCCTGGATGCCCTGCCACCGCTGGGCGGCGGCTGGATCGAGGCGGCCATCCTGACCGATCTGGTGGTGGTGGAGCAACGCTCGGGCAGGCCCGAGCGGGCGCTGCGCCTGGCGAGCGGGCTGGAAGCCTACCTGGCGACGGAGGCGGGCGGCGGCCAGATGCCGTCCGGAGCACTGCAGGAGGCCAGGCTTGCCGCTGCGGCGGCGCTGGACCCCCGGCTGGCCGAGCAGCTGCAGCTCGAGGGCGGCTCGCTCGGGTACGGCGAACTGCTGGAGTACGCCCGCCAGGATGCCCGCCCCGCCGCGCCGAGTTCCACACGGGAGGCCAGCGGAGCCCGGTGATAAGCTGACGCGGTGCAGGCTACCTCTCCCCCTTCCGCCCACGCGCCGCTCGGAGTCTTCGACTCGGGCGTCGGCGGCCTCACCGTGCTGAAGGAGCTGCGGCGCGCGCTGCCGAACGAGTCGTTCGTCTACCTGGGCGACACGGCGCGCGTCCCGTACGGCCCCAAGCCGGCCGGCATGGTGCGCGGCTTCGCGGACGAGATTTCCGGCGCGCTACTGGCACGCGGCGTGAAGGGCCTGGTCATCGCCTGCAACACGGCTTCCGCGGTGGCGCTGCCGGCCCTGGCCGACCGCCTGCCGGTGCCCACCTGGGGCGTCGTCGAGCCGGGCGTCGCGGCGGCTCTGGAGAGCGCTCCCGGCGGGCGCATAGGCGTGCTGGGCACGCAGGGCACCGTCGCCTCGCGCGTCTACCAGGACCGCCTCGAGCGCGCGGGAGCCATGACGTGGGCGCGCGCCTGCCCGCTGTTCGTGCCCATCGTCGAGGAGGGCGTGTCCGACACGGCCATCGCCCGCCTCGTCGCCAGCCACTACCTGGAAGGTAGGCCGCCCCTGGACGCCGTCATCCTCGGCTGCACGCACTACCCCGCGCTGAAGGGCGTGCTGGCCGAAGTGCTCGGCGAGGGCGTGTCGCTGATCGACTCCGCGAGTTCCGTCGCGAAGGTGGTCGCGCGCGACCTGAAGCGCCTGGATCTGCTGGCGCCGGCTGGTGGCCCTGGCAGCGTGCACTACCTCGTCACCGGCGACGTGCCCTCCTTCCTCCACGCCTCGGGCGCCCTCGGCGGCCCGGCCGGCACCTACGAGCAGGTGGCGACCGCCGACCTGGCCCCCTTCGCTGCGCGGCTCGCGCCGTGACGGCCGCCAAGGGCCAGGCTGGGCCCGGAAGAACCAAGCCTGGAAGCACCAACAAGCCGCCCGAACGCGAAGGGCGCGCCGCCAACGAACTGCGCAGCGTTACCGTCGAGCGCGGCTACAACCCGCACGCCGAGGGTTCGGCCCTCGTCCGCTGGGG
>CAZPWN010000097.1:0-8013 GCA_964590475.1 uncultured bacterium | reverse complement strand
TGACGGAGATGGGCGAGGCCCTGCGGCCCGTGTTGGACGGCCTGGGCGCCTGGGCACGCAGCTGGGTCGACGAGTCCCAAGTGGACGATGCCCAGGTGGAACAGACTCAGGCCGACAAGGTCCAGGCCGACGAAGCCCAACAGGTCGCCTAGCGAGCGGCGCGGCACCAGCGCCCAGCGAGACCTGCCCGCATCACCCCAGGTCGGAAGCCACCTGCGTGCGCACCCAGCGCTGGAAGAAGGGGCTGTCGAACATGGCGCCATCCTCCCCCTTCACCAGTAGCCCGCGCTCGGCCAGCACCTCCACGGCCTTGTGGACGGAGGACGCGCCGGGCAGCGCGAACTGGTCGCGCACCTGCGCCGAATAGAGCTGCTCCACGCCCAGCGCCACCACGCGCAGTACGTCCTGCTGCTGCGCCGAGAGGCCGTTCCACAGCGTCTGCAGCAGTGGCGCCTCGTTGCGCACCACCTCGTCTATGGCCACGCTCACGTCGGCTACCTCCACCTTGCGCCGAGACGCTAGCCCCAGGAAGTAGAGCTGCCGAGCGACCTGGATGATGTCCTGCGTTCTGGGGCCCGCCAGGCGCACGGTCTCGAGACCCACGCCCGCCTCCACGCCGCTACCGCGTGCGAGACGCTCCTCGATCCACTCCGCCAGCACCTCCGGCTGGATGGCGCCCAGGTGTAGAAGGTCGAACATCTTGTAGAAGGCGCGCTTGGGGCCGATCATGTCGTGGATCAACGACTCCTGCGAGCCGGCGCAGATGAACGCCAGATCGCCGTGCCGCTGCATCACGTCGCGCAGGTGCCACTCGGAGCTCTCCCCCGCGAACGAGCGCACGGCCTGGAACTCGTCCAGCACCACCGCCACGGGCCTATCCGTGTCGGCGCGGACCTGGCTGAGGCGCTCGATTACCCCCTCGAAGGCGCGCTGCCTCTCGGCCTCGCTGGCCGTGCGCCGGTCCAACCCGAACGTGATGGCGGGCGGCCCGCCGCGCTCGTCGAACTTCACGGTCACGCGTGGGGCCAAGCCCCCGAGCAGGTCCTCGAGCCGCAACTTCAGCCAGCGCGTCTCCTCGTAGAGGGAGCGCAGCAGGCGCGCGGACACGTCGTACAGGTTGGTGGCCGTGGCCACGTCGGCGGTGACCACTATGGGCTTGGGGCGGGCAAGACGAGCGGATTCGGCTGCGTTCCAGATGGCCGAACTCTTGCCCATGCGGCGCGGGCCGTACACCAGCAGGGTGGCGGAGGAGAGCATGGCGGCGCGAATGCGCGCCACCTCCTCCTCCCTATCGGCGAAGTGGTAGCCGCTAACGCGCTCGCCGGTCCGGAACGGGTTGTTCGTGTCGTCACTGCGCAATGGACCGCTCGCTTTCACCCTTCAGTGAATCACCGTTCGGTGAATCGCCTCCGGGTGAAAGCATAGCAGTCCGCCGTATCCGCTGATTGGGGTGCTACCGAGCAACGCGCTGACGGCTGTGAACGCCCTCAGCGACCTCCTCGATCATCTTGCGCGTGAACGCCGGGATGTCGTCCGGCTTGCGGCTGGTCACCAAGCCGTTGTCAACCACCACTTCCTGGTCCACCCAGTTGCCGCCGGCGTTGCGGATGTCCGTCTGCAGGCTGGGGTAGGAGGTCACCTTGCGGCCGTCCACCACGCCCGCTTCCACCAGTACCCAGGGCCCGTGACAGATGGACGCCACGGGCTTGCCCTGCTCCACGAAGCTGCGCACGAAGCTGACCAACTTCTCGTCCGCTCGCAGTTTGTCCGCGCCGACCGTGCCGCCCGGTATGACCACGGCGTCGAAGTCGTCCACCTTCACGTCCGCCGAGCCGAGCTCGGCCCTCAGCTCCTCGCCGGGCTCCAGATCCTTACGGTTGGTGGTCACGGTGCCGGCCTCGCTGGAGACCAGCACGGTCTCGGCGCCGGCTTCCTTCGCGGCCTCCATCGGCTTCACCAGCTCGTCGTGCTCGGTGCCCTTGGGCGCTACCAAGAACGCGATCCTCTTGCCTTGCAGTTCGGTCGCCATGTCATCCCTCCTCGGAGTCAGCCTCGACCGCCTGAACTTCCACCTCGATGCGCACCTTGTTGGCCACCAGCACGCCGCCCGTCTCCAGAGCCTGGTTCCATTTGAGGCCCCAGTCGCGCCTGTCTATCTCGCACGAGGCCTGGAAGCCGACCCGCTCCTTGCCCCACGGGTCCTGCCCACGTCCCTGGAACAGGACGTCGAGCGTCACGGGCTCGGTGGTGTCGGCGATGGTCAGGTCCCCGCTCACCCGGAAGCGGGTGCCCTCCTCCGGCGTGGCGCCGATCGACTCGGTGCTGCGGAACACGATCTCGGGATGAGACTCGGCGTCGAAGAAGTCGGCGCTGCGCAGGTGCCCGTCGCGGTCGGGGGCTCCGGTATCCAGGCTGGCGGCCTGGACTCTCACCTCGGCCCAGGAGGTATCGGGCGCTTCACGGTCTAAGTGCAGCTGCCCGCTGAACTCCTTGAAGCGTCCGCGGACGGTGGTGAACATCATGTGCTTGGTGGAGAACTCGATCGTGGAGTGGGTGGGGTCGATGTTCCAGGTTCTGACGGCCATGGTGGCATCCCCAATCTCCGGAGCGGTCCGGCCGCACAAGTATAGGAGCGGGGCCCCTTCCACCCAGGGGCAAGCGCACGGCCAAGCGCAGCGCCCGCGTACCAGCGCCCCTCCCGCCCCCTACCCGAGCCCCCGCCCGTCAGTCCGCCGGCACGCCGGCGAACATGCCGTGGATGAACTCGTCCACCTTGCGCGGCTTCACGCCGTAGCGGGCCTCCAGGCCCTCGCTGACGTACGGGTCGTCGGGCTGGTCGGCCATCATGGTGAGGAGCCCCGTGATGACGTCGGCCACCGGCCCCTGCACCGTGTCCACGCCCCTTCCTACGGGCACGCGGTCCACCGTTAGCGGGAGACCCGACGCTTCCGCCATACGCCTTATGACCTCGCTGGCCCGGACGGAGTCGGCAGACAGCTCCACCGTTTCCGTGGCCGCGCCGGCGGCAGGTGGACCTGCCAGCAACGCCGCGGTGACGACCTTGGCCACGTCGGCCTCGTCCACGTACGCCTTGAGGGGATCGGTGCTGCCGATGGCCTGCACGCGCGTGCCGCCCTGCAGCTGCGCCCCGTATACGAAGCCGATCCAGTCCTGCATGTACGCGGCGGGGCGCACGATGGTGGCCGGCGGCCCGAAGCGCATGACCGCCTCTTCGGCCTCCCACTTGATGCGCAGGAAAGCCGGCGCCTCCGGTGCCGCACCGCGAGCCGAAACGTAGACCATGTGCTGCACCCCTGCGCTGCGGGCCAGCCGCGCGAGAGCCGCGGTGCCCTCCAGGTCGACCGCCTGGATGGAGTCGGGCGGCGCGCGCTTCGTGCCCGACGCCGTGGAGAGGAGCGCCGTCACGCCCCGCAGGTGTGGCGCGATGCTGTCCGGCTCTCGCAGGTCGCCCTCCACGACCTCGGCACCCGCCCGCTCCAGGGTTGCAGGGTCCGTGAAACGCCCAGTGGCCCGCAGCGGCGACTCCGGCCTCACGAGCACCCGCACGCGCTGCCCTTGATCCAGAAGCGCTAGCGCCACGCTCCCACCCAACGATCCTGTGGCTCCGACGATCATGAACATGCCCTACCTCCTTCGTCCACATGGTGGGGGGCCAGGCGTTACGTGGTCGTTACGCCCCGAGGACGAACGAGGACCTGCCGGCTGAGCCCCGCAGCGGCACCCCTATACAAGCCACGCTCCGACCGTCTAATCTCGCGCTGAAGCAGAACGGAGGAGGACGGGTATGGAGAAGGTTGTTGTGGAGACGGTCGTCAACGCGCCTATCAACGAGGTGTGGCGAGCTTACTCGAACCCCGACGACATCGTCCGGTGGAACTACGCGTCCGACGACTGGCACGCGCCCTCCTCGACGGTCGACCTGCGTCCGGGCGGAGAGTTCTCGACGCGGATGGAAGCCAGGGACGGCAGCGAGGGCTTCGACTTCGCGGGGACCTACACGAACGTCGTGGACCAGGAGCTCATCGAGTACAGGTTCGGTGAGCGCCAGGCCTCCGTGGAGTTCGACGAGGTCGACGGCGGTGTCCGCGTGCGGGTGTCGTTCGACCCCGAACAGGAGTTCCCGCTGGAGCAGCAGAGGGCCGGCTGGCAGGCCATACTCGACAACTTCAGGCGCCACGTGGAGACGTCCGTCTGAGGCTGGCTAGGGGCGCCCTGTAGGTTCGAAACCGCTCAGCTAGCTCCTGACGACCGTGTGGCGGGCCCGACGCCAGCCATGCTCTAACGTACTCGTATGGGACAGAGTAGGGACCAGAGCAAGGAACAGAGCAAGCAGCCGAGCAGAGATCCGCAGGTCGTGGCCGTCTACCTCACGTTCCCGGACGAGAAGGTGGCGCAGGAGGTGTCTCGTGCGCTGGTCGAGCGTAGGTTGGCTGCGTGCGTGAACCTGGGTGCCCTCGGCACCTCGGTTTACCGCTGGGAGGGCAAGGTGACCACCGAGCCCGAGGTGGTGGCCTGGGCCAAGACCACCCGGGGTCGCCTACCGGAGTTACTTAGGGCCGTCGAGGAGCTCCACCCGTACGACGTGCCCGCGGCCGTGGCCTACCCCGCCACCGGCGGGCTGGCCGAGTACCTGGGTTGGGTGGAAGAAGAGACCGCCTAGCGGCCTTCTGCTAGGCGGTCTCCTAGAACGGTCCTCGGCCTGGCCGCTCCCGACCCGGCCTCAGGGCGCCACGGTGAAGGTGATGAACTCCTCGATCACGTGCGTGTCCACCGAGAGCAGGCGCCAGATGAGCACGTAGCTGCCAGGCGCCAGCGGCTCGGCCAGGTGCATCTCGAACTGCTCGACGGTGCCGCGGGCGGGCTGCAGCTCGAACGGGATCTCGCCCTCCACCTCCCCGCGGACGGCCAGCACCTCGGCGGCCTTCTGGGCGGCCAGCGCGTTGAGGCGCATGGCGAAGGTGTCGTCTGAAACGTCCAGTTCGTGGTCGATGGGCACCAGGCGGAAGGTCGAGAACGCCAGCTCCACGCCCTCCGTGAACTCGAGGGTGATCACGCTGGGCGCCTCGGCGGCCGGGACCACGGCATCGGCCGCCGGATCGGAGGCCGCCAGGTGCGCGTGAGCGCTCACGACGCTCAGCGCCGCCAGTAGTGCAAAAGCTAGGAGCCTGCGCATCATGGCAGGCTGATCGCGGCGCCGTCCATGACGGCGGGATCGTTGTGGGCGGGCTCGTCGAACAGCTCCTCGAACTCGACCTGGCCGACGAAGCCGCTCACCCGGAAGGTGTAGTTGCCGGCCACCGTGGGGATGAAGTTGCCCGTGTACCAGCCCTCCTTGTCCGCGTTGGCGCGGACCGTGAGCTGCAGCTCGGTGCCGTCCGGCGCTATGACCCACGCCAGGATGCTGCGCTCGAGCCCCATCATGGGCTCACCGTCCGCGTTGCGGATGGCCAGGTCGATGCCGTTCAGCTGCCCCGAGTAGGCCGGGTTCACGAGGTAGCCGACCACCACGCGGTAGGCGCCGTCGCCCACCTCCTTGCTCTGGTGCGCTAAAGCGAAGCCGCTCAGGACCAACAGCGCGAGTAGGGCGTTGAGTCGTTTGCTACGGATCTGCATGATCATCTCTCCTTCAAGTACTCGACGAAGCCGAGCAGGTTCTCGAACGCGTTCACCCCGGCATCGGCGGAGTGCGGTAACGGACTGGAGCTGAGCCACCCAGTGGCCACGAAGACGGCTGCCAGCAGTGCGAGCTCCACCCCGATGCCGGTGCGCAGACGGGTGGCGCCTTCGTCCCGGCGCGTGAGGGGCACCAGCCGCACGCGGTTCCAGGCGGCGCAGGCCAGCACGGTGAGCACCATCAGTATCTTCACCAGCCAGGAGCGGGCGTAGGGTGAGCCCACGAACGTCGGCGGGTCCGAGAGGTGCACCAACGTGCTAACGGTGCCGGTTACCGCCATGACCACCACCGCCCCCAGCCCGATGGCGGCGAGGCGACCCACCGCCTCGGTCCTCACCTCCAGCTGCGCGGGCGTCCAGATGGCACCCAGCGCCACCGCCAGCAGGGCCCCCAGCCAGGCGGACACGGCCACGAAGTGGAGCCAGTCGACCACCATGGGTCCGGCGCCGCCCATCGCGGCTGCGTGGCTCGAGTAGCTGAAGCTGAAGAGCAGCGCCAGCGCGAGGAGCGCCTTGGGCAGCGTGAGGCCCTCCGCCGGCCGCATCTGCAACAGCCCGCCGAGCACGAGTGTCGTGCCGACCCTGAGCAGGGCGGCGTTGCCGTGCCTGGTGGTCTGCAGGTAGGTGAGGAACATGTCCCACTCGAAGAACCCCAGTAGCCGGCGCAGGTTGAAGACCACCTCCAGGACGGTCAGGCCGATGAGCGCCACGGTGAGCACCAGCAGCATCCACCTGAAGAGCCGCTTGGGCGGCGTGACTCCCACCAAGGCAGGCGCCAGCGCGCTGCCGGCCAGCAGCGCGGCGGTCAGTAGGAGAAGTGATTTGGTAACGACCACGGTCAGGCTGTACTCCTGTTTGTTCTTCGGGCTGTTTCCTCTGCGGCTAGGTTACGGCAGCGCAGCTTGCGCCTGGTACGCCCGCTTCACGCACGCAACGGCGCAGCGGTTGCACCTCACCCAGGAGCATAGCTGTGAAAAATCGTTATAAGCAATTCGCCACGCTCCTCGCCACCGACTTCCTGTACGGCCGCGTCATGACCGCTGGAGAGGCCGCTTACGTGCTGGGGAGCCGCGCCGCCGCGTGAGGTGCGCGCTGCGCCGCGGGCGGTCCCGGTCTAAGACACACGGCGCCGCAGCTACGACCTACACTCCGGTATGCCAGAGAACGGCGATCCTCCGCCCGCCCCCGCCCACCGCGGGCGCGGCGCCAGCGCCAACCCGGCGCACCGCTTCACGGAGATCGAGGTGGAGCTGGACCCGGCCGAGCTGGACGAGGACGACCTGCGAGTGCGCACGCGGTACTTAGACGACACCTCGCGGAGCGTCATCAGCACCAACAGCAGCCCGGACGTTGGCTTCAGCGCCAGCCTGAACCCGTACCGCGGCTGCGAGCACGGCTGCTCGTACTGCTACGCCAGGCCCTCGCACGAGTACTACGGCCTGTCCGCCGGGCTCGACTTCGAGCGCGTGATCCTGGTGAAGCGCAGCGCCGCGCAGCTGCTGGAGGCCGAGCTTCGCAAGAAGTCGTGGGAGCCGCGCACTCTGATGCTGTCGGGCGTCACGGACCCTTACCAGCCCGTGGAGCGCAAGCTGGGCATCACCCGCGCCTGCCTCGAGGTGCTGGCACGCTTCCGCAACCCCGTGGGGCTCATCACCAAGAACGCGCTCGTCACGCGCGACCTGGACGTGCTGCAGGAGCTGGCCGCCTGGGGCGGCGTGCGCGTGACGCTCTCCATCACCACCCTGGACGAGAGTCTCCGCTCCAAGCTGGAGCCGCGTACCGCCACCGCCGCCAACCGCCTGGCCGCCATCGAGAAGCTGGCGAACGCCGGTGTGCCGGTGGGCGTGAACGTGGCGCCCATCCTGCCCGGCCTCACGGACGCCGAGGCGCCGAAGATCATCCAGGCCGCCGCTGAGGCGGGCGCCAGTCACGCCAGCTACACGCTCCTCCGCCTGCCGGGGCAGGTGGCGCCCCTCTTCGAGGAGTGGCTCGAGCACCACGCCCCCCTGCGCAAGCAGCGCGTGCTCAACCGCACCCGCGAGGTACATGGCGGTGCGCTGAACGACGGCCAGTTCGGCAGGCGCATGCGCGGGGTGGGCCTCTACGCGGAGCAGGTCGGCGCCCTCTTCCACCGGGCGCGCGAACGGGCGGGGATACCCAGGCACGTGCCGCCGCTCAACGCCGGCGAGTTCAGGGTGCCGGGCAGCGTTAGCCAAGGCACCCTGTTCGACACGCCGCACTGAAGGTAGGGGCCTTACAGCGGGCCGCCCTCAGTTCTCCGTGCGCTCATCCCTATCCTTGCTCCGCTCCACCTCCAGC
>CAZPWN010000096.1:0-8088 GCA_964590475.1 uncultured bacterium | reverse complement strand
TTAGTAACTTGACCCTTTTCTATTTCTTCGATGTGTATGAGCAGACACGCGATTCAGAGTTTTTAGAAAAAACCCGATTCGCGTCCCGGTCGACTTTCTACGTTCCTGACGGAACAATCAGTCGTCCGAGACCTGATGTCTTGTCTTCTATTCTCCTGTCAATGTTCGCGCCACTCTCTCGAGCGGCAAAGAGAAGTGTACTGCTTCAAGCTGAACCATGTCAAGCCCTGGTCTGACCACTGTGCTCTTCGATCCGGAAAAGCGCTCCCCTACGGCGTCCGTCCGCCCACCCTTAGGGGTGTCCGCCTCGCATGAAGAGCTCCACCGAGGGTTCTCGTGTGACCTCTCGGAAGGGGTAGCCGAGCGCCTCGAGGGCCCGGGTCACCTGCTCGCGGTCGGAGGGCGGCGCCTCTATGCCTGCCAGCACGCGCCCGTAGTGGGCGCCGTGATAGCGGTAGTGGAAGAGGGTGATGTTCCAGTCGGGGTGGAGGCTCTCCAGGAAGCGCAGCAACGCGCCGGGCCGCTCCGGGAACTCGAATCGGAAGAGCAGCTCGTGCTCCAGCCCGTTGGCCAGGCCGCCCACCATGTAGCGCGCGTGGGTCTTGGTGATCTCGTCGTCGCTCAGGTCCATGACCGTGAAGCCCGCCTCGCTGATGCTTGCCAGCAGCTCCGCCTTCTCCCTCTGACCCTGCTTCAGCGCCACGCCCACGAGGATCTGCGCCCTCTCCGGATCGCCGTAGCGGTAGTTGAAGGCGGTGATGGCGCGGCCACCCAACGTCTGGATGAACTGCTTGTAGCTGCCGGCGTGCTCGGGCAGGCCCACGGCCAGGAGCGCCTCGGTGCCTTCCCCCACCTCCGCCCGCTCGGCCACGTGCCGCAGCCGGTCGAAGTTGAGGTTGGCGCCCGAGTGGACCGCCATGAGCGGCGCGGAGCCCTGCGACGCAGCGGCGTAGGCCTTCAGCCCCGCGAGGGCAACCGCCCCGGCGGGCTCCGCGATGGCGCGGCAGTTCTCGTAGATGTCCTTGATGGCGGCGCAGATCTGGTCCGTGTCCACCACCATCACGTCGTCGAGCGCGGCGCGGCACAGCCGGTAGGTGAGGTCGCCGACGCGCTTGACTGAGACGCCGTCCGCGAAGAGCCCCACCTCGTTCAGCTTCACGGGCCCGCCCGCGTCGAAGGCGGCGCGCATGGAGGCCGCGTCGGCCGGCTCGACCCCGATGAGGCGCACCTCGGGTCGCAGATAACGCACCACGCTGGCCACCCCCGCGGCCAGTCCGCCCCCGCCTATGGGCAGGAAGAGGGCCTCGACCTCGCCGGGGTGCTGCCGCAGCAGCTCCATGCCGATGGTGCCCTGGCCCGCGATGACGTCCTCGTCGTCGAACGGGTGCACGAAGATGGCGCCCGACTCTTCCGCCAGTTCGTAGGCGTGCGCCTGCGCCTCGTCGAACTCCTCGCCGTGCGTCACCACCTCTGCACCCAGACGGCGCACGGCCTGCACCTTGATGTCGGGCGTGGTGACGGGCACCACCACCAGGGCCTTCACGCCGAGGCGAGCGGCCGCCACCGCCACCCCCTGCGCGTGGTTGCCCGCGGAGGCGCAGATCACGCCCGCCTCCACGGCGCGGTCGCCCAGTCGGGCGATCTTGTTGTAGGCGCCGCGCAGCTTGAAGGAGTAGACGCTCTGCAGGTCCTCGCGCTTGAGCAGCACCTGCCTGCCTAAGCGCTCCGACAGCCTGGGCATGCTCTCCAGGGGCGTCTCTATGGCCACGTCGTACACGCGGGCGGTGAGGACCTTGCGCACTATCTCTTGCACGTTCACAACGGTAACTGCTGCGAGGGTCCGGGGTGGCCGATGCGGCCGCCGGCTCAGCAGCTGCTGGGCCGCCTTATGAGGTGGGTGCTGAGGAGCGTGCGCCCTGTCAGGCGCTCCCCCGCCAGTTGCGCCAGCAGCTGCCGGGCGGCCCTGGCGCCGAGCTCCACCACGTCCGCCGCCACCGTGGTCACGCCTGCAGCCGCGGCTTCGGGGCCGTCGCCGTACCCCACCACGGCTACCTCCTCGGGCACCTTCACGCCCGCCTCTCTAAGCGTCTGCTGAGCGGCGATGCCCATGAGGTAGTCGGCGGCTATCACGCAGTCGAACTCGCCGCCGGCGTCCATGAACCGCCGCAGCGCCTCGCCCGCCCGCTCGGGCGTGAAGTCGCCCGCCAAGAGGTTGGCGGCCGGCACCCGCAGCTCGTGGCGCACGGCCTCGTCCAGGAAGGCGCGCTCGCGCTCCTGGGCGTCGAGCTGCGTGGCGTCGCCGCCGATGAACACCGGCTTGGTGCGGCCGCACTCGTTTACGAGGTGCGCCACGAGCTGCTGCAGCCCCTGGAGGTTGTCGAACATCAGCGTGGGCGGTGATTGCTCCGCTCGGTCGCCTGGGTGCGGGTGGCGCCGGTGGCTGATGAGGGTGGCCACGGCGCCGCGGCTCATGGCCACCGCCAACCCGGCGTCGCTCACGGCGTTGCTGATGACCAGCACGCCGTCGGCCTTGCTGGCCACCTCCTCCATGAGCCGCGTGAGCTCCCGTGCGTCCTGCACGCCGCCCACCTCCACGGGCTCCACCTCGAAGCCCTCCGCGCCCAGCCGTTCGGTGGCGCCTTGCAGCACGCTCTGCTGGAACACGCCGTCCAGGTTGTTGGCCAGCACGATCACGGCGCCCCCGTTGCCAGGACGGGTACGTGCCGGGGCGCGGCTCACGCCACCAGCCCCAGTTCGGCCATGTTCGCCAGCGCCACGGCCCCCATGGCGCCAAGCCGGCTGGAGTACGCCATGCTCAGCAGCACGTCGTCCAGGGCGCCCTCTCCCAGGAGCGCCTCGGACTCCACCTTCAGCAACTCCAGGAACCCCTCGCCCAGGTCCGTGACGCCGCCCGCCAACGAGACGTTGCTGGGTTGCAGCACGGCCGTCACCCAGGCCAGGGGCCGGGCGAGGCCCCGCGCCAGCTCCGCCTGCAGCTGCTCGGCGGGCCCGTCGCCATCCCTGGCCGCGCGCCTTATATGTAGGTAGTTCAGCTCCGCCCCACCGGCTCCGGCCTCGGGTCGGCTTTGCAGCAGCTCCGCGGCCCGCTCCTGCAGGGAGCTCCGGCCCAGGCGCAACTCGTCGATCATCGGGCCCGAGAGTTCGCTGCCGAAGTGGGCGCCGCTGGGGTGCAGCACTACGCCGAGCTCCAGGTCCTCGTCGAGCGTCATGGTCACGAGCGTGCCGCTGGGGTCGTCGCCGTCCAGCCCGTAGCCGTACTGGCCGAGGGCGCACAGCTCGGCGAAGTTGCCTACGTGCACCGGCACCCCGAGCCGGGCCGAGAGGCTGGCGGCCAGCGGCTCGTCGTGGAGGTCCAGGGCGGCAGAGTGCCGCACGCGGCCGTCGCTGGTGCGCACCCGGCCTGGAACGGCCACGCCCACCGCCAACAGTGGAGCGTCGAGCTGCGGCAGCAGGGCCGTGACGGCGTCCGCTACGGCGGCCGTGACGGCCGGCGCGCCCGTGGCGCAGAGCTCCACCATGTGCACGGCGCTGCCGTGTCCCGCCAGGTCGGCAAGCACGGCGCTCACGCTGCGTGCGCCCACGGCCACGCCGATCACGTGGCGCGCCCTGGGGTTGAACGCCAGCAGGGTGGGCCGCTTGCCGCCGCTGCCGCTGGAGCGGCCCAGCCCCTCCTCCACCACCAGCCCGCTGTCCATGAGTTCGCCGATCAGGCTGCTCACGGTCGGCTTCGTCAGGCCCGTGACCGTGGCGAGGGCGGCGCGCGTGTCGACCTCCCCCTGGTAGAGCATCCGCAGCACCAGGCGGCGGTTGTGCTCCCTAAGCTGTTCACGCGTGGCCTTGCTTGGCGTCATGCCCGAAGGTTACCGGGAAGTAGGCGTGGCGGGCCCGAGCCGCTTGCCGTATGCCTCGTGGTTGAGGGGCGCCGCGCGTCCGGCGGCGCAAGGTGGCACGGCGCCGGCCGCGCGTCGCGTAGCGCCTGCCAGGCAGCGGGATCCTCGCCCCCCACGCCCCAGATGGCCACGCCCGCGCTCCTGCTGGGCCGTTCGGCCAGGTGCGCTAAGCGCCGGGCCGTGGTGATGGCGTCGGAGACGTAGGTCACCTGGCGGGGCAGGCCGGTCACGTCGAGCCTGACGATCAGCTCGTGGCTGCCGGCGTGGCGCTCTTGCTGCAGCCGGAACTGCTCCACCTGGCGCATGGCGGCCTCCCAGGTGGTGGCCACCGCTGGCGGACGGTCGCGCTTCCAGACGTAGCCGTAGAAGGGCAGGCCGACCAGCAGCTTGCCCTCGCCCACGGCCCCGGCGCCGTACGCCAGCACCTCGGCCACCCAGGCCAGATCGGCCACGGGTCCGGGCGGCTCGTTGCGGTTGGTGTAGTCGTAGGTCATCACGTTGAAGAGGTCGGCCACGGCCGCCAGGCGCGGCCACTCCTGTGAGGCGGCGCCCTCGTACGGCGGGTCGGCCTCCGTTTTGGCGTGCACCGTGACGGAGAGGAGCTTGTCCCGCGCGTGCAGTTCGGCTGCCAGCCGCTCCACGAAGTGGCTGAAGGCGTCCTTGGTGCCGAGCGGGAACTCCTCGTAGTCGAGGTCGAGCCCGTGGAAGCCCTCGTCCTCGACCAGCGCTACGAGCGCCTCTATGTGGGCGCTTACGTACGGCTCCCGCAGGAAGGCCGAGTGGGTGGAGAAGACGCTGGGCAGCACCAGCAGCCCGGCTTCCCGCCACTGCTGCACCTGCGCGCGCCAGCCCAGGCCTGCGCGCGTGAGGATGCGGCCCTCGGCGTCCGGCGTGAACCAGAAGGGGAAGACCACGTCTATCACGTCAGAGTTGGCCATCACCGAGTCGGCGCCACCCGGATGCTCGGAGGAGGGGTACCACACGGCTACGCACCAGCCCGGCGCCCGCTCGGTCGGCGGGGTTGCCGCCTGGGCGACGGCGAAGAGGAGCAGCGCGAGAGCCGGGAGCATGAAACGTGCGCGAGCAAGCATGCCTCAACCGCCCTCCCCGGCGCCCACTGGCGGTGGCGTGGTGCCCTCCCCCGCCTCGGCGGCGCCCGGCAGGCTCACGGGCAGCGTCACGGGCAGAACCCCGCCAGCCTCCAGCTCGCCGCAGAGCACCTGCGCCACGGCCTCCGTCTGCGGCGGGCGCCTACCGTAACTGCACAGAGCGCGGGGCACGAAGTGCGCGGCCGCCACGTCGAGGGGCGAGCGCAGCGCCACGAGGACCGGGTCCATGCCGGCGCGGGTTAGGCGCTGGAGCAGATCGAGCTGCGCGGGGTCGCCGGCGGCGTTGACGCTGGCCACCACCACCTCGCCGGACCCGGCCTTGCGCCACGCCGCCACCTGCTCGAACACGGCGGCCACCTCGGTAGCGGGCGCGCCGCGCGTGAGGGTGGCTTCCACCAGCTGGCCCACGCGGCGCCCCAGCTGTTCGCCCAGCCGCCGCGGCTGGCCGGCCGAGGTCTCGGCCGGGGTGAGGTCGCCCGCCTCCACGCTCACGAGCATGACGCGCGAGAGGTCACGCAGGCGGGGGCTGCCCCTCACCGCGGTGATGGCGCGCTCCGAACTCACGCGTGCTACCTCCAGGTGCTCCTCCGCGCCGAGCGCGCTGAGAGGCGGCAGGCTGGTGGGCAGCGCACGGCGCAGCGCCATGACGCGCGCCTGGCTCACGGGGTCCACGTAGCGCGCCATCTGGGCCAGCAGCCCGGGCTGATCCGGCAGGTGGCCGAGCATGGCCAGGTCCGCGCCCGCTAAGGCCGCGCGCCTGGCGCGCTCCAGGCCGGACATCTCGCCCACACCGCTCATGTCGAGCGCGTCGGTCACCACCACACCCTCGAAGCCGAGCTCTTCCCGCAGCACGCCCTGCAGGATGGGCGCGGAGTGGGTCGCCACCATGTCCGGATCGAGAGCCGGGTAGTAGGCGTGGCACGTCATCACGGCCGCCACCCCGGCCTGGATGGCGGCGCGGAACGGCGCCAGCTCGCGCTGGAGCAGCACCTCGCGCGGGGCGCCGATCACGGGCGCGGCCAGGTGGCTGTCCAGCTGCGTGTCGCCGTGGCCGGGGAAGTGCTTGGCGGTGGCCAGGACGCCGACCCGCTGCAGGCCTGCCACCAGAGCGGCGCCCAGCCGAGAGACGAGCTCCGGTTCCGTGCCGAAGACGCGCACGCCCATGGCGTCGTTGTCGGGTTGGGTGGCCAGGTCGAGGACGGGCGCGAAGTTCATGTTCACGCCCAGCGCCAGCAGCTCGCGCCCCAGCACCTCGCCCGTGCGCCTGGCCAGCTCCTCGGAGCCGGTGGCACCAAGGGCCATGTTGCCCGGCAGCTCGGTGGCGCCCTGGCTGACGGCCTGCAGCTGCCCGCCCTCCTGGTCGATGCCGATGATCGGCGGCGGGTGGCCGCCCTCGGCGGCGGCCGCCATGAGCGAGAGGTTGAGCTCCCGCAGCTGCTTAGCGGACGCGAAGTTGAAGTTGAAGAGGCAGACGGCGCCGATCTCGCCGCTACGGAGGCCCGCCAGCACCCAGTCGGGCGCCGCGTGGCCACGGAAACTGATCATGCAGGGCACCATGGCCGCCTAACCTTTCGAGCCGGTGAGGGCTATCCCTTCGGTGAAGTAACGCTGCGTGAGGATGAACACGACGAGCACAGGTATGACGAACAGCACGCTGGCCGTCATGATGTCGTGCCACGGAATGGGCGACTCCTGCAGGTTGTTCTTCTGCGCCACGTAGATGGGCATGGTGAACAGCTCGGCCTTCTGCAGGTAGAGGAGCGGCTGCACCAGGTTGTTCCACTGCCCCACGAAGAGGAACACCGTCACGGTGGCGATGGCGGGGCGCGACAGCGGCATGATGATGAGCCACAGCAGCTGCAGCGGGTTGGCGCCGTCTATCACCGCGGACTCGTCGAGCTCGCGGGGCAGGGTCAGCATGAACTGCCGCAGGAGGAACACCAGCGCCGCGCCGCCGGCGAAGAAGCCCGGCAGGGTGATGGGGTTGAAGGTCCTCAGCCAGCCGAGCTCGTAGAACAGCACGTACTGCGGCACCAGCGTGGCCTGGGCGGGCAGCATGAGCGTGCCCAGCATGAGGCCGAACACGACGTTGCGGCCGGGCCACTGCAGGCGGCTGAACGCGAACGCCACCACCACGAGGCTCGAGACGGTGCCCAGCAGCACCATGAGCACGGTGTAGATGCTGTTGCCGTAGGCGCGGTAGAAGTTCCGCTCGGCGAGCTGCTTGGTGTAGTTGCTCCACTGCGGATCGTCGGGGATGATCGTCAGCTGCGCCTGGCTGACCTCCTCGATGGTCTTGAGCGAGGTGCCGCCCATCCACGCCACGGGGAAGAGGAAGAAGATGCCCGCGCCGATGAGGGCCGCGTACAGGAGGAGAACGGCGGCGTGCTTCCAGCCGCGCCGGAACAGGTCCGCCCGGCTGAGGACCCGGCGGGTCCGGCGCGTGGGGGCCGCCGGCGCGGCCGGAGCGGCCACAGGCTCGCCGCCCACGGGCTCTGGGGCGGCGATGTCGGCGCGGGTCAGTTCACTCATGGCGAACCCCGAACATGGCGGACCTTAGGGGGGACCTCAGTCATAGTGCACCCACCTGCTGTAACGGAACTGCGCCACCGTGAGGAGCACGATGAGCACGGCGAGGATCCAGCTGGCGGCGGCGCCCTGCCCGATCTCGAGCTGCCGGAACGTGCGGACGAAGAGGAAGTAAGCGGCCGATGCCAGGCTCTGCTCCGTCTGCGTGTTCTGGATGATGTAGACGGCCTCGAAGGTCTGCAGCGCCGCGATGAGGCCGATGACCACGTTGTAGAACATGGCCGGCGAGATCATGGGCAGGGTAATGCGCGTGAACTTCTGCCACCCCGAGGCGCCGTCCACGCTGGCCGCCTCGTAGAGGGAGCGCGGCACGCCCTTGAGGGCGGCGAGGAAGATGAGCATGCCGGCGCCGCTGCTCCACATGGTTATCAGCACCAGCGACGGTTTGGACCAGAGTTCGCTGCTGAGCCAGAGCGGCACGCGGTTGGCGTCGGGGAACTGCGCCGCCACCTGCCGGAAGAGCGCGAAGTGGTGCTGCG
>CAZPWN010000095.1:0-8099 GCA_964590475.1 uncultured bacterium | reverse complement strand
CCAGAACGCCTGCGTAACGGCGGAGGTGATGGTGATGCCGCGCTCGCGCTCCTGCGCCATCCAGTCCATCTGCGCCGCGCCCTCGTGGGTCTCGCCCACCTTGTGGATGCGGCCGGTGAAGAAGAGGATGCGCTCGGTCAGCGTGGTCTTGCCCGCGTCGATGTGGGCAGCGATGCCGATGTTGCGCGTCTTGCTTAGGTCGGTTGCTGTTGTCGCTTTGCTCATAACAGTCGTCGTGTTCCAGCTCTACTCGGGGGAACCCTGAGGGTTACCAGCGGTAGTGGGCATAGGCGCGGTTGGCTTCCGCCATGCGCTCGACGTCCTCCTTCTTCTTGACGGCACCACCGCGTCCGGCAGCGGCGTCCAGGAGTTCTCCGGCCACGCGCTCGACCGCGGTACGTTCCGGGCGAGAGTCGCAGGCGGCTACGAGCCAGCGAAGGCTGAGCGACTGGGAGCGGCGGGGGATGACCTCCACGGGCACCTGGTAGGTGGAACCCCCGACACGGCGGCTCCGCACCTCGATGCGCGGCCGGATGTTGTCGAGAGCCTGACGGAACACCTTGAGGGGCTCCTGGCCGCTGCGCTCCTGGATCAGGCGGCAAGCGCCGTAGAAGATCCGGCTGGCGGCGTTCTTCTTGCCGTCACGCATGAGCTTGTTGACGAAGGCGGTAACGGTGGTGTCGGAGTACACCAGGTCGGGCTCCAACCGGCGGATTTCGGCGCGTCTTCTGCGTCCCATGTTCGGTTACTTCCCTTTCGGCTTCTTGGTGCCGTACTTGGAACGGCCCTTGTTGCGCTGAACGTAACGGCCCACACCGACGCCCTGGGCGTCGAGCGCACCGCGCACGATGTGGTAGCGAACACCCGGGAGGTCCTTCACACGGCCGCCGCGGATGAGCACCACGGAGTGCTCCTGCAGGTTGTGCTTCTCGCCCGGGATGTAGGCGGTGACTTCCTGGCCGCCGGAGAGGCGGACACGGGCGATCTTGCGAAGAGCCGAGTTCGGCTTCTTCGGGGTCTGGGTCTTGACGGCGGTGCAGACACCGCGGCGCTGGGGCGAACCCTTGAGCGCCGGCGTCTTGCTCTTCTTGGCGATCTTGTTGCGCCCCTTGCGGAGCAGCTGGTTCACGGTTGGCAAGTCTGATCACTCCCTCTTACTGATCTCGCGCCTTGGGTTCGGCGCGGCTCTGTATGACTCAAGGCCACGAACTTAGGACTTATGGACTAGTTGGCGGTCTGAAGTCGTTCGCGGCCGTAAAGGCAGCACACGACAAACTGGCCCTTGACCCAGCGCTGCGGGCCGAGGGCGTATGAAACCTACCGAGTATAGCCAATCAGGCGGCTTACGCGCAAGTCCTGGTGAGCTTTCCGGACCCATGGCCCGCCTGGTCGGTTCCTGACACCTACATTAGCAGGTCAGGGCTGAGCGAGGCTGGCGCGCGGGCCGCTCGCTCAGCGCGCCGCGGCGCGCGCGAGTCTGTCGCGCACCGCCAGCCAGGCCGGCTCGTCCGGCACGGCCTCGACGATGATGAGCGACGGCTCCTCGCCGTCCAGCTCGCGGAGCGCGGCGTAGAGCCGCTGGCCGTAGGCCACGGGATCTGCTGGCAGGCGCAGCCAGCGACCGCGGAAGCCGCTCGGCCTCGGCTGCAGGGCCAGCACCCCGGCGGAGTCGCCCTCCAGCAGCGCCCGGGCCACCACGTCCTCCGGCGCCACCAGCTCCGTCAGCGATCTAGCGGCGTAGTGCGAAGTCAGGCTGCCGGAGACGCGCGGGATGGGCGCGTCGGCGGCCGCTCCGGGCCCGCCGCCAGGCTCAGCGCGCCGCTCCGGACCGCCGGGCCGAGCCTGGGGCGGCCTGATGGCCCGGCCCAGGCACTGCTCGATGTCGGCCAGGGGTACCCCTCCGGGGCGCAGCAGCCGCGGGGGCGCGCCGGCGTCCACCCCGCTCAGGTCCAGGATCGTGGACTCGAGCCCGACCGCGCTCGGTCCTGCGTCCAGCACGAGCAGCTCCTCCGGGAACTCGGCCGCCACGTGCGCAGCGGCGGTGGGGCTGATGCGCCCGAAGCGGTTCGCGGAAGGGGCGGCCACGGCGTCACCGAACTCCCTGAGCAGCGCCAGCGCCACCGGGTGCGCCGGCATGCGCAGCGCCACCGTCTCCTGCCCGCCCGTCACCGCGTCGGGCACCATCTCCTGCCGGCGCAGCACCAGGGTCAGCGGGCCGGGCCAGAACCGTTCGACCAGGTGCAGGGCTATGTCGTTCGGGACGGCCCACTCCTCCAGACTCTCAGGAGCGGGGAGGTGCACTATCAACGGATGGCCGCGGGGCCGACCCTTCAGGCGGTAGATGAGGTCGACCGCCTGCGGGTCCCGCGCCGCGGCCCCCAGCCCGTAGACCGTCTCGGTGGGGAACGCCACGAGCCTCCCCGCTCTCAGGGCGGCTGCCGCCTCCCTGATGGACGTTTCGGTTGCTTCTACGATGCGCGCCATGGCTGGCGGAGCATAACCGGCCGGGAGCGGGGGTCACGTCGGCGAGCAGCGGATACGGCCGGACAGTGCCGTTAGGCGCCGGGGCCATGTTGGCGCGCGGGCGGTCACGGATGAGGTCAGCTTGGCGTAAGAACGCCGTTGTATGAGCAAACGGTAGAATGGCCTCATGTTCGGCATGTTCCGGCGGCAGGACCCCCGATTCCGTGAGGAGGGCAACTTCCTCCTGTGCCAGGTGCGCACGGATCGTAACGGCGAGGTCATCAAGGTCCGTCTCTCCAAGACCAGCGAGATGAGCCTCGAGGGCAGCGGTTACTTCGTCCGCAAGAGCCTCATCGGCCCTCAAACCACCGATCACGCCCTACTCGAGGTCCGGCTGACGCGAACTCACAAGGTCACCAACGCCACGGTGGACGGCGGGTCCCTGCTGCCCGTCAGGGAGTGGGAGGCGTGAGCGCCTGTAAGCCACGGCCCGCACGCGCGGCGGTCCGCCCATGACGGAGGCGTTGGGGGTCGACGACCGCCTGGAGGTGGACGTCAAGCCTGCGCCCGTGCAGGAGCTGGCTTACGCCTTCTACCGCGCCGCGGGGCCTACCAACCCCAACGTGAGCGCGGCCCTACCGTGGCTGCGGCAGCTCGAGTCCGACCCGCCCCCCTGGTTCGTAGAGGCGCGTGAGGTGTTCGCGGCCGCACAGTGGACGCGTTACGAGCCCCTCCTGGCGGCGTCCGCCCTCGGCTACGCGCTGGACGATTCACCGGAGCGCTTCATCGAAGATGCGCCGGGTCTGGCGCGCGTCATGGTCAGGGACCTGGACGCTCTCAACATCGGGGGGCACGAGACCCCGCCGGCGCCCACCAGCAGTGGGGGCAAACTGCGCAAGCAGCTCCTCGCGAACTACGAGCTCCTGAGCAAGGGCTCGGTGGCGCAGACGCTGCAGCGCTCGCTTGCCGGACTCTGGGAGCATCTGGAGCCCGACTGGACGCTCGAGGGCCTCCAGACCGTGCAGGACGCCTCCAACACGCTGCTGGAGCAGGCGCGCAGCACGGGCGACGTGCTCGAGGGGCTACCGCCGCATCACTTCGTGAGCCTAGAAACGAGCGTGGCGGAGATCCGCCTGAGGCGTCAGAACGTGCGCCTGGTGCTGGCTCCCCTCTACTTCGCCGCCACGGGCGGCTTCAAGTTCGAGATAGGGCGCGCGCTCTTCCTCGGCTTCGGGGTGCGCTCGGAGCGGCTGTTCCACGAGCGGCGGCAGCACGTGCAGGACCTGGCCGCCAACCTCAAAGCGTTCGCGGATCCG
The DNA here is from genome assembly GCA_964590475.1 of uncultured bacterium. Taxonomy (GTDB): domain Bacteria; phylum Deinococcota; class Deinococci; order Deinococcales; family Trueperaceae; genus JAAYYF01. The sequence continues at coordinate 4,320 of CAZPWN010000095.1, read as the reverse complement.
ACCCGCCTCATGCTGCTGGTCCTCGTCAGCCGCCTCCGGCGCTTCCCGCTAACCGTTGGCGACCTGGCACGGCAGCTCGGCGTCAGCCAGCCGACCGCCAGCGGGCACCTGCGGCTGCTGCGCGACCTGGAGCTAGTAGAGGTGGTGAAGCGCGGCAACCGCTCTTACTACCGCGTGCGGGAGTCGCAGATAGAGGCCATGCTGGCGGATCTGAGCGAGGCGCTCGTGCTGGGGTACATGCCTAACGAAGACTGACCCACGAACCCGGAACCACGTTATAGGGAGCTGCTGACCGCTGGGGGCGGCCGGTTACTGAGCGCTGCTGAGGTCGGGCCTAAGCGTGCGCGCCTCCTTCAGGTAGACGTGCTTCACCTCGTCCTGGCTCTTGGTGGTGTTCACCTGCATCATCACCCTGATGCACATGGGCAGGCGCCCGGCTACGGGGATCTCCTGGAAGCAGAGCAGCGGCACCATCGTCATGCCCAGCGCACGCGCCCCCTCCGCCGGGAAGGTGGCGTGCAGGTCGGGTGTGGTGGTGAAGAAGATGGAGGCTATGACGTCGTAGTCCTCGATCCGGTTCACGCGGAGCATCTCCTCGAGCAGCTCCCTTGTCGCCATGAGGATCTCGTCCGCGTCGTCGCGCTCCACCGTGGTGGCTCCCCGGATGCCCCTTAACCAGTAACCCTCTTGCATGGCGCGGAGTGTACCAGTTGGGACCGGCGTACAGATAAAGGGGCGGGTGGTCCGCTACCTTGATTTCATGACCACCATCAGTTCGAGCGAACCGGCCTGGTTCGACCTAACGGCCGACCAGCGCGCCGTTCTTGGACCCCTCCGCGACTACCTGCGCGGCGAGGTCGCACCCGGCGCCGTAGCGCGCGACGAGTCCGGCGAGTTCCCCTTCGAGATCGTGAAGCAGCTGGGCGACATGGGAATCTTCGGCCTGCAGGTGCCCGAGCAGTACGGCGGCTCGGGCCTCGATACCGTGACGAGCGCCCTGATCATCGAGGAGATAGCGGCCGTAGACGGCTCGCTGTGCCTCACCGTGGCCTCGCACAACTCGCTCTGCACCGGGCACATCCTGGCGGCGGGGAACGAGGAGCAGAAGAGGGAGTGGCTCCCGGCGCTCGCCTCCGCGGAGAGCCTCGGCGCCTGGGCGCTCACCGAGCCCGGCGCCGGTTCGGACGCCGCCTCGCTCAAGACGCGCGCCGAGGAGGTGGAAGACGGCTTCGAGATAAGCGGCAACAAGCAGTTCATCACGCAGGGCACCGTCGGCAGCACCTACGTGGTGGTGGCGCGCACGGACAACGCACTGCCGGGCGAGCGACCCGCCAAGGGCATCAGCGCCTTCGTGCTGGCTGGCGATTCTCCCGGCCTGCAGCGCGGCAAGCCCGAGAAGAAGCTCGGCCTCTCGTCGTCCGACACCACGCCGCTGACGTTCGAGGGCGTGCGCGTGCCGCGGGAGCAGCTGCTCGGCACCCGCGGTCAGGCGTTCGACGACGTGACGGGTGTGCTGGCGGGCGGGCGCATAGGCATAGGTGCCATGGGCATCGGCCTGGGCCGCGCCGCTCTGGAGATCGCCGCCAACTACGCCAGCGAACGCGAGCAGTTCGGCCGGCCGATCGTGAGGCATCAGGCGGTGGCGTTCAAGATCGCGGCCGCGGCCATGGAGCTGGAGGCCGCGCGCCTTCTCGTACGCAAGGCGGCCACGCTGCGCGACCAGGGCCGCGACTACGCCGAGGCGGCCGCCATGGCCAAGCTGAAGGGCAGCGTGGCGGGGGTGGACGCCTGCGACGCCGCCATCCAGATCCTGGGCGGTTACGGCTACATCCGCGACTACGAGGTTGAACGCATGTGGCGCGACGCCCGCCTGACCCGCATAGGCGAGGGCACCGACGAGATCCAGCACCTGATCATCGCGCGGCAGTACCTGGCGCGGACCGTGGCCTAGGCGACGAGCGCCTCGTGGTCGGCCGTGGGCAACGGGGCGTCCAGCACGTCCGCAGGTAGAGCGGCCAGCGCGGCACTCACCACCTCCGGCCCGGCCCCGCTGCGGTGCGCGTTCTCGGTGAGCACCCGGCGCCACACCTTGCCGCCCGGCTTGCCCCGGAAGAGGCCCAGCATGTGCCGGGTAATGGATTGGAGCGGCGCGCCGCCGGCCATGCGCTCCTCGATGTAGGGCAGCATGGCCTCCACCACGGCCCTTCTCGTCGGGTGAGGAGTGGTCGCGGCCTTCTCGCTGGTGGGCCGCTCGGGCCCTCCGGCGAACTCCCCTATCAGGGCGTCGGCCGCCGCGAACCTGAACGGATCCTCGTACAGGGCCCGCCCGATCATCACTCCGTCCACGTGCTGCAGGTGCGCGCGGGCGTCCTCGAGGGAGAGCACGCCGCCGTTCAGTTCCACCGTCAGGTGGGGCAGCTCGCGTTTCAGTCGGTGGACGTCCCCGTACCGCAGGGGCGGAACGGTGCGGTTCTCCTTGGGGCTCAGGCCGCTGAGCCACGCCTTGCGGGCGTGGACCGTGAAGGCGTCCGCAGCCGGCTGAACGCCACCGGCCGCCGCCACCACATCCACGAAGCGCTTCATGGCCTCGTAACTGTCGTTATGGTCGATGCCGATGCGGTGCTTCACCGTGACCGGCACGTCTACGGCTTCGCGCATGGCCGCCATGCACTCCGCCACCAGCTGCGGGTCCGCCATCATGCAGGCGCCGAAGTTGCCGCTCTTCACCCTGTCCGAGGGGCAGCCGACGTTGAGGTTGACCTCCGAGTAGCCGAACTCGGCTCCGACCTTGGCGGCGCCCGCCAGGGAGGCGGGATCGTCGCCACCCAGCTGCAGGGCCACGGGACCCTCAGCTGGGTGGAAGGCCAGGAGGCGCTGCTGGTCGCCGTGCAGTACGGCTTGCGCCGTGATCATCTCCGTGTACAGCAGCGTCCGGGCGGTGATCTGCCGCAGCAGGTAGCGGAAGTGCCGGTCGGTCAGCTCCATCATCGGCGCCAGCGACAGCACCACGCGGGTGCCGCGCCGGCCCTGGAGAGGCGCCGAGGGCGTACCGCGGCTCATGTGGTGGGCAGCGTCTCCGGGGGCGGCACCTTCTTGGGCTTGCGGAAGACGATGTTCTCCCACTCGCCCTCCTCCACCACCTGCAGAGCCGGGTTGAGCTGCCGGAAGTACGCCACCACCTCCTGCACCAGGTCGTCCGGGGTGCTGGCCGCCGAGGTGACCCCGACGCTGGTGGAGTCCGAGAACCAGCCCTGGTCGATGTCGGCCACGGATTCGATGCGGTGCGCCCTGCCCGTGAGGTCTTCGGCCAGCTCGAGGAGACGCATGCCGTTGGAGCTGGCGGAGCTCGTGACTACCAGGAAGGTGTCGACGTTAGGCGCCATCTGCCGCACGGCGTCCTGGCGGTTCTTGGTGGCGAAGCAGAGGTCATCCGAAGGGGGCACGACCAGGTTAGGGAAGCGCTGCTTGAGTATGTCCACCGTCTTCATGGTGTCGTCCACCGAGAGCGTGGTCTGCGTGAGCACCACCACCTTGTCGGGGTCGGGCACCTCGACGGTGAGGGGGTCGGCGAGTTCGGGGTCGTGCTTGCGGTTGCCCACCACGGAGACCACCGTCGTATGCTCCGGCGCCTCTCCCCTGGTGCCGATGACCTCCTGATGCCTGGTGGAGTCGCCGACCAGCAGGATGTGGAAGCCCTGCGCGGCGTACCGCTTGGCTTCGTTGTGCACCTTGGTCACCAGCGGGCAGGTGGCGTCGATGGTGGTGAGTCCGAGCTCGGAGGCGCGTTGACGCACCAGCGGGCTCACGCCGTGGGCGCTGAAGACGACGGTCGAACCGAGGGTCCGGCCCCGCTCGGCGGCCTCCCGCCTGGCTTGCTCGAGGTCGTCCAGCCTCTCCACGAAGGTGACCGAATGTTCGTCCTCGAGACGGTTGACGACGGTGCGGTTGTGCACGATGTCGTGGTAGACGGCGATATCGCCCTCGCCAGCGTGCCTGGCCTCCTCCGCCGCTTCCTCGACGGCGTCTATCGCCATGACGACACCGGCGCAGAAACCGCGCGGCTTGGCCAAGTAGAGCTTCTCGATCATCCCGGGCATTCTACCGGTGGGGCCAGCCGATCCACGTTGCTTGACCCTCTCCGCGGCCCCGTGATACATTCCTCTTCGCTCTTGGAGCAGCCGCTACGCCGCCTCCGGCGGTCCGGGCTAGAATGGAGCGGTCTCATACGGGCGATTAGCTCAGCTGGTTAGAGCGCGTCGCTGATAACGACGAGGTCAGTGGTTCGAGTCCACTATCGCCCACCAGAGAAGGCGCACCCCA
>CAZPWN010000094.1:3884-8236 GCA_964590475.1 uncultured bacterium | reverse complement strand
CCAGAAGAGGTTGTGGTTGAGGTAACCGCCGCCGTTGTTGCGGATGGCGGTGCGGACGTCCTCGGGCAGTGCGTCCAGGTCGGCAACGAGCTCCTCGGCGCTCATGCCCTTGAGGGAGTCGTGCTTCTGCACCGCGGAGTTCAGGTTGTTGGTGTAGGCCGCGTGGTGCTTGCCGTGGTGGATCTCCATGGTGGCGGCGTCGATGTGGGGCTCTAGCGCATCGAACGCGTAAGGCAAGTCGGGAAGAGTGAATGCCATGAGTTTTCCTCCTTGTGTGGCGAACTAGCACTGGTACGGATGCCGGCGGCACCCGCTCTAGACGCGATTCTACCAACCAGGCACGTGGGGGACGGGTACCGCGCACGTCATAGGACGCGCTGCACCACGTGTACGCCTTCAGGTCAGAGCCGGACTACGACGCGTCCCATCACCTTACCCGCCAGGATCCGGTCGAAATGCTCCTCTAGCTCGTCCAGGCCCACCTCCGTAACCAGCCCGGGGGTGGCCAGCACCTCCTTCACGGCGGGCGACTCGGCCAGGTTGCGCCACAGCTCCTGGCGCGCCTCGGGCGGCAGGTGCTGGCTGTCCACGCCCATGAGCGCCACGCCCCGCAGGATGAACGGGTAGACGGTGAGGCTCAGCTCCGCCCCGCCCACCAGCCCGCAGGCGGCCACTGCGCCGCCGACGGCGGTGGATTTCAGCAAGTTCTCCAGCGTTACGCCGCCCACCGTGTCGATGGCGCCGGCGTACTCGCCCTTGATCATCGGGCGCTCCGTGGGCTCGTTGAGGGGAGCGCGGCCGAGGAGCTCGCTGGCGCCGAGCGCCTTGAGCAGGTCGGCGGCCTCGACCTTGCCGGTGCTGGCCACCACCTCGTACCCGGCGGCCGCGGCGAGGGCCACGGCGAGGGAGCCGACCCCGCCCGACGCCCCCGTCACGACCAGCGGTCCCAAGTCGCTGGTGGCTCCGGCGAACGCCAGCCGCTCCAACGCGATGGCGGCGGTGAGCCCCGCGGTGCCCAGTGCCATGGCGTCTCTCGGGGACAGGCCCGGAGGCAAAGGCACCAACCAGTCGCCCGGCACCCGGATGTACTCGCCGAAGCCGCCCGGCGTGTTCATGCCGAGGTCGTAGCCCGTGACGAGCACCTCCGCGCCGGGTTCGAAGCGCGGGTCGGCGGAGCTCACCACCTGGCCGGAGGCGTCGATGCCGGGGGTGTGCGGGTAGTCACGGGTTACGCCCCGGTTGCCGCTGGCGGAGAGCGCGTCCTTGTAGTTGAGCGAGGAGTACGCCACCCGCACGGTCACGTCGTGCTCCGGCAGGGTGCTCCACGGCACCTGCTCCACTGCGCGGTTCACTCGCTCTCCCTCCACGTGAACGCGGAGGGCGCGGTACTGCTCGGGTTGGTTCTCGGTCATACGCAATGCTAGCCCGCATCCTGGACCACGAACCCCTGCCCGCACCGTTCTGTAGACTCTGGTTCATGAACCCGCAACGTCTCATGCTGATCTCCGTCGCCGCCGTAGTCCTGGTGATAGCCGCCTTCGCCATCGTTCCCCGCTTCATGTCTGGCTCCGCCAGCGGTGAGGTCGACTACGGCGCCAACCCCCGGGTCGGCGACGCGGACGCGCCGGTGAAGGTCGCCATCTTCTTCGACTACCTCTGCCCCCACTGCGCCACCTTCTCCGACCAGATAACTCCGGTGCTCAAGCAGGAGTTCGTGGATACGGGCGTGGCCTCGCTGCACTTCCTCAACTTCCCCGTGGTGAACCCGGTGGTCAGCCGCGACCTCGCCATCGTGGGTGAGTGCGTCTACGAGCAGAGCAACGACGCCTTCGTGGAACTCGAACCGATCATGCTGCGCGCCCAGGCCAGCCTCCGCAGTCGCGCCGACGCCGTGGACTTCGCGCTGGCGTACGGGCCGGATCTGGACGGCGGACAGCTGCGCGACTGCGTGACCAGCAGCGAGGCCGCGGACGCCGTGGCGGCGGACGTAGCCACCGCCGGCGCCTTCAACCTCACGGGCACGCCCTCCGTCATCGTCGACGGGAAGGTCGTCAGCAGCCCCACCCTGGCCAACATCCGCACGGCCATCCGGAACGCAGCGAACTAAGAGCCGTGCGGGCTCCGCTCCTCTATCCGGCGTGGCTGGTAGCCACGGTCGCCATGCTGGGCAGCCTGTACTTCAGCGACGTCCTGCTGTACGTGCCGTGCACCCTCTGCTGGTACCAGCGCATCCTGATGTACCCCCTGGTGCTCATCCTCGGCATCGCGAGCTACAAGCAGGACAAGGGCGTAACCCGCTACGCCCTACCCCTGTCCATCCTCGGCACGCTCGTGGCGGGGTTCCACTACCTGGAGCAGAAGGTGCCGTGGATCAGCTCCTCGGCCGTGTGCCGTTCCGGCGTGCCGTGCGACGTGCAGTACATCAACTGGCTCGGGTTCATCACGATCCCGTTCCTGTCGCTCGTGGCCTTCGCCATCATCACCGTGCTGCTGATCCAGGTGCGGCGCTCGCGCGCCTGACGGAGTGCGCCACGCGCGGGCGCCAGCGCCGGTCCGCTCAACCGGAGCCGAGCTTGGAAGCGCTACCGCGAGGAGCCGTTCACTAGGCAAGCCGGTCGAGGCGCCCCCCTTCAACGGGGGGCGTTCTCGTCCTCGCCGTCCCTGTGGACGAAGCCGGCGGCCCACAGCCACCAGAGCCACCAGCCCTTGATGGGCCGGTAGAGCAGAACCACGAAGAGGATGCCGCTTACCACCAGCACCCACTCGAGGCCCTGGAACAGGCCGAAGGCGAAGATGAGTATGCCCGCCTCGATGGCGAGGAGCAGGATGGCCACGGTGTACGCCATGACCCAGGCTCCCAGCCAGGCGCCGGACTGGCGCTCGAAGCGCACCTCGCAGTTGGGGCACGTGTCGACCACGCCCCAGAACGAGCTGAAGACCTTGCCGACGCCGCAGTTGGGGCAGCGTCCGGTGGTGGCGCGCCACATGGCGCCGAAGTCCGTCCAGCGCCCGCGCCTATCCTCTCTGCCTCTGTCGTCGTTCATGGCTCCTCCGAAGCGCGCACCGTACTGAACTCCTCGGGCAGCGCGAACCAGCTCGCCCGCATGCGGCGGTACTCCGACCACTTCTCGGGTGAGCGCTCGAGTTTCTCCTCCTCGCACCACATGAGGAACGGCACGATGTAGGAGCGCGCGTGGCGCAGCTCCTCCCTGAAGATGGTGGCGGACAGGCCGCCCTTCTCCAGCATGCCCGTTTCCTCGTAGGCGGCCAGCGCCCGTGCCCGGTCGTAGGGCACACGCCGGAACTCCGGCACCCACTTGCCGCCACGCAGGGTGAGGATCAGGTACTGGGCCCGCGGATCGCCCGTGAAAGGCGAGCCGACCGAGCCCGTGTTTATGACCGTGTAGCGGCCCCAGGACGCCAGGTAGGGCCGGTGCGTGTGGGAGCCCACCAGCACGTCGGCGGGGTGCTCCTGCGTGATCTCCGAGATGACCTCGGGCGTGGTCCGGGGACCGATGCCCTCCCGGTAATGCCGTGGGCTGCCGTGACTGATGAGCAGGCTGGGGGCGCCGGGCTCCTCGATGCGCAGCGTGAGCGGCATGGCGCGGATGACGTCCAGGAAGCCCGCGGCGTCCACCTCCTCCGCCGCCAGCCTGGCGCTGCGCCAGAAGGGGTCGAGGTACCAGGGGTCCACGTCGACGTCGCGGCGCTCGACCACCATCAGCATCACGTCGTCGTGGTTGCCCATAACCGCGTCGTGCGGGGCCTCGGCCAGGGTTCGCATGACCGGCACGCTCTCCGGGCCGCGGTTGACGGAATCGCCGTTCACCACGATCCTGTCTACGCGCTGGGCTTCGATGTCGGCTAGAACCGCCTCGAGGGCCGGTAGGTTGCCGTGGACGTCTGCGAGGATAGCGATACGCACGTCAACGAGTTTACCGCCCCTGACGCGAACTCCGGGGAGCCCGGGAGACTGCCCCTTCAGTCGAAGGGGCGTTCGTGAGCGGCCAGCGCGCGCTCCGCAGCCGCTCGCATGGCTGTCACCGGGGCGGCCACGCCCGTCCACTCCTCGAAGGCGAGCGCGCCCTGCCACACCAGCATGGGCAGCCCGTTCTGCGTCACGAGCCCCCGCTCCTGAGCCGCGGCCAGCAGCGGCGTGACGGCCGGCCGGTAGACGAGGTCCACCACCCTGGCGGCCCTGGGCAGCAGTTGCAGCCACTCCGCAGCGATCAGCGGCACGCCGGCAGGATCGGGCCCGCCGGCCATGCCGACGCTGGTGCTGTTCACGAGGATGTCCGTGCGGGCCAGCAGGCTCCTCACGTCTCCCGCCAAGGAGACCCGTCCGGCGCGGG
>CAZPWN010000094.1:0-3784 GCA_964590475.1 uncultured bacterium | reverse complement strand
CGCAGGAAGCCGGCGCCGTCCGTGTTGTGCCCCAGCAGCCGGTCGCCGCGCCGCACTATGGTGTTCACCGCCCCCACCGCTCGCGCGGCCGGGGTCAGTTCGTGCATGAAGGGCACCACGGCTTCCTTGTGAGGCACGGTGACGTTGGCCCCCAGGTAGGGCGGGGCGCTCAGGCGGCGTAGCCACCGCTCGAGTTCCGCGGGCGGCACGTCCACCGCCGTGTAGCGGCCACGTACGCCCGCGGCGTGGAAGGCGGCGCCGTGCATGGCCGGGCTGAGGGAGTGGCCAGCCGGGTGCGCCAGCAATAAGGCCTCGGGCGTGGGCTCCTCCGCGGGCTCCAACTCGGGCGCCACGCCTTAGGCCCGCGCTACGGTCCCGCGCTCCGCCAGCCGCGCCGCCTCCTCGCGGATGACCATCAGGGCGGTGTCCACCTGCTCGTCGTCGATCTGATGGTGCGTCACGAGGCGCGCTCGGCGCGGGTCCATGGCGTTGAAGCGCACGCCCCGGGCGCTGCAGGCGGTGGCCAGCGCCTCGGCCGCCGGTGCGCCGTCCGCCGTCAGCACTTGCAGGTAGATCATGTTGGTCTGCACCGCGGCCAGGTCCAGGCCGAGGCCGGGAACCCCGAGCAGGCCCTCCGCCAGGCGCCTCGCCTTGGCGTGGTCGTTGGCCAGCTCCTGCGGCATGCTCTCGAGCGCTACCAGCGCGGCGGCTGCCAGCACGCCCGCTTGGCGCATGCCGCCCCCCAGCATCTTGCGGTAGCGGTGCGCCCTGCGGATGAACTCCGCGGAGCCGAGCAGCACGCTGCCCACGGGTGCGCCCAGGCCCTTGCTGAGGCAGATGGAGACGCTGTCGAAGCCCTGGCACACCGCACTTATCTCCACCCCGAGCGCCGCGGCGGCGTTGAACGCCCTGGCGCCGTCCAGGTGGCTGGGCAGCCCCTCGTCACGCGCCACGGCCTGGATCTGGCGTTGACGCTCGAGCGGCACCACCGTGCCGCCCGCCAAGTTGTGCGTGTTCTCCAGGGCGATCAGGCCGGTGGGAGCCTGATGCACCGAGCGCCTGATGGCGGCCCTGACGTCATCGGCGGTGGGCACGCCGCCCGGCGCCGGCACCAGCCTGGGCAGCAGACCGGAGATCTGGGCCATGGCGCCCGGCTCGAACTCGTAGATATGGGCGCCCTCCGGCAGGATCACCTCGCTGCCCCTGCTGCAGTGGACCGCCAGGGCGATCTGGTTGCTCATGCTGCCCGAGGGCACGAAGAGGCCGGCCTCCATGCCGGTCATCTCCGCCAGCCGCGCCTGCAGGCGGTTCACCGTGGGGTCCTCCGCGTAAACGTCGTCGCCGACCTCGGCGGTCGCCATGGCGCGCCGCATGGCGTCCGTCGGCAGAGTGACGGTGTCGCTGCGCAGGTCGATCGGCTGCTCGGGCGTCACGCTCACAGCGCCCCGGCGGCGGCGGGTGCGTCCACTTCCTCCTGCGCGGCGCCGTCACCGAGGGACGTAAGCCACTCCGAGAACGCCGTCAGGCCGCGGCGGTACATGGCTTCCCTGCGCTCGCGCTTGCCTTGGCCGCGCACCTTCGGCACGTCCGGCACCAGGCCCCAGTTGGCGTTCATCGGCTGGAAGCCGTCGGGGTTGGCGCCCGCCAGGTAGCGGGTCAAGCCGCCGAGCATGCTCTCCTCGGGCGGCGTCACGGGCGGCAGGCCGAGCACGCGGCGCGCTGCGTTGGTGCCGGCCAGCCAGCCCGTGGCGGAGGACTCGAGGTAGCCCTCCGTACCCGCCAGCACGCCCGCCACGAAGAGGCGCGGCTCCTGCTTCACGCTCAGAGAGGCGTCCAGCAGGCTGGGGGCGTTGAGGTACGTGTTGCGGTGCATGACGCCGTAGCGCACGACCTCGGCGTCCTGCAGGCCCGGGATCAGCCGCACCAGCTCCTTCTGGTCGCCCCACTTGAGGCCCGTCTGGAACCCCACGAGCGACCACATCTGGCCGCGCTGGTCCTCCTGCCTGAGCTGCGCCACGGCGTGGAAGCGCTCGCCCGTCTCCGGGTGCTCGAGCCCCACGGGCTTGAGGGGTCCGAAGCGCAGCGTGTCGAGGCCGCGCCTACCGAGCTCCTCGATGGGCATGCAGCCCTCGAAGAACTCGAGGTTCTCCCAGTCGCGCGGGGTGTGCGAGCGGGCCGTGGCCAGCGCCTCCATGAAGGCCTCGTACTGCTCCTTGGTGAACGGCAGGTTGATGTAGTCCGCCGCCTGGCCGTAGCGCCCCTTGCGGTACGCCACGCTCATGTCGATGGAGTCGTAGGTCACCACGGGGGCGGCGGCGTCGTAGAAGCCGAGGAAGCCCTCGCCCACCCGTTCGCTGATGTCGGTGGCCAGTGCGTCGCCCGTGAGCGGCCCCGTGGCCAGCACCGTCACCCCGCTGGGCACCTCGGTGAGCTCCTCCTCCCGCACGGTGATGAGGGGGTGCGAGCGCACCTCCGCGGTGACCGCGCGGCTGAACTCGTGCCGGTCCACGGCCAGCGCGCCGCCGGCGGGCACGCGGCTGGCGTGGGCGCTGCGCATGATGACGCCGCGCGCGGCCAGCATCTCGGCCTGCAGGAGACCCTTGGCGTTGTTCTCCGCCTCGCCCCCGAAGCTGTTGGAGCAGACCATCTCGGCGAAGTCGCCGGTGACGTGCGCCGGGGTGAGGCGCTTGGGGCGCATCTCTACGAGCTCCACCGCGACGCCCAGGCGGGCGGCCGCCAGCGCGGCCTCGCTGCCGGCCATGCCGGCGCCTACGACCGTGATCTTGTGGGTTGGGCCGGAGCCTACGGGGCGGCCAGCGGTATCTTCCATGCCCGCCAGATTAGCACCGGCGTTCCGCTCGCCTTAGCATCCACGCAGCCAAGCCAGCGCCCCCTCGTAGAAGCGCTCGTCGCGCCAGTAGGAGTTGTGCGCGGTGAACGGGTTGTAGCGGGGGAGCACCAGCCGGCGGCTGATCCGGTAATGGATCAACCTGTCGCTGAGCAGGTCGCCGGGGGCGTGGACCTGCAGCCACTCGAGGTCCTCGAACGGCTGCTCTTGCTCGGCCATCGCGTAGGGGCCGTGGTCGCGCATGTCCGGGCGGCGGCGCACGCCGTGGAGCCGGTCGATGATCTGGGCCCGCACGGTCTCGCCCTCCAGCGGCCGCTGCCGGAAGAAGTAGGCCACCTTGTCGAGCGGGGAGCCGAAGGTGAGGAGCCCCTTCAGCCTGGCTAGCTCCGGCTGCCGAGCCGCCCCTGACGTGCGCGCCAGGCGGTCGAGCAGGTCGAGCGCCACCACGCTGCCGAGCGAGTGGCCCGCCAGGTAGACCTCGTCGTAGCCGGCGGCCAGCAGCTCGCGGAGCAGCGCCTCGCCCTCGTCCAGGATGGCGCGCCGTGTGCGGGCCCGGCTTGAGAGCTTGTCCGACGTGACGTAGAGGGCGATGTCGGCCACGTGGCTGAGGAGCAGCGAGCGGCCCACGAGGAGCCCCACGAGCGCCACCAGGGCGATGGAGAGGCCCGGCTCCGCCAGGAGCGTGCCGAGCACGGCGCCGTAGTCCGCCAGCACGGGCCGCAGCTGGAACCCCAGGAGCAGCGTGGCGGCCAGAGTCACCAGAAGAACGGCGATGCCCGGCGCGGTCCAGCGCGCGGCCGCCGGGGCGTACATGCCGGACCAGCCGGCGACAGCCGCCGCCCCGGCGGCGTCCGAGTTGGCGTCCGAATTGGCGTCCGAGTTGGCGTCCGAGTTCGCGTCCACGTTGGCATTCACGTTGGCGTGCGGGTCGGCATG
>CAZPWN010000093.1:0-8256 GCA_964590475.1 uncultured bacterium | reverse complement strand
GTCTGCGAGAGGTAGGCGCCGCGGCGCTCCTTCTCGATGACGCTCAGGTAGACCTGGCCTGTGGTGACGTTGTTGACCCGCGAGAGGTCGACGTCGAGGAAGCGTTCGTAGGTGCCGATGTCGAGGTCGGTCTCTGCGCCGTCGTCGGTGACGAAGACCTCGCCGTGCTCGTAGGGGCGCATGGTGCCGGCGTCCACGTTCACGTAGGGGTCTATCTTCACGGCCGTGACGCGATAACCGCGGCCGCGTAGCAGGGCGCCGATGCTGGAGGTGGTAATACCCTTCCCGAGACTCGACACGACCCCACCGGTAACGAAGATGTACTTACGGTCCATGCCTCACCTTCCCGGGATTCAATGCTAGCACCATGGACGACCACTGCCGGGCTCCCCGGCTTGCAGGGCCGCCGCCAACTTAGAGTGGGTTCCGGGCAGCGTGATACAGTCGCGCCTAATCGGCGGCGCCCTATGGCGTGGCAAACGAGCCGCGGCGTCACCAAGCGCCGCGTGAGTGGGAGGCAGAAAACACAGTGGCTGACGGGCAACCGCCATTGCAGGCCGGCGAGGTCTCCGGCAAGGGTACGGGCCGGGAGTTGGAACGGTCGGGCGTCCTGTTCGTGATGACGGGCGCCTCGGGCGTGGGCAAGGACACCATCCGCAACGCCGCGCTACCCCACGTTCACGAACTGGAGTTCTCCATCTCCGCCACCACGCGCGAGCAGCGCGAGGGTGAGGAGCACGGTGTTCAGTACTACTTCCTGAGCCGCGACAAGTTCGTGGAGTTGATCGACAACGACCTCTTGCTCGAGTACGCCGACTTCGTGGGCGAGTACTACGGCACGCCGCTCGAGCCGGTCAAGGAGGCCCTGGCGCAGGGCCGCGACGTGCTGCTCGAGTTGGAACTGGTGGGCGCGCGCCAGGTGAAGCGCCGCATGCCCGAGGCGGTGATGATCTTCATCGCCCCGCCCTCGCTGAGCGAGCTCGAGCGCCGCCTGCGCGGCCGCGGCACGGAGACGGAGAGCAAGATCCAGAAGCGGCTGGCCAGGGCGCGGGAGGAGATCCGGGCACTGCGCGAGTTCGATTACCTGATAGTGAACGACGACGTGGACGAGGCCGCCGACCTCTTCCTGAGCATCATCCAGGCCGAGCGTTCGAGGGCCCAGCTCCTGACCCAGGAGAGCGTGGAGCAGTTCCTGCGGGAGGAGTGAGCGGGCGGGTCCTGAAGCCCTCTCCCGCCTGTAGCCCGCGTCCCAGGCCCCTCAAGCGCGCTTGTTGTAGAATGTGGCGCTCGGACCGCGCCTGACAGTCGCTAGTTGGCCCTTATGCCGGATGGCGCTTCCCGGTCCCACACGTTACCCGTTCACCCGTCCGCACCAGCGGCTTCGGCCTGGAGGCAGTTCGTTATATGGCACAAGAAGGTTACGACACCCTGATCGCACTTACCGACTCGCGTTACCGGCTCTCGATGATCGTGGCCCGGCGCGCCGCCCAGCTCAAGTCGGGCATCCCCAGCGTGCTGGACGTGGACGTGCTCCCCCGCACGGAGAACAGCGTCACGATAGCCATGAAGGAACTCGAGACCACCGACCGCGTCAAGTGGGGCGACGAACTGCCCAGCATGGACGAGCTCAAGCGCGTGGCCGAGCCTCCCAAGCCCGTCGAGCCCGCGCCCACTCTGGCGCCGGCCCCGTTCGACGAGGACGACTGAGCGGCAACTATACATAGCTGAAGGCGAGGGCGCCCGGTGCATTCCGGGCGCCCTGCACGTGCGTTGTAACTCCTAGCACCGCGCACGTGGCAACTGGAAAAGCACCTGATACACTGCATAAATATGCCAAGCAAAGATTACCGGCAGCGCCTCATCACCGAGTTGGTGGAAGAGGAGTTCATCTCCACTCAAGCCGAGATCGCGGAGCGGTTGGCCGAGAAGGGCATCAAGGTCACGCAGGCCACCATCAGCCGCGACGTGACCGAACTGCGCCTGGTGCGCGTGCCCGCCGCGCCCGGCCGGCACCGCTACCGCGCCACGCCCCTGGTGCAGCAGCAGGACGTCATGCACGAGCTGGCGCAGCGCTTCCAGCTCTTCGTAAGGCACATGGACCGCGGCGAGAACATCATCGTGGTCACCACGGACGAGGGGCACGCCTCCGGCGTGGCGTTCGTGATCGACAAGCTCGACCGCGAGGAGATAGTGGGCACCCTGGCGGGCCAGAACGCCATCCTGGTGGTGTGCCGTTCGGTCGCCCAGGCGCAGTCTCTGCTCGAGGAGTTCGAAGCTCTGCTGGAGTGAAGTAAAGGACTGCAGGACAGCGGTTCCTCACGAGTCCGCGTGCTAGCCTGACGGCGTTTGGAGGAGCCTGGATGCTAACGCGCACCACCGCACTGCTAAGGCGCACGGTACTCGCGCTCGCCGCGCTCGTGCTCGTAACGAGCGCTGTCGCCTCGAGCCTGATCGTCTACCCGTTCACTAGTCAGGACCCGCTTCTGGGTGTGGCCATCGCCGACGAGGTGGCGGCCGCCTTCCACGACCACGCCATCGTCTTCGGTCCCGACGTGGCCGCGGGCGTCGTGCCGCCACTGCTGGTCGTCGACGGCTACATCAACCTGGGAAGGATAGTGGGCGCCGAGGAGTGGAGCGGGCCCAGCGGGCCTCTGCTGCTCCGCACCGGAGCCGGGGTCGACGTCGCCGTGAGCGGCGTCATAGAGCAGTACGAGGACGCTACGGTTCTCCGCCTGGAGCTCGCCCACGCGGACGGCACCCGCCGCGCCGAGATATCCGCCGAGCCGGGCGACAGGGGCAGGCTCGTGGCCACGGCCGTCAGGCTCATAGCGCCCCATCTCGGGCTCGAGGGCGCCCCCGACACCGTGGAGAGTCCGGAACTAGCGGGCGATTACGAGGAGTACGTGCGGGCCGTCGGACTGGCCGCCACGGGTCTCGTGCGCGACGCCGCCACCGTCCGCCCGCAACAGAACGACGGCACCTGGCCGGAGCGCGGCTCCGAGCTGCTGGACGACCTCGCCGCGGTAGTGGAAGGGGACCTCGAGCTGGCTCAGGCCGACGTCATCCCCCTCAACGACGCCGCCCGCCGCATGGGCAGGCGCGCGCTGCTGGCGCTGTCGCTGGACACGCTGCACGAGGCCGGCGCCGAGGAGGAGTTCGCCGCGCTGGCGGACCTGAGCGGACTGGGCCTGGCCCACGCCTGGAGCGGCGTGCTCGCCTCGGACAGGGACGACCTGGAGGCCGCCGAGGCCGCCTTCAGCCAGGCCGCGGACGCCGGCTTCACCTACGCCCGCGCGCTGCAGGCTTCGCTCCAGCTGGCGTTCGGTAACGCCAACACGGCCCTCGAGCTGGTGGACGCCATCAACGCCGAGGGCGTGGAGGCCGGTTCCGCCGCCCTGACCGGCGCGTACACCGTGGCGCTGCTGGCCGAGGACCTGGAGAGGCAGAAGGGCGCTCTGCACGCCCTGCACCGGGCGGCGCCCTTCCTGACCTACCCGCTGCAGGAGCTCTCGTTCATCGCGTTCGACGAGGATGATGCCCTGGCGGCCGCCGAGGCGCTGGCCGTGGCGGTGGAGCTGGACCCCGAGTCGTCGCTCTTCTGGACCAACCTCGGCTGGGCCCAGTACCTGCTGGGCTTCCTGGACGAGAGCGAGGAGGCCTCCGAGCGGGCGGTGGCGCTCGACGCCAACGCCTACATAGCGGCGTACAACCTGGGGCTCGTGCACGCCGTGCAGGGCGAGCTGGACGCCGCCATGGAGTCGTACGACTACGCCGTCTCGCTCGACCCTGCGGTGCACGACGAGGTCATCGTGGACCTCGTCAACGCCCGAGATATCTACCCCAACGTGCCCGCCGTGGAGTACGCCCTCGCCAGGCTGTACGAGGCCAAGGGCCAGCGGCAGAACGCCCGGACGGCTTACCGCCGCTTCGTGGAGCTGGCCGCGGGTGAGGCGGAAGGCGGACTGGCGGAGTACGTGCTCACGGCCCAGGAACGGCTGGAGGCCCTGAGCGCCCCGCTGCCGCCGCTGGAGATATTCGGCGACGTCTCCGTGAGCCTGGGGCAGCGTGGCCCGGAAGCCGAGCCGTTCCACCCCGGCGACCCGCTCTTCCCCAGCTTCGAGCTGAGCACCCCCGGCGATCAGCTGCCGGCGCTGGTGGACGTGACCATCAGCCTGCTGCCGCAGGACGCGGAGGAGGGCGCCGAGCCGCTAGCCGTGACCACCGCCGCGGTGGAGACGCCGCCCGGAGCCGTGGGTTACGTGGTGGACTTCATGGACATCGAGCTGCCCGCCGACTTGCCCGCAGGCGAGTACAGCCTGCAGGTCGAGGCCACCAGCGGGGAGGAGCTCTCCGCTAGTGCCGGGACGGAGTTCAGCGTCAGCGGCGACGTGGTGCCGCTGCGGCAGCTCTTCGCCCGCAACGTGATCATGACGGGGCTCGAGATCGAGGCGCCGCTCTACGGCCGCGCCGACATGGGCACCGTTGAGCGCGTGGTGGAGCGCATGGTGCAGGAGCTGCGCGACGCCGCGGCCGCCGCAGAAGCCGCCCTGCCGACCATCGAGGCGGGGCGCTACGAGGGCATGAGCGGCTCCGAGCTGTTCCTGGCGGCCACGCCCGAGGACGTGACCGAGTTCCTGGCCTACGTGGCGAGCAGCGACACCAGCGACTCGCGCTTCACGTTCGTGGACGGCTTCGCGCAGTGGGCCATAGACGGAGCGCCCGAGGCGTTCTAACCGCACAGATAAGAGTTTCGGGCCCGAGTGCTGGTTGAGACTCGGGCCCGAGCTGGTCTGGTGCGGGCTGCCTGGGCGGCTGCCTGAAGCTGAACTCGCCTGGAGCTGCAGGTACCCGCCTCAGCCCGCCAGACGCCCGAAGATGCGGCCGAGCGCTACCCAGGTGCCGGTGGCGCCGCCCAACGTGGTGAGCACGAAGACCAGCAGGGCGCGCGCCGCCCGGTTGCGCCACCAGCCTCGCCAGCTGGTCACGTCCACCTTGAGCGTCTCGAAATCGCCCACGCTCGGGCGCCTGAACCACAGCTCCACGAACGCCGCCACCGGCCCGATGCCGATGAGCGGATGCAGGGCCGTGAACGGCGAGGCCACGATGGTGGTGAGGATGGTCAGGGGGTGAGCCAGCGCGATGATGGCGCCCAGGCCCGCCAGGCTGGCGCTGATGAGCGCCCAGTCGCCTATTAGGCTCAGCCCCATGTCGGGGCTACGGGAGAAGCCGATGACGAAGCCCGCCACCAGCACGGCCACGATGATCCAGGGGATGATCTTGCCCCACTTGCCGGGCGGCGGCAACTTCTCCAGCCGCCCGATGGTGGCGCGGTGGCCCGTGTCCTCGCCCTCAGGCGGGTCCGGCATGCCCGGCACCGTGCCCGTGCCCTCCAGCCCTGCGCGCATGCCCTTCAGGTGCCCGGCGCCTATGACCACCAACACGTCCTCGTAGCGGGGCGACGCCGTGCCGGCGCCCGTCTGAGCCACCAGCTTGGAGACCATGTACTGGTCGCGCTCCGTGATGAGGGGCAGGTACATCTGCTCCGAGTTCTCCGCGAACTCCGTGAAGGTGGCCTCGAGGATGTCGCCCTCCTTGAGGCGCTCGATCTCCTCCTCCTCGATCTCGTCGCGGCTGAAGACGCTGGCCAGGAGGCCGGAGAGCAGCATCATGCGCTTCCAGAAGCCCATGTTGCCGTAGACGCGCCTGAGCGTCACGCCGATGTCGCGGTCCACCAGCAGGAGGGGCAGCTGAGCGGCGCCGGCGCTGTCTATCGCCGCGCGCATCTCCGCGCCTGGCTCGATGCCGAACTGGTCCGCCAGGCGCTGCTGGAACGCCGAGAGCGCCAGGTTCACGGCCAGCATGGCCGCCTTGCCCTGCCGGATGATCTTGAAGAGGTCGACCTTCTGCCAGTTCTGGCTGTCCGTGAGGGAGGCGAAGCGGCCCTGGTCCAGCTCGATGGCCACGGCGTCGAAGGCGCCGGAGGAGGCCATGTCGTGCACCACGGCTGCGCTGGCTTTGGACACGTGGGCGGTGCCCAGGAGCGTGAACCTCACGCCGCCGTGCTCCACCACCGCCACCGGCTGGTCCTCCGCCATGGCCACCAGCTGCTCGGCGCTGGGGCGGGGGCTGGCCGTCAGCGTTGCGGCCGCGGTCCCGGCCTCCGCCGGCGCGTCGTCCACGCCCGCCGCGGTAGTTCCGTCATCACTCAGGGCCGGCCGCTGCGCCGACTCGTTGGCATCGCTCATGCAGGGAGTCTACCGTCAGCCGGCCGGCGCGGGGGCTGGGGCCTTACCGGCATCCGCGGAGGGCGGGCCCCGGGAGGGAGGACCCACCACGCTCCGAGCCGAGCAACTCTGGCGAGGACCTTGGCGCCAAACCACGCCAAGCAAGCCCGCGCCTTACAATCGGAGGGATGTTGCCGCAGAGCAGTCTGTACGAGCAGATCCGCCTGGCGCGGATCTGGTTACCCCTGGTCATCGTCGGCGTGGTGCTCATCTTCCAGTTCCTGGTGCTGCCCGTGGGCGAGGGCGCCTACCGCACCTGGGCCCCGGTGCTCTTCTACAGCATCCTGGGACCGATCGCCACCTACGTGACGCTCAACTGGATAGCCAGCGAGGTGCGGCTGCGCGAGCGCGCCCAGTCCGAGCTGGCGGGCCTCTACCTCGAGCTGCAGGCCAGCCACGAGATGCTCGGCGCCATCCACGACGTCACCGCCCGCTACGCCTCGGCGCCCGACCTGGAGGCCGTGATGCGCGTGGCAGCCGAGGGCGTGGTAGAGGTCACGGGCGCCAGCGCCGTGGGCTTGGTGGTGGGCTCCGGCGAGCTTGGGCCCTCCTTCGGCCTGAACCTTACGCCCGAGCTGGAGGCCGACGCCCGCGAGCGCGACCGCCGCGTGGCGAGCGTGGCGGGCGTGGCGGGCGGTGAGGACGCCACGAACGAGGCGCACGTGCTGACGGAAGCGGGTGAGCGCTACACGGTGCTGAGCCACGGCACCGAGTGGGGCAGCGTTTCCGAGGGCTCCGTGCACGCCTACTACGCCTCCCCGCCGGATCAGCGCAGCCGTGAGGCGTTCGGCATCCTGGCACGGCAGTACTCGGCCGCGGTGGAGTCCACCCGCTCGCGCATGCGCGACCTGCTGACGCTCATGGAGGTGGACCGCACCGTCCGCGCGGAGGGCAACCTGCAGCGCATGCTCGTGACGGTGCTGAACGAGATGATGAAGCGCGTGGCGGCACCGGCGGGCGGCGTGTTCCTGGTGGACGAGGAAGGCACCCTGCAGATGACGGCCAGCGTCGGTCTTCCCAAGGGCGCCGTGCCCCTGGCGTACCGGGTGGGGGAGGGGCTCGTGGGCGAGGTGGCCGCCAGCCGGGAGCCGACCGTGGTGGGTGCCCTGTCCGAGGAGCAGCGGAGGGGCGCCGGGCCGCTCCTGCAGGGGGCCTGCTCGGTGCTGGCGCTGCCACTCATGACGGACTCGCAGCTGCTCGGCGTCACGGTCCTCGTGCACCCGGAGCCCAACAGGTTCGGCATGGAGTCCACGCCCTACCTTGGCCTACTGGCCAACCAAGTCAGTCTGGCGGTGCGCAACGCCACCGCCTACCTGCAGTCCGAGGAGCTGGCCATCACCGAGGAGCGCACCCGCATCGCGCGCGAGATCCACGACGGGGTGGCGCAGCTGCTGGCCTTCAGCGCCCTGAAGCTCGACCTGGTGGCGCGCCTGATGGAGAAGGACCTCGCCAAGGCCCGGGTCGAGCTGGACCAGGCGCGCGACACGGTGCGGGAGACGATCAGGGAGATACGGCGCTCGATCTTCGCCCTCAGGCCCGTGGACCTCGAGCGTTACGGCTTCGTGGAGACGGTGCAGCGCTACGTGGCCGACTTCGGACAGCAGAACGAGGTGCGCGTGGGGCTGGAGGTGGGCGACGTCGGTGAGCTCTCGCCCAAGTCCGAGGGCGTGCTCTTCCGGATCTTCCAGGAGGCCATGCATAACGTGGCCAAGCACTCCAAGGCCAGACTGGTGGAGGTGCGGCTGGGCACGGACGAGCAGGGGATGGTGTTCGTGCAGGTACGCGATGACGGCGCCGGCTTCGATGTGGAGCAGGTGGGCGACCGCGTGACGAGCGCGGGCGGCCTGGGCCTGCGGCAGATGCGGGAGCGGGTGCAGGCGCGGGGCGGGCAGCTGTCCATCGACTCCCGCGAGGGCGAGGGCACCACGGTGCGCGCCGCCGTGCCCACCTGAGCCGGGCGTGCCCACCTGAG
>CAZPWN010000092.1:6620-8394 GCA_964590475.1 uncultured bacterium | reverse complement strand
GGCGCGGCGTACGCGGCGGCGTTGGCGATGATGGTGCGGACGTTCGCGTCGTGGTAGGTCGGGTAGGTCTCGTGGCCGGGCCGGAAGTAGACCACCGTGCCGTTCCCGCGCTTCCAGACGCACAGGCTGCGGAACACCTCGCCGCCCTGGAACCACGAGATGGCCAGCAGCTCGTCGGGCTCCGGGACGTCGAAGCGCTCGCCGTACATCTCCTCCTGCGGCAGCTCGAAGTGGTCGGGCACGCCCTGCATGACCGGGTGGGAAGGGGCGATGTTCCAGATGCGCTCCTTCTCGTCGGCCTCGCGCCACTTGAGCGAGCAGTTCGTGCCCATCAGGCGGTGGAACACCTTGGCGTTGTGCCCCGAGTGCAGGACGACCAGGCCCATGCCGCCGAGGACGGCCTGCTGGACGCGCGTCACCACCTCGTCGGACACGTCGCCGTGCGCCTTGTGACCCCACCAGACCAGCACGTCGGTCTCGTCGAGCACGGACTGCGGTAGGCCGTGGTCGGCATCCTGCCTCAGGGTGGCGGTGCGCACGGTGGCGTTGCCGCCTTCCTCGATCGCCGATGCGACGGCGGCGTGGATGCCATCGGGGTAGATGCTGGCCACGGTCTCGTTCTCGAGCTCGTGAAGGTACTCGTTCCAGACTGTCACGCGTAAGTTGGGCATCGCTGCCTCCTCGACATGGGGGCTTACTGGGCGTCGCCGGAGCGTGGTCCCGAAGGGCTTCGCCGACGTGCGGCGCGCCCGCCGCAGCGCCTCGTACGGCGATTCTAACCGCGCCTCCAGGAGCGGGCGTGCCCCGTGCTAGACTCGCGCCACTATGTCCGTAAAGTACGGCCTGCTGGGCCTCCTCGCCCGTCAGGCGCAGCACGGGTACGAGCTGAAGCGCAGCTTCGATCAGCTCACCGGCGGCGTCTGGGAGCTGAACCACGGCCAGATCTACCAGTCGCTCGAGCGGCTGGCCGCGGACGGACTCGTGCGCTTCACCGTCGAGCGCGACGACAACGCCCCCGACCGCAAGGTCTACGACGTCACCGAGCGTGGGCGCGAGGCGCTGGATGAGTGGCTCTCGCACACGGATGCCCGGGTGCGGCCCCTGCGCGACGAGCTGTTCGTGCGCTTGGCCGTGATGGCGCACCACCCACCCGCCGAGGTCCGCCAGTTGCTGGCCGCGTACCGCCAGACCTACTCCGAACACCTGAGGTCGCTGACCCGCGCCAAGCAGCGCGCCCTGCGCGAGCGGGACGGCAGCGGCCGCCCCGAGGAGGCCGGCACGGAGGCGTCCAAAGCGGACCCCAAGGAGCTGGAGGTCGAGCTGCTGCTGCTGGACGCCGCGCTCTTCCACTGCGAGGCCGACCTCCGCTGGCTCGACCATTGCGAGGCGACGCTGGCGGCGCGCCAGCGTCGGGAAGCGAGTTGAACCTCGCGGCCGCGCCCCACGCGGCGCAGCGGTCGTCCGCGAAGGTCGGTCGTCTGGAGCTCGTGGGCGTCAGCCACGGCTTCCTCCGGCGCGGCGCGCTGCGCACCGTGCTCGACGACGTCCACCTGACAGTGGAGCCCGGCTCGTTCGTGGCGCTCACCGGAGCGTCGGGCGCCGGCAAGACGACCATCCTCGAGCTCGCGGGCGGCCTTCAGTCGCCGGTACAGGGTCAGGTGCTCCTGGACGGCGTCGACCTGGGCAGGCTGAGCGAGCAGCGGGTGGCGCGGCTGCGCCTCGAAGCCGTCGGCATGCTCTTCCAGCAGAACCAGTTGATCCCCACGCTGAGCGC
>CAZPWN010000092.1:0-6520 GCA_964590475.1 uncultured bacterium | reverse complement strand
TGACGGTCCTGCTGGCCACCCATGACGTCAGGGCCGCGGCGTACGCGGGCCGTGCCTACCGCCTCACGGGAGGGCGGCTCGAGGCCGCCTGAGATGCGCCACGCCCGCGCTCTTTCGTTCCTGACGCTCGGCTACTGGCGCCGGCGCGGCGGACGCGTCGCTGCCATGCTGCTCGGCGTCGCCGCTGGCGTGGCGCTGCTGGGAGCCGTCCTGTTGGCCAACGACGCGGTGCTGCGCACCTACGAGGGATGGACGCGCGGCGTTCTGGGCCGCGCGGAGCTCGAGGTGCGGGCCGTGGCGGAGCGCGGCTTCCCGGAGGAGCTGGCCAGGCGCCTGAGCGACGTGCCGGGGGTGGCCGCTTCGGCACCCGCGTTCGAGGAGCGCAGCTACCTCTTCAAGGGCGAGGCGCAGGCGGCGGTGAACGTCCGCGGGGTCGACCCGCCGGCGGACGCGGCCGTGCGGCCGCTTCCCATCGTCTCGGGGCGCAGCCTGGAAGCGGGCGACACCGGCGTGGCGGTCCTCTCGTACGCGGCCGCGCTGGCGCTGGAGGCTGCGCCAGGGAGCGACGTCGAGCTGATGACCGCGCAGGGGGTGGAGACGTTGCGGGTGGTGGGCGTCTACCACCCGGCCGACGGCGACGCGGGCACCTCCGAGCGCGCGGTGCTCGTAGCGCTGCCCCACGCGCAGCGGATGTTCGTCGACGGAAGGCGCACCGTGACGCGCGTGGACGTGGCGCTGGACGGGGCGTCGCCGGCCGGCGTCGAAGCGCGCCTCGCGAGCGTGGTGGGGGACGAAGGCTACGTGCGGCGGGCGCACCACACGCTCTCGGAACTCGCGGCCGCCAGCGCCGACCTGCGCGCGATGCTGCTGCTGGCGGGCATGCTCGCCGCCATCGCCGCCGGCCTCCTGATCGTGGTGCACGCCCGCAGCATGCTCGACGAGCGCACTTCCGACCTGGCCCTGCTGGCCGCGCTCGGGGTGCCGCGCCGCCATCTGCGCGGGTGGCTGACGGCCGAGGTCGGCGCGGTCGTCGCTGCCGGCGCCGTGCCCGGCCTCGCGCTGGCCGGACCCGTCGCGCACCTTCTGCTGCGCTTCCTGCCCGAAGGGCTGGTTACGCCCTTCGGGGCTTCGCTGGCGGCGCCGCGCCTCGGGCTCTCGGCCGTGCTCGGCCCCACCACCTCCTGGCTCCTCGTGGCGGTGGCGGTCACCCTCCTCGCAGCCCTCCTTCTCGCGAAGCTCTTCGGTCGCCTCGGACGCGCGCTGGAAGGGGCGCCCGGCAGGCCCGTCTGGGTACACCTGGCCGGTGCGCTGCTCCGTCAGCGCAGGACGCAGGCCGCCACCAGCGCCGCCGCTTTGCTGCTCACGCTGTCCGGCCTGGTGGGCATCCACGGTGTGGCCGAGTCGAGCAGGCGCTCCCTCTCCAACTGGCTGGACTCCGCCGTCACCTGGGACCTGCGGGTGGCTGCCGGACCGGCCACCGGCGGTGCTCCGTTGGCCCTGCCGGGCGCGACCGTCGCGCGCGTGGCCGCCATCCCGGGCGTCGCGGCGGTGACCACCGAGCGGCAGCTGCGGGTGGCGTCGCGCGGGCACGGCGTGACGGTCGTAGCGCTGGGCGGCAGCAACGCCGACCTCGCCGAGCGCCTCGAGGTGGTGCAGGCAGCCGACCTGCGGGGCTCCCCGGCCGCCTTCCTGGGCGGCGCGGGACAGGTGGCGCTGTCGGTCCCGCTGGCGGCCCGCCTGTCGCTCTCCGTCGGCGACCAGATCCCGCTGAGCACCCACGCCGGCGAGGGTCAGTACACGGTCGTCGCGCTCGTGGACGACAGCGTCATGCGCGGCGAAGCGGTCTACGTTGGCATGGACGAGTACGTGGTGACTTGGGGCGACGACGGGGTCGATTCGATCTCGGTGCGCCTCACCCCGGGGGCGGAGGCGTCGGCGGTCGCACAAGCCGTGAGCGAGAGCACCGGCCTGGCGCGCGCCAAGGTGCCTCTGCACGTGACCCTGGCGGCGAACTACCGTTCGGAGCTCCTGTCCGACGTAGTCGCGGCCTTCCGTGGGGCGCAAGCGGTGGTCCTGCTCGCGGTCGTGGTGGCCCTGTTGGGGCTGCTGGCCAGCAGCGTCGCGGCCGCGTGGCACGCCCAGTCGCAGCTGGGCCTGCTGCGCGCGCTCGGCGCTCGGCGCCGTCTGCTGATGGGCGTGGTGGGGTCGAACCTGGCCATCGCCGCCGGCGTGGGCGCCATCCTCGGAGCGGCCCTGGGCACGGCCCTGAGCCTGCGCCTCTCGCTGACCATGAGCGGCGCGGCGGCGCCACTTGCCTGGCACTGGCCGCTGGACGCCTACGCCACCGTGGCGCTGCTGTTGATCCTCACGGGCGCCGGCGCAGCGTTGCTGCTGAGCCCGCCCGCGCGCCTCAGCCTGCCGCGTTCGGCGCGGCGCTGAGCAGCTCCGCGGTCTCCAGCTCCGCGACCACCGCCTCCGTGAAGGCGGCCGTGCCGCGGCTCCCGCCCAGGTCGACCGTCGGATCGTCGCCCAGCGCCCGTTGCACCGCTGCTTCCAACGCGTCCGCGGCGGCGGGCTCGTTCAGGCCATGCCGCAGCATCAACGCCGCCGACAGCATAGTGCCGACGGGGTTGGCGACGCCCCGGCCGGCGATGTCGGGCGCGCTGCCGTGCACCGGCTCGAAGAGGCCGACGGCGCCCCCCAGGCTGGCCGAGGGCAGCAGACCGAGCGAACCCGGCACGACGGCGGCGAGGTCCGAGAGGATGTCGCCGAAGAGGTTGCCCATCACGAGCACGTCGAACGCGCGCGGGTCGCGCACGACCTGCATGGCGGCGTTGTCGACGTAGAGATGGTTCAGCTGCACGTCGGGGAACTCGGCTTCGTGGACGCCCACCAGCACGTCGCGCCAGAACTGCGAGACGTCCAGGACGTTGGCCTTGTCGACGTTCGTCACGGCGCCACGGCGCTGCCGGGCCGTCTGGAACGCGAGCCGCGCGATGCGCTCCACCTCGTGACGCTCGTAGACCATGGTGCTGACGCCCCTGTCCTGCTCGACCAGCGACGGCTTGCCGAAGTAGATGCCGCCGGTCAGCTCGCGGATGATGAGCAGGTCCGTGCCGCGCGCGCGTTCCTCCCGGAGAGGCGAGAGCCGCTCGAGGCCGGGGAAGACCTTCACGGGCCGCAGGTTGGCGTAGACGCCCAGGTGGCGCCTCAAAGCCAGGATGCCGGCCTCGACGCGCTTCTCGCGCGGCAGGCGGTTCCACGGGTGATCGCCCACCGGGCCGCCCGCCGAGCCCATCAGCACGGCGTCCGAGGCGGCCGCGGCGCCGCGCGTCACGGCCGGCAACGGTTCGCCGTGGCTCTGGATGGCGCTGCCGCCGAACGGCAGCAGCTCGAACTCGAAGGCCAGGTCGTGACGGGGTGCCAACGCCCTCAGCACCTGCAGGGTGGCGTCGACGACCTCGGGGCCGATGAAGTCTCCTGGGAGGACTGCGATGCGGTAGCTCAATCTCTTCTCCTCGCGCCGCGCCTAGCGGGGCACATGACCCAGGCGCGCCGCTACGGCGCGCACCTCGGGGATGCCTTCGAGCAGCTCGCCCAGCGGGTCCCAGCGGCCGCTCAGCAGCGCCTGCCTGGCGCTCGAGCGTACCTCCACCAGGTAGGTGCGGCCCGCCGCCCTTACCTCGAGTCGCTCGACGTCGACGACCAGTTCCGTCTCGGGGTGGGCCGCCACGAGCTCGCAAAGCTCGGTTAGCGGCGCAGGCGCCACGGAAGCGCAGACGAGCCCGATGGCCGTGGCGTTGCCGAAGAATATCTCGGCGAAGCTGCCGGCGACCACGGCGTCGAAGCCCGCGCGCCTGATCGCCTGCGGCGCATGCTCGCGGCTCGAGCCGCAGCCGAAGTTGACGCCGCCCAGCATCACGCGCGCGCCCTTCCGGGCCGGGTCGTCCAGCGGGTGGCCCTTCGGCGCGCCGTCGGGGCCGAAGCGCTCGTCGTGGAAGAGGGCGTCGCCCAGGCTGGTGAACGTGATCGACTTGAGGAACCGCGCTGGGACTATCCGGTCGGTGTCGAGGTCGTCACCCGGGATGGCGACCGCCCTGCCGCGCACCTGTGCGATGCGGCGGGGCGCCATCAGGCCACCACCCCTTCCGCGACGCCGGGGCCCGGCGCCTGACGAGGGACCGTAGCGAACAGCTCGCGCGCATCGGTGACGCAGCCGGTGACGGCCGCCGCGGCCACCATCACGGGGCTCATCAGCATGGTGCGGCCCGTGGGCGAGCCCTGGCGCCCCTTGAAGTTGCGGTTGGACGAGGAAGCGCACAGTTCAAAGCCCTCGAGCCGGTCTGGGTTCATGGCCAGGCACATGCTGCAGCCGGCCTCGCGCCACTCGAAGCCCGCCTCCTTCAGGACACGGTCGATGCCCAGCCGCTCGCACTCCGCCTTCACCCGCTGCGAGCCCGGCACGGCGATGGCCCTGACGCGCGGGTGGACGCGGTGCCCTTCCAGCACGCGGGCCACCTCGACGAAGTCGGAGAGGCGTGCGTTGGTGCACGAGCCCAGGAACGCCACGTCGATGGGCGTACCCGCGACGGGGCTGCCCGGCGTCAGCTGCATGTGCGCCAGCGCCTCGGCCACGGCCGCGCGCTCGCCGCCGTCGGTTTCCTGCAGCGTGGGCACGCGCTCCTGCACCGAGATGGCCTGCCCTGGGTTCAGGCCCCAGGTGATGGTGGGCGGCACGTCTGCGGCGTCGAAGACGGCCACGTCGTCGTAGGCGCAGCCCGGGTCGCTGGCAAGGGAGCGCCAGCGGTCGACGGCCTCGTCCCAGGCCGCGCCCTGCGGAGCGTACGGCCGGCCCTGGAGGTAGGCGAAGGTGGTGTCGTCCGGGTTCACGTAACCGAAGCGGGCGCCGCCCTCGATCGACATGTTGCAGATGGTCATGCGCTCTTCCATGCTCAGCGCCTCGATAAGGGTGCCGCCGTACTCGTAGGCGTAGCCGATGCCGCCCTTCACGCCCAGCTTGCGGATGACGTGGAGGATCACGTCCTTGGCGTAGACGCCGGGCCGCAGTTCGCCGTTAACCTCCACGCGGCGCAGCTTCGGCTTGCCTATTGCCAGCGACTGCGTGGCCAGCACGTCGCGCACCTGGCTCGTGCCGATGCCGAACGCCACCGCGCCGAAGGCGCCATGGGTGCTCGTGTGGCTGTCGCCGCAGACGATGGTCGTGCCGGGCTGGGTGATGCCCTGCTCGGGGCCCACCAGGTGCACGATCCCCTGGCTGCCCGACCCGACGTCGAAGAACGTGATGCCGTGGGCGGTCACGTTGCGGCGCAGCGCCCGGATCATCCCGTCGGCGAGCGGGTCCGCGTACGGCTCGGTGCGGCTGTCGGTGGGAACGATGTGGTCGACGGTCGCGAAGGTGCGCTCGGGCATCAGCACGTTGAGGCCCAGCTCGCCCAGCATCCCGAACGCCTGGGGGCTGGTCACCTCGTGGATGAGGTGGGTGTCGATGAAGAGCTGGTCATGGCCGCCGGGCAGGACGCGTACCCGGTGACTCTCCCAGACCTTGTCCAACAGGCTTCTCGGTTCCATGTGGCTCCTGACGACCCGCTACGACGAGAAGACCCCCGGCCGCGGGTGGGCCGGGGGTCGTGAGTTTCGGAGTCTGGAAGCGGCTGTCGCGCCGCAGGACCGTCAGCTCGCGCCACCCGCGCGAGGTAGTAGGGCGGTTCCCAGCAACTGGCGCGACTCGAGCATGGCGCGAAGTATATGGGGGTACGCCGGCGGCGTCAACCGGTACGTCGGCCGCGCCCTCAGCTGCTGCGGCCGCCCCGTCCGATGGAAGGCGGGGTGGCGCGCGCCGCGGGGGGCCGTGGGCCCGCGCCGCGCGTGGTGACGGCCGGCGGGGTGGCGCCTTCGATACCGCCCGTCTCGACGAGGCGCTCGAACTCCTTGGCGTCCACCGCGCGCTCGAGGCCCGTCTCGAAGCTGATGGCCCTGCGCAGGTGCAGGTCGGCGAGGCAGGCGTCCATCGTCAGCATGCCTATGGCGCCGCCCATCTGGATCTGCGCGGGGATCTGGTGCGTCTTGCCCTCGCGGATGAGGTTGCGGATGCCGGCCGTGGCGATCAGGAACTCGTACGCCAGCACGCGCCCGTCGCCGTTGGCCTTCGGCAGCAGCTGCTGGGTGAGGATCGCCTGCAGGTTGTTCGCCAGCTGCACGCGCACCTGGGCCTGCTGCGCCTCGGGGAAGACGTCGATGATGCGGTCGATGGCCTCGCTGGCGGTGTTCGTGTGCAGCGTGCCCATGACCAGGTGGCCGGTCTCGGCGGCGGTGACGGCCGCTCCGATCGTCTCGTAGTCGCGCATCTCGCCCACCAGGATCACGTCGGGCGCCTGCCGCAGCACGCTGCGAAGCGCCGCCTGGAAGTTGGCGGTGTCCTCGCCGATCTCGCGCTGGTTGACGATCGAGGTCTTGTGGCGGTGGAAGAACTCGATCGGGTCCTCGACGGTGACGATGTGCT
>CAZPWN010000091.1:0-8498 GCA_964590475.1 uncultured bacterium | reverse complement strand
TGGCGCGGCGGTAGGCCTGGCGGTCGAGGTCGGGGAGGCCCCGTTCGAGGTCCCAGCGACGCAGCTCGGACGCCAGCGTGGCGATCTGGTAGGGGTCGCCGGTGGTGAGCAGATCCGTGACCTTACGGTGGCGGGCGGCCCACTGCTTGGGCAGGGTGATGCGCCCGTTCTGCAGGCGCTCGAGGACGCTCTGCACTTCCTCCTTGGTGAGCGCGGGACGTAGGCCGGTGCCCTGAGGAGCGCTGACGGGTACGTACGCGCGTGAGGTCCCGTTGGGGAAGTCCACCTGGTAGTACTGCTGGTTGGTGCCAGCCACTGTGCGCATCGTCGTACCTGCGACGAGGCCCACGCCGTATGGTGGTAGGACCACGCGGTCGCCCGATTTGAATGTCTTACCCGAATCCTTCAATGCTATACGCTCCCTTCAATCCGAGGCGCCCTGGCGATGGCGCAGCGCAGGTGCACGCCTCAGCTGCTGGACGAGTTCGCTGTTTTGGGGATTACCGCTTGTGTTCTGGTGGGCTTACTGGGGGCTCCGCCATACACATGCACGTATACAATCCTAGCAGACTTAGTGCATTTTTGCACGGAGTCGGGCGACGCTCGGCCCCGTCATACCCGGGCCTAGCCGCCCGGACCGTTCGGCGTGTTCGTGGGGGACGCAGGTTCCGGCCCCGCCCGCCCGCGGCTCCCTCCTGGACCACGGCGCGCCGCCCGGCCGGGGCCATCACGCGAGGACCTGAGCGTGATCAGGACGCCCGTCAGCAGTAGCGCCGCGCCAACCAGCGTGAGGAGCGACGGCACCTCCCCGAAGACGAGCAGCGCGAGCAGGCCCGAACCCAGCGGCTCCAGCAGCAGTGTGGTGGCCACCACGGTGGGGTCCAGGTGCTTGGCGGCGTAGTTGATGCCCGTGTGCCCTATGAGCTGCGGCATCAGGGCGAGGAGCGCCACCCAGGCGTAGGTGGAGAGCGGATAGCCCAGGTAATCCTGGCCGAAGAGCGCCGGTAGCGGCAGCAGCAGCACGGCCGCTACCGCGTAGGCGCTGCCGGCGTAGGCGTCGAGACCCACGCCGCGCCGCTGGACGGTCCGGCCCAGCAGGATGTAGCCGGCTCCCGCGACGGCGCCCAGCAGCGCCAGGGCGTCGCCCAGCAGGGGCTCGGAGCCGCCGGCCAGGTCGCCGAAACCGATGGTGGCCGCGCCGCCCACGGCCAGCAGCACGCCGAACAGCACACCGAGGGTCGGAGCCGCACCGAGGAACACCCACGCCATCAGGGCCATCCAGAGGGGGGAGGTGGACGCCAGTGAAACGCTGGCCGCCACCGTGGTGAAGGAGAGCGAGGAGATCCACGCCGCGAAGTGCAGCGCCAGCAGCGCGCCGGCCGCCACCGTGAGCCACGCGGTGCGCCCGGAGAGGGGCGTGCGTCTCAGGCCCCGCACGGTCACGGGCAGCATGACCAGCGCGGCGATGGCCATGCGGTAGAGCGCCACCACCACGCCCGGCGCGTCCGCGAGGCGGATGTAGATGGCGGCCAGGCTGACGGCTAGAAGCGCGACGCTCAGTACGAGCCACACCCGGCGCGGGGACGGGGCAGCCTGCGTTGCGGGCGGGTCCGCGGTCACGGCGGCCGGTTTCATGGAGCCTCCGACTCTGCCGACGTGCGGGAGGTTAGGGCCAGCCTGCGGGCCGGCGCCCTGGGGGTCAGCTGCGCCATAGTCTCCACGCGGCCAGCAGCCAGCCGCCGATCATGAGGGCCCCGCCGACGGGGGCCACCGCGCCGAAGAAGCTCGGCGCGCCCGCCACCAGCAGGTAGAGGCTGCCGCAGAAGATCACCGTACCCACCAGCACGATCTGCGCCGCGCGGGGTGCACCCCGGCCCAACATGGCGAGGACGCCGAGCAGGAGCAGGCCGAGGCCGGAGTAGATCTGGTAGCGCACCCCGGTCTGGAACGTCTCGAGCCGGGCGGGCGTCACCAGCTCGGTGAGGGAGTGCGCCCCGAACGCCCCCAGGGCCACGCCTAGGGCCACGAGCAGTGCGCCGAGGCTCGCGGTGCGGCCCGCGGCCGGTACCGCTCCTCGAGTGGGCTGGGGCGATGGGGGAGTGCTGACTGCGGGGCTCTGGGGATCATCCATGCTTGACCAAGCTTCGCCCGCCGACTACCCCCGCGTCAAAGCGGAGCCTTGCGCTACGCTCACGCCGCTGGCGCAGAGCGCAAGGTAAGTTGATGCTCGAACCCAAGGCTGCAGCTGGAGCCGCGCCGGCACGGTGCCCGGGGCCGCGGCAGGAGCCTCATCAGGAGACGCGAGATGACCGACTTCCCGAACGAGTTCCTATGGGGCGTTTCCACCTCCGCCTACCAGATCGAGGGCGCGCCCGGGGCAGGCGGCAAGGGCGAGTCCATCTGGGACCGCTTCACCCACCAGCCCGGCAACGTCACTGACGGCACCACGGGTGACGTTGCCACCGATCATTACAACCGCTTCGCGGAGGACGTGGAGCTCCTCCAGGGCCTCGGGGTCGACGCCTACCGCTTCTCCGTCTCCTGGCCACGGCTCATGCCTGACGGCCGGGGCAAGCTGAACCCGGCCGGAGCCGACTTCTACGACCGCCTGCTCGACCGCTTGGTGGCAGCGGAGGTGGCGCCCTGGGTCTGCCTCTACCACTGGGATCTGCCGCAGGCGTTGCAGGAGCGGGGCGGCTGGACGGAGCGCGATACCGCCTACCGGTTCGCGGACTACGCGCAGGCCGTGGCGGAGCGCTACGGCGACCGGGTGCCGACCTTCCTCATGCTGAACGAGCCCAACGTGCACGCGCTCCTGGGCCACCTGGCGGGCATGCACGCGCCGGGCCTCACGGGCATCTCCAACTACCTGGCGGCCGTGCACCATCAGAACCTCGCCGTGGGCGAGGGGCTAGCGCGCTTGAGGGAGCTCGGCTCCTGGCAGCTCGGCACGGTCGTCAACCTCCAGCCCATCGAGCCCGCCTCCGAGAGCGAGGACGACCAGGCCGCCGCGGGGCTGGCCGACGAAGCCTACAACCGTGCGAGCCTCGACCCGCTGTTGCTGGGTGAGTACCCGCCGCTGCTGGCGCCCATGCTCGAGGCGTTCATGCGCAGCGGCGACCTGGAGGTGCTGAAACAGCCCATCGACGTCCTGGGCGTGAACCACTACACCGTCCAGCGCGTGGCGGCGGGTGATGGACCCATAGGCCTGGAGGTGGTGGGCGCGGCGCCCGGTGAGGAGACCACGGCCATGGGTTGGCCCGTGGTGCCGGAGGCGTTCACGCGGCAGCTGACCCAGGTGAAGGAGCGCTACGGCAACCCGCCCGTGGTCGTGACGGAGAACGGGGCTGCGTTCGACGATCCGGCACCGGCTGACGGGCGCGTGGCGGACCCCCGCCGCGTCGACTACCTGAGGCGCTACCTGGCGGCCGTGCAGGAGGCCATGGCCGCTGGCTGCGACGTGCGCGGCTACTTCGCCTGGACGCTGGTGGACAACTTCGAATGGGCGGACGGCTTGTCGAAGCGGTTCGGGCTCGTGCAGCTCGATAGGCGCACGCTGCGGCGCACGCCCAAGGCTTCCTACGACTTCTACCGCGAGGTCATCGGTTCGAACCGAATACCGGACTGAGAGGGAACGCCGAGGCTTACCTCAACGACCGCCCGAGCTGCCGCCGCCGCCCCCACCACCGCCGCCCGCCGAGGAGCCGCCGGAGGAAGCCGAGCCCGAGGCGGAGCTGAGCGAGCTGCTGAGAGAGTTGATCGACCTGGATAGGCCGGAGAACGAGGTGAGGCTCGACGCGTTGGTGGCCCCCAGCCACGTGGCGGAGCGCACCATGCTGGACTCGTCCACCCCCGCCACGGGCGCAGCCTTCTCCAGGGTGCGGAGGTACTTCTCGGCCACCCCCAGGGCAGCGGCGTAGGCGTAGTACACGTCCCACAGCTGGAAGAAGTCCAGGGGAGCGTCCTTCATGCGCGTGAAGTCGGTGAGGGTGCGCTTGAAGCCGTTCCACTCCGCCACCTCCTGCGCGATCTCCGGACGCCAGGAGGGCAGTGACACGAGCGCCACCAGCGCCATGACCAAGAGCGCGCCCGCGCCGGCGATCATCATGCCCATGGCGCCCCTCTCCAGGAAGAAGGCGCCCACGCCGGGTATCACCGCGGCAAGCGCCGCGTAGCCGGCCCAGCGCTTCGCCACCCCGCGGCTCTCGGCGGTGGTGAGCTCGCCGCCCCGCTGGCGCTCGAGCCAGCGGCGTACCTTGTGGCCCCAGGGGACCATGAACTTGGAGGCGTTCGTCTGCGAGTACGTCTTGAGCCGCTCGTGGGTCAGGAGGCCGTCGTCCGAGGCGGCGCGCTGCAGGTAGCGCAGCACCTCGAGCTCGAAGGGCAACAGGGCCGCCGTAGGCTCGTTCAGGTTCAGCTTCATGTCCACCTTGTCGCGGCCGCGGGGCACGAACTCGCCGTAGCCGCGGCGCATGAGGTCCATGATGGTGGCGTGGAAGGCGGGGCCCGTACGCCCGGCGTTGAAGCCCTGATCCTGGAAGTGGGCCACCGCGGCGGGCGGCAGGTCGGCGGGTGGTTCGAACGGGTACTTCATGACCTGCACGTCCGGCTCGCGGCCCACGCGGCGGTACTGGCTGGTGATGCCGACCCCCACCACACCCATGAGCAGCAGTGGCAGCAGAGCCCACTCGGGCCGCCTGCGGGTCATCAACGAGTGCTCGAGGTTCTGCACCTCGTGCTCGTCGATCAGGAGATCCTCGAAGCCCGGCTGCGTGCCGCGCTGCTCGAACAGGGCCGGATCCATGAGGTAGCGGATCTCGACCGCGTCGTCGCCCGGGACGCGGTCGAACTGCACCGTCAGCCTGCTGCGGTCCTCGCTGAGCTCCACCGTCGGCTCCTCGAGGTTGCCGAAGCGGTGCACGTACGCGTCGTACGGCTCGGTCATGCCGCCGGGGACGTCGACCGTAAGGCGGTAGCCGTGCACCGGCGGGTGCTCACCCTCCAGGATCTTCCAATACCACTGCACCACGTCGCTGTAGTAGTCGGTGGCGCCCTCGAGGCGGTAGACGAAGCGCACGCGCCGCTCGGAGACCCGGCGCTCGTTCCGGACCACGAGCTCCGTGCCGCCGGCGCAGGACTGCGTGAACGCCCGTGCGGCGGGCCCGCTGCCCAGGGCGCCTGAGCCATCTAGCAAGGTGATGGTCTGATCGTCCGTCAATTGGAGGCAGATGAACGCCTCGCCGAAGTCCTCGTCCGTCCAGAGGGTCCGCGTGTCGTCGACGATGACGCTGCCGTCCGAGCGGATCTCCACGTCCTGAACCACGTCGCGCCACTCGTACGACTGCGCCGTGGCGCTGGCCAGAACCAGAGCCAGAACCAGCGCCAGCAGCAGGCCGGCGGCTCGGTGGATCACTCGAAGGCGCGCCCGACGATCGCGCCGGAGGACCCCATCACGAAGGCGGGCGCGTCGCCCACCGTCACCTCGACACCCGCTGCGTTACCTACGTAGACGTAGACCGGCAGGTCGAAGGTGTAGGAGGCCCCGGGCTGAGCGGTGGTGTAGACGAGGCGCTCCCCCTGGTTGCGGGCGCCGCCCCGGTAGACCTCGAGCCAACTGGGCGCCGTGACGTTGAGAGCGAGCTGCCCCTGCGCCACGGCGGGGGTGTCGGGGCTGTCCTCGCCCGCTGTTGTGGCCTGGGTGAGGTTGACCTCCACCGCGCGCGGCTCGCTCAGGTCGAGCGTCTCCTCCCACGGCTCGTAGCCCTCGAGCATGACGCGCATGACCCTGCCGCTGCGCGCGGTGACCGGGGCGGAGCGGATGGGCGTGACGCCGGGCAACTGGAAGCCGTCGATGGTGACGCGCGCCCCCGGCGGGTTGCTGCTCACGTCTATGAGCACGGTGCCCGCGCTGGGGCTTGGAGTCACGCCTACGGGCGACGTGGGGGTGGTCGTCTCGGTGGGGGTCTCGGCCGGGGTGGACTGCTCGGGGGCCGGCAGCAGCTGACCGCTGGAGTTGCCCTCCAAGGTGTTGGGCGTGCTGGAGCCGCGGAAGAAGAGGCTGTTGTAGCCCCAGACCGCCAGGCCCACCAGGCCGAAGACGAGCACGAGGGTTAGGACCGCGGGACCGACCCGGGGCCCCCGGGGGGCGTCCTGGCGCCTGCGGGAGGGTGGGGGAGGCGGCTCGCCGCGCCGCTCCTTCTCGAGGCGCTCCTCGATGGTGGAGAGCCCGCCGGCGCGCTGGCGCTCGGACTGGTAGATGTCCAGCGCCTGGGAGGTGGGCACGCCGACCGCCTGGGCGTAGAGCCTCACGAAGTTGCGGCTGTAGACGTCCTCCGGCAGGTCGCCGTAACGGCCCTCCTCCAGCGCCCTCAGGTAATCCTGCCTCACGTGCGTGAGTTCGGCGATGTCGGATAGCTCGAGGCCGCGCTCGGCGCGGGCCTCCTTCAGCAGGCGCCCGAGTTCCGAGCCGTCGGTTCCGCCC
Source organism: uncultured bacterium (assembly GCA_964590475.1). Classification (GTDB taxonomy): domain Bacteria; phylum Deinococcota; class Deinococci; order Deinococcales; family Trueperaceae; genus JAAYYF01. The sequence goes on along the minus strand of CAZPWN010000091.1, from coordinate 2,017 downwards.
TGCAGTCCGCCTTCGGTGATGCGGCCGCTGCTCATGAGAGCCGGCGGCGGGTCGTTCCGCCCATGGCAGCGATGGCCAGGGCCACCGCGGTGGCTAGACGTGTGTTCTCTTCTACCAACCTGAGGTTCACCTCCACCGTGCGCCCTTCGGACAGCTCGGCGAGGGAGGCCAGCATGAACGGGGTGGCGTCGCGGCCACGTACGCCCGCCGCCGTGGCCTGCTCGTTGGCGCGGGCGAGGAGTTCGTCGAATTCGGACTGGCTGAGGCCTTGGCTGACGGGGTTGCTGAGCAGCACTCCCTGCAGCAGACCAAGGTCGCGGTTGGCGGCGAGCACCGCGGCCGCCTCCTTGGGGCTATCAACTCGTACGGGCAGCTTGATGTCGGTGTGCTCGACCAGGAAGCCCGCCAAGTTGTCGCTGCCGTAGCCCACCAGCGAGACGCCCAGCGTCTCCAGGCGCTCCACGGTGGCCTCGGCGTCCAGGATGCTCTTGGGGCCGGCGCATACGGTGAGCACGGAGTAGCGGGCCAGGGCCGGCAGGTCCGCGGACTCGTCGAAGCGGGCGTCGTGCACGCCGCCGATACCGCCGGTGGCGAAGACGGAGATGCCGGCTTCGTGGGCGGCCAGGAGCGTGGTGGCCACGGTGGTTCCCGCGTCGGCACCCTTGGCGACGAGCGCGCCCAGGTTCCAGATCGAAGCCTTGTCGGCTCCGCCCGAGGCCAGGCGCTCCAGCTCCTCGGCCGAGAGCCCGACCACCAGGTCGCCCCCCACCACGCCCACGGTGGCAGGCACGCCGCCCTCCTCGCGCACTACGCTCTCGAGCCGCTGTGCGAGCTCGAGGTTGCGGGGCCGCGGGAGGCCGTGGGTGACGATGGTCGACTCGAGGGCGACCACTGCGGCGCCCCTATCTAGGGCGTCGCGTACTTCGTTGGATAGGCGGACCCTGCTTGCTTCGGTCACGCCTGCAATCTTACCCCAGGGCACGAGAGGGTAATGAGAACTCCTGCGTGCTACGCTCTTCCCGGTGAACTGGCCCGAACTCCGTTCCGTGCTTCCCTGGGTCGAGCAGATAGCGTTCGGCGCCGTCGCGGGGTTCGTGGCGGGCTACGCGGTGAAGAAGGTCGGCAAGTTCGTCGCCCTGGCGCTGGGGCTTCTCTTCATCGTCATCCAGCTCCTGGCGTGGACGGGCTTCGTGAGCGTCAACTGGATCATGGTGCAGGAGAGCGTGGATCCCCTCCTCCGGGCCGACTCGCTGGAGCGGACCTGGCAGGGCCTGCTGGCGCTGCTCACCTACAACATCCCGTTCGCGGCGGCGTTCGTGCCGGGGTTCATCCTGGGCCTGCGGCGGGGCTGAACGGCCGCGGCGGCAGCCGACGGCCCGCGTTCGCCAGCCCGCGAGGTCAACCCAAGATAATCAGACTAGTTGAGTCCGTCAGACTAAAGCTCCTTGATTTGCCCACGCTTGACAGGGGCTCGAGGGGATAGCTAACATGTGGGGCGTGTTAGCACTCGCAAGGCGAGACTGCTAAGCAAGCCCAGACCACAGTTCACGGAGGATTTCATGGCAGAAACCAAGCAGAGCCTCAGGCCCCTAGGCGACAAAGTCGTGGTGGAAGTCATCGACGAGCCGCAGACCACCGCCAGCGGACTCGTCCTACCCGACACCGCCAAGGAGAAGAGCCAGCGCGGCAAGGTCATCGCCGTCGGTAGCGGCAAGCTGCTCGACAACGGCAACCGCGAGCCGATCGAAGTCAACGTCGGCGACACCGTACTCTTCGCCAAGTACGGCGGCACCGAGGTGGAGCTGGGCGGCCAGGAACTCATGATCCTGAGCCAGCGCGACATCCACGCCATCCTCGAGTAAACGGCCCTCGAGTAACCAGAACCATCCCGAACCGCTAAACATCACCATAGAACCGGAGAGAACATGGCAAAAGACCTGATCTTCAAGGAAGAAGCGCGTCGCGCACTAGAGCGCGGCGTCAACCAAGTCGCCAACGCCGTCAAGGTCACGCTCGG
>CAZPWN010000090.1:0-8528 GCA_964590475.1 uncultured bacterium | reverse complement strand
AACTCCGTCTTGTTGGTGCCGGGGTGCGCGGTCATGATCACCACGCGGTCCGCCAGCAGCACGGCCTCGTCTATCGAGTGCGTCACGTAGACCACCGTCTTGCGATGCTCCTCCCAGATGCGCATCAGCTCGCCCTGCAGCACGGTCTTGGTCTGGGCGTCGAGAGCGCCCAGGGGCTCGTCCATCAGCAGGACCTCAGGGTCGTTGGCCAGAGCACGCGCTATGGCCACCCGCTGCTTCATGCCGCCCGAGAGCTGCGCCGGGTAGTACGCCTCGAACTTGGTGAGGCCCACGCGCGCCAGCCACTGCCGCGCCACCTCGTAGCGCTGCTTCTTGCCCTGGCCGCGCATCTGCAGCCCGAAGGCCACGTTGTCCAGCACGGTCTTCCAGGGGAAGATGGCGTACTCCTGGAACACCACGCTGTTGAGCGGCTTGCCGGGCGCACCGGGCTCGATGGCGAGGCTACCCTCGCTCAGAGGAGTGAGCCCGGCGAGGATGCGCAGGAAGGTCGACTTGCCGCAGCCGGACGGACCGACTATGCAGACGAACTCGCCCTCGCGGACCTCCAGGTCGAAGTCCTGCAGGGCCACGCCCCTGCCTTGGGCCGTCTCGAAGTACTTCGAGACGGCCCTGGCTCTGATCTTCGGCTTGGCTTCCTTCAACTACTCCTCGTACGGGCCCAGTATCTCAAGCGCCCACTCGGTGAACTCGGTGTTGACGACGTTGGTGAGGTCGAGCTCCTCGGTGTACTCCGTGCGGCCGTTCTCGCGGTGGGTGCGCTCCACGTCCGCCAGGTCCTGCACGGGGACCTGCTGGTTGGGGTCGAACACGAGCAGCGCGTCGCCCGCCACCGCCTCGGGGGTGGAACTCACGTAGGTGAGGTAGGCGTCCACGTTGGCCTCGTCCAGGAAGTCCTCGCCCTGCATGAGGCGCGCGGCCTGCATGAGCGCCAGGGCGAAGCGCTTGGCCACCTCGGGCCGGTTGGTGACGAAGTTGTTGGAGCCCACGAAGGCAACCGTCATGGCGCCGGGCGTGAGGTCGCCGGCGAGTTCGACGGCGAAGCCCGCCTCCTCCACCTGCTGCGCGTACGGCGAGCCGAGGATGCCGGCGTCGATGGCGCCGCCCTCGAAGCTGGCCGGCATGTCGGGGTTGGCCACGTTGATCAGGTTGACGTCGCGGATGGTGAGGCCGGCGCGCTCAAGCGCCTTGGCGGCCAGGTACTCTCCCCCGCTACCGGGCCCACCGGCCACGGACACGGTGCGGCCCTGCAGGTCCTCGATGCTGGTGACGGCGCCCGATTCGAACAGGTCGGTGCGCACCATCAGCTTGGTGGGGCTGTTCTCGAACGGCTCGAGCCCGCCCGGCGCGATGACGCGGATGTCCAGCCCCTGGTTCCAGCCGTTCCACAGCGACGTCACGATGGCGATGCCGCCCACGTCTATCTGCCCCTCGGTGAGGAAGGCGATGGCCTCCGTGCCCGATGCCACGCGGTTGATCTCCACGTCCAGGCCCAGAGCCTCGAAGAGTCCGCGCTCGGCGGCCACGTAGAGCGGCGCGAACTTCATGATGGGCACGTACGCCACGCTGACGCGCTCGGGCGGGTCGAGCGGCTCCACCTGAGCTAGCGCCGCGCCTCCCAGAAGCGAGATGAGGGCGAGGGTAACGAGGAACCGACGTACGAAAGCGGTCTTCACGGTGTGCCTCCCAGGGGCCGGCAAGCAGCTAGAGGTCGGCCGTGGGGGTTGGGCGACCGCTGCTTAGCCTGAAGGCCACATCGTACACTGGGGCGCCGGCTAGCCTGACAGCCTACTGAGCGGGAGGTAGGTGCACTGCGCCGCTGAACAGGCGCCCCTGGCGGGGCTGCGGTAGGCTCTTAGCTCGATGCCCGCCTCCTCCACCGACACCACGGCCGTCCCCGAGACCGTAACGACCGCCAGGCGCAGACGGCCTATCCTCCTCGGTGGCACGGCGGTGGCGGGCCTGCTGTTCGCTGCTCACTTCTTCAACGACCTGTTCAGCGGCACGCTCGCCGCGCTACTGCCCACCCTGCAGCTGCGCTTCGGCCTCACGGAGACCGTGCTGGCGCTGTTCGTAGCCAGCCTCTCGCTCAGCTCGTCCGTGGTGCAGCCCCTGTTCGGTGCGGTGGCGGACCGCCTCGGTAGGCGCCTGGTGGCGGCAGGCGGTGTGATCACCTCTTCCGTGCTGCTCAGCCTCATCCCGGTGATGCCCTCACCGCTGCTGCTCGTTCCGCTGCTGCTGATCGGCGGGCTCGGGTCCGCCGCCTTCCACCCTGCGGGCACGGCCATCGCGCGCCAGGTGGCCAAGCGCAAGGGCGGCCTCGCTCTGGGCATCTTCAGCGCGGGCGGCACGGTCGGCATGGCGTTCGGCCCGCTCGTCATCGGCGTGCTGCTCATCAACGACTGGTTGGCGTACTCCCCGCTCCTGATGATCCCCGGCGTGCTCCTGGGAGTGGCCATCTACCTGCTGCTGCCCCCGCAGCCCCGCGTCAGCCGCGGGCAGGGCGCACGCGTGTTCGATATCGAGCTGTTCAAGGGGCCGGTGGGGCAGCTCTGCCTGGCGGGCATCCTGCGCTCCATGTCCTGGACGGCCATCGTCAACGGCGCGCCGCTGTGGCTGGTCAGCGCCAAGGGCCTCTCGCCCACCGACCCCGTGGTGTTCTGGACCATCACCGTCTTCACCGCTTCCGGTGCGGTGGGCGGCATCCTGGCGGGCATGGTGGAGTCGCGCATCAGCCGTCAGGTGCTGGTAACGGGCACCATGCTGCTGGCGCTCGTGCCGCTGGCGGGGCTGCTACTCAGCCAGCCCGGCTCGTTCCTCTACTTCGCGGCCGTGGTGGCGGCGGGCATGCTCGCAAACGGCGGCCTGCCCATCATGGTGGTCACCGCGCAGGACGCCGCCCCCCATGCGGTTGCCACGGCGTCGGGCATGATGATGGGCCTCACCTGGGGCACGGCCGGCGTGCTGTACCTGGCCGTGGGTGCACTGCAGGAGTCCATCGGCATGCAGGCCGCCATGTGGTGGAGCATCATGCCGCTGGTGCCGGGCGCGCTGCTGGCCCACCGCGTGCTCAGGCGGCTGGAGGCTGGGCAGGTCACCGGTCAGTAGCCGCTCGCCCGCGGCTGAACTCGGCCTCCGGCCGGTCTCCCTCAGTTGAGTTTCTTGGTGGACTCCGGCACGGTGCCGCCCTCGTACAGCCGTTCGGCCAGCTCGAGGTAGGCGGTCAGGGCGTAGTTCTGGGTCCATGGCCCGTAGGAGATGCGGGCCACGCCCAGCTCCTCGTACTCCCTGGCGCCGAGCGCACCGGGCACCCCTATGACGCTCAGCTTGCCGCGCCCCAGTCCCTCCACCAGCTGCTCGGTGGCCTGACGGTCGAGCTTGCCGGGCACGAAGACCAGGCTCGCTCCGGCCTCCAGGTACGCCCTGCCGCGCTCCACGGCGTCCTTCAGGCTCTCGGCCAGGGGCCGGTCGCCGCCCCGCACGACCGCGTCCGTGCGCGCGTTCAACTGGAACGCCACGCCCTCGGCCTCCCCCGCTTGCATCATCTTCTCCACGTCCCGCGCGAACTCCGCCGTGGGCCTTAGCCTGTCCTCGATGTTGGCGCCCACTACGCCCACGGCCATGGCCCGCCGCACGGTCTCCGCGGGGTCGCCGAAGCCGGCGTCCAGGTCGGCGGTGACGGGCAGCTCCGTGGCGCCCACTATGCGCTCCACCGCGGCCAGCGCCAGGTCCAGCGGGATCTCGCCGTCCTTGAAGCCGTGCGCCGCGGCGATGGAGTGACCCGCCGTGGCGATGGCCTTGGTGTGATCCAGGCTGGAGACCACCTTGGTGGTGATGGCGTCCCAGACGTTGACGACTTGGAGGATCTCCGGCGCCTCGTGGAGCTGCTTCAGTTCCTGTGCTTTACGTGAGATGGACATTTATGAGTCTAGCCCCCGGCGGGCGAGGAGGCCGTGATGCAGCGCGGGGAACCGGCCCCGTCAGGCGCCGCGGGCACCCTCAGGGCAGGGCGGCCTGCAGGATCACCGGGCCCCCCTCAGACCAAGTCTCGGTAAGCTGGTTCCTACTCGCCCCAACGGATGGCCGCCACGTGCGAGCCACTAGGAGGTCACCTCGTGACGACGAAGGCGCAGCTTCGCAAGACGGCTTCAGGGCTACCGGGCGCCGTGGAGGACGGATCCAAGGCTCTTCCCGCGTTCAGTGTGGAAGGACGCCGGTTCGCCGAGCTGACCGAGGATGGGCTGGTGCGCTTGCAGCTCGGGGCCGAGACGGTGAGGCGTTCGCTAGGAGGGCGCACTGTTCCCGAAACCTTCGCGCCTGACGGGACGCCGGAAGGGGTAGCCATCCCCCTGGCGGACGTGAACGGCATGCAGCTCAACGACCTCGTCTTCAAATCGTGGCTGGCCGTTGCGCCGGAGCCGCTGGCGGCGTCCGCGCGGGCGGCGGTAGGCGGACAAGTTCCGGACGGAAAAGATGCCATACCCGCTGGGATAGGCAAGCCCGCAACCCGGGCGCTTCTGATGGCGGGCATCTCCAGCCTGGCCCAGGTAGCGGAGCGCACCGAAAGCGAGCTGCTGGAACTCCACGGGGTCGGTCCTAGAGCGGTCCGCCTCCTGCGGGAGGCCCTGCAGGCAAGCGGCCGCGACCTCAAAGGTTCCTGATTGCGGGTGCGCTAGTCAGCAGAACGTACCAGCTGACCCCTAACGGGCTCACCGCGCTCCACAGGCTCGCCATCGGCTGAGTAGCCCGTGAACTGCGGGGGCAGGCCCTCGCCCGCGCCGAAGTCGGGGGTGGTCTGCAGGTGGTAGTGCAGGTGCGGCTCGGTGCTGTGTCCGCTGTTGCCGCACTCACCGAGCTGCTCGCCGGCCTCCACCCGCTGGCCTGGCTCGACCATCACGGACCCTTGCCGCAGGTGGGCCAGGAAGGAGTACTCGCCGTTCTCGTGATCGAGGATCACGTGATTGCCCAGCGGACGCTCGGCTACGACCTCACCCGGCGTGCGGTCGGGCTCCCCGTCCACCGCGGCCACCACCGTGCCGGCGCCCGGCGCCAGGATCGGCTGCCCGAAGCAGTAGTAGCCCTCGTTGCCTGTAGCCCCCGGCTCGTGGCTCGAGCCCTCCCTTACGACCAGGAAGTCGTAGGCGAAGCGCTGGTCGGGGTAGGCTGCGTGGTAGTTCTCTTCGGTGCTGCGGCCGCCCCAGCCGACCAGCCACTCGCCCTGGAACGGCAGCCTGAGTTCGGTCTTCGTCTCGTAGTCGAGGTAGGCGGAGGGCGCCGCCTCCGGCTCGGCCGCGGGGCCGATGAACATGCCTAGCACGGTGCCTTCCGGGTCCAGCGCCCACTCGATGGCCACCGCGCTCCCGAAGTGCTCGAACATCACTACGCGCTGGTAGACCTCGGCCCCCGGGTGCGGCAGCACTTCCTCCGCGAGGACCTCCACCTCTTGGCCGACGTCCGCCAGGAAGCCGTCCCGGAAAGCGCGCAGGCCGGCCTCCCCGCCGATCACGTCGGCGAACTCGGCGCTGAAGCGAGCGAACAGCTGCTCCAGCTCCCCGGCGTAGAACTGCTGGGTGTACGCCCGTCCGCGCTCCAGGGTGGCCTCGCCTTGCTGCGCCAGCGCGAAGTGGCCCAGGAGAAGCAGCAGGAGTGCGGTTACCGGCGCCACCAGAGTGCGTACTGATCTGCGGGCCACGAGTACGCTCGTAGGCCCTCCCTTGAGATGGTGCTCTCCGATCATGGGTGTCTCCTTACCGCTTGGGTCGTCCCCTCGCTGAACCTGTTGTCGTACCCGGAAGGGTGTCGTTGCCGAACGGCCGTTATAACAGACCGGCCAGTTGGTACAGTTCCAGCTACCCATGGAGTTACCTCTACAAGCGGGTTCGCGACAGGACGAACTGTTGGACGCACGGTTGAACGAACTGATGGACGAACTGCTGGACGAACTGTTGGAACGCGCCAGGGAAACGCGGACGGACGCCCTGGCCATCTCGTGGCGCGGAACTACCCGCAGCTGGACGTTCGGCCAGGCCACCGAGCCCAGCCAGCCCATCCAAACCATGTCGGTTACCAAGAGCGTGGTCGGGCTCGTGATCGGCCGGTTGGTCACCCTCGGCAAGCTGGCGTCGGTGGACGAGCCCGTGCACACCTTCTTCCCGGAATGGCGTCAGGGCCGCAAGAAGCTGATCACGGTGCGCATGCTTATGGAGCACACCTCCGGCCTGCAGAACGTGCCCATCACCGTGGAGGAGATCTACCCGAGCCCCGACTTCGTCCAACTGGCGCTGTGCGCCGAACTCGAAAACGAGCCCGGCACGACCTTCGCCTACAACAACAAGGCCGTGAACTTGCTGGCCGGGGTCGTGGAGAGGGCCGACGGGCGCAAGCTGGACGACTTCGCGCGGGAGGAACTGCTGGGGCCACTAGGCATAACGGACGCGCCCTGGCTGCGCGACGCCGCGGGCAACCCGCACGCCATGTCGGGCCTCGCCCTCCACGCTCAGGACCTGGTGCGGCTGGGCGAGCTCCTCCTGAACCGGGGTGTCTGGAACGGTGCCCAGCTGATAGACGAAACCTGGTTCGACGCCATGGACGCAACGGTCGAAGCGGGTTACGAGAGCGCCCTCATGTGGTGGCACTTCTTCGACACACGCATCCAGGTGACGGACGAGCACCTCACCGCGCTGGAACGCGGCGGAGCTCCACCCGAGGTGCTGAGCACGTTCGCGGAGCTGCAGGGCGAGCACCGCTCACCCAACTACTTCGTCATGAGGCTCAACAAGGCCTTGGGCGCCGAGTGGCGCTCACGCGTACCGGCCGGCATCACGCCGTTCAACTGGCAGACGGGCGGCCGCCTGGCCTACCGGGCGGAGGGGGACCTGGGCCAGTACGTTTACGCCTTCCCAGAGTCGCAACTGGTGGCAGCCAGGCTGGTAAGCGAGTCCACCATCGAGCGCGAGGTGCCGGATTTCCGGACCCCGCCCAAGTCGTTGGAGGAGCACCTAGCCCGCATCGAGCCGTTCCTCTTCCCCGACTTCGAGCAGCTGCTACTGGATCTGTTGGCACGATTGGACGATCTTGCAGGTGAAGAGAATCAGGGCCAGGTCGAGTGAAGCCCGGCTTGAGCGCGGCTTGCGCTCGCAGGCCGCTTGCCCATGCGGACGGCGGGGGGCGGCGTCTGGTCCCCCGCGCCCGGCAAGGGACCACACGCCGCCGCCGATCAAGGGTTGAGGGCCGCTGCCTGGGTGGCCGCGTCCACCAGGACGAGGCGGAAGTGGTAGTGAGGTTCGGCCATGCCCGGGTGGCCGCCGTTGTAGCTGATGTCCACGTGGTCAATAGCCGTTATGCCCAACTCGGCGAGAGTGCCGGCGGCGAGGTCGTCCCAGTTCACGGCTTCCTGCATCTGCGACACAGGCACCATGAAGAGCACCTCTATGAGGGTGCCGTCCTGGCCGTACGCGAGCCATGGCCCCACCGGGGCGTTGTCAGGCTGAACGTAGAGGGCGCCGGCGCCGGGGATGAACTCGGGCAGGGGAAGGAGTTCCGTTACCGGTACCCAGCCTTCAGGCGCGTCCGGCGTCTGAGCGAAGGCCATGGAACCGATAGCAAAAGCAGCTACATACATGATCAACATCGAGAGTCGTTTCATGTTGGGCCTTTCGGGACGCCCGGGCGACCCTAGGATTAGCGCGCTGCCCTGACATTAGCAGACTATGGCTAGTTATACAAGTATTTGCTGTCATAAGGGTCATAAGTTTAGAGTGGATCATGTTCAGGTATGAGGCCACCCCAAGATCCGCTGGCGCGCGCGGTTGGCGATGAACACCGCGGCCGCCCAGGGCTCGGACTCCCGCAACGCCATACTCAGCAGCCTCCTGAGGAACAAGGCCGACGGGCTGACCCTGGACGAACTGGGGGCCACCCTCGGTATCAGCCGCAACGCGGTCCGTCAGCACATGGACGTCCTCGAGCGCCATGGATTAGTGCAGGTTATGGGCAGGCGCACGGCCACGGGTGGGCGGCCGAGCCGCGCTTACGGCCTCACGGAGGCCGGGCTCGAGGCCTTCCCGCGCCAGTACGACCTTCTGGCGGAGGGCATGCTGACCACCGTGAGGGAGGAGTTGGGGGAGGAAGCGCTGGAGGCGCTGTTGGCCCGCATGGCGCACAGGGTGGCAGCCGGCGAGCAGGAGGCCCTCGCTACCCTGCCAGAGCCCGCCCGGCGGGAGGCGGTGGTGGCGCTCATGAACGGACTGGGCTACGACGCCCGCATCCTGCCGGACGGAACCATCGTGGCCGTCAACTGCGTATTCCACCGGCTTGCCGCCAAGACGCGCGCCGTGTGCCGCTACGACGAGCGGCTCCTCTCTTCCCTACTCGGTTACGGCGTGCGCTTAGGGGCGTGCATGCAGGATGGCGCCAACGGCTGCGCCTTCGCTGCCGTGGCGCCGGCGGCGCCCGAGGTCGAGTAGGAATTACACTGCACGCGTAGAAGCCGGATCATAGAGCGGTTCCTG
>CAZPWN010000089.1:0-8594 GCA_964590475.1 uncultured bacterium | reverse complement strand
CACCCAGCCGTAAGGGATCTCGTTGGCCGTGGCGATGGTGATGCCGTTCTGCTGGTAGTGCTCTACCGTGGTCTGCGCGAACCCGAAGCTCGCGAACACCGCCGCGAGTAGGACGATCAGTGCTGTCTTGACTTTCGGTCGGTTCATCTAGGTTTCCTCCAAATTGCCTATACGAAGCGCGGCGCCTATCGCCACGCATTGCTATCCACGACCAGCGCCAGGTGGCGACAAGCCGGGGACACGCCTGAACGCCAGCGTGCGTCCGCAGATCGCTCCCTGCATATGTCCCTCCTTCCGGTCAGTTTCCGGCCCCTTGCGGGCGGCCTCGGTCGAATGCGTCCTTATCAGTGCTCGAGAACGGCCTTCAGGAACTCCTGAGTGCGCGGGTTCTCGGGTTCGGAGAAGATCTTGGCGGGCGGGCCTTCCTCGGCCACGCGCCCCTTGTCGAAGAAGACCACGCGGTCGCTGACGTCGCGGGCGAACCCGATCTCGTGCGTGACGATCAGCATGGTCATCTGGGTCTCGTGAGCCAGCTTGCGCAGGATGCCGAGCACCTCGCCCACCAGTTCGGGGTCGAGCGCGCTGGTGACCTCGTCGAGCAGCACGGCGTCCGGGTCCATGGCCAGCGCCCGCGCGATGGCCACGCGCTGCTTCTGGCCGCCCGAGAGCTGATCGGGGAACTGGTCCATCTTGTCGCCCAGACCCACCATGTCCAGAAGCTCGCGAGCGCGCTCCTTGGCCTCCTTGGGCTTCATGCCCGCCACGTGCATGGGCGCCTCGGTGACGTTCCGTAGGGCGCTCATGTTGGGGAACAGGTTGAAGTGCTGGAAGACCATACCGATCTTGCTGCGCACCTTGCGCAGGTGCTTCTCGCTGGCGGGCACGAGCTTGCCGCTCTTCTCCTCGTGCCACAGGGGCTCGCCGTCCACGTAGACCACGCCGCCCGTAGGCTGCACGAGCGTCATGAGCACCCGCAGGATGGTCGTCTTGCCGGAGCCCGAGGGGCCGATGATGGCCACCTTCTCGTTCTCGGCAACCTCGAAGTCGAGGTCGTCCAGTACGACGAGATCGCCGTAAGTCTTGCGCACCTTGTCGAACACCACGATCGGTTCATCCGGCCGCCGATCGCCGTTGGTGGCGTACGGGGCGGAGGACGAGGCGCCTCCCGGGTCGGTGCTCTTGGCTGGTGGCTCGGCTTCGGTCACAGGGGCCTCCTTAGCGGTGTACGAAACAGACGACCTTGGGCTCCGTCATCTCTTGAACCGCGAAGGTAACACCTTCACGCCCGAGACCGGACCCCTTGAAGCCGCCGAAGGGCATCGCGTCGATGCGGTAGTCGGTACTGTCATTGACCATCACGCCACCGTAACGAAGTTCGGCGATGGCGGCATGTGCGCTGTCTAAATCGTTCGTAAATATGCCCGCCTGAAGTCCGAAGTCGACCGCGTTCGCAACGCGTATGGCTTCCTCCAGGGAGTCCACCGGCCGTAGCAGAGTCACCGGACCATACACTTCGTCCAGCGCGAGCTCTCCGGCATCCGACACACCCTCAACCACGGTAGGCGCCATGCGGGTGCCGTCCCGGGTTCCGCCCGTCAGGACCTTGGCGCCCTGCTCCACCGCGCGCGCCACCATCCGCTCGACCTTGCGGGCGTGCTCCTCGGTTATCAGCGGGCCCATGTCGGTGCTCTCATCGAGCTTAGGTCCAAGGCGGTAAGCCTCGGCGGCGGCCACGAAGCGCTCCTTGAACTCCTCGTACACAGCGCTGTGTACCAGCAGCCGCTGCACGTGCAGGCAGTTCTGGCCCGCGGCCCAGAAGGCGCCGCTCACGCTGGACTCCACCGCGTGCTCCAAGTCGGCGTCGGCCAGGACTATGACGGGGGCGTTGCTGCCCAGTTCCATGGCGACCTTCTTGAGGCCCGCCTCCCTGACGATGGCCTCGCCCGTCTGCCTGCCGCCCGTGAAGGAGATGAGGCGCACGCGCGGGTCGCGTACCAGGACGTTGCCCACCTCCCGGCCCTCGCCGGTCACCACCTGCAGGATGCCGTCGGGCAGACCCGCATCGTGCAGCGCCTTGGCGAGCTTGAGGGCGGAGAGCGGCGTCTTGCTGTCGGGCTTGAGCACCACGGCGTTGCCCGCCGCGATGGCGGGACCGACCTTGTGCGCCACCAGGTTGAGGGGGTCGTTGTAGGGGGTGATGGCGCCCACCACACCCACGGGTTCGAGGCGGTAGTAGCCCGTGCGGTTCTCGCTGCCGGGGGCCTGATCGAACGGGATGGTCTTGCCCTGGATGCGGCGCGCCTCCTCGGCGCTGAGCCTGAGCGTCACGGCGGCGCGCGCCACCTCCTTGCGGGCCTCGCGGATCGTCTTCACGCCCTCCCGCGCGATGGTGCGGGCGAACTCCTCGAGCTCGCGCTCCACGGTCATGGCGGCCTGCGTGAGCACATCGATGCGGGCATGCACGGGCAGCTTGCGCGCCACCTCGGCGCCCTCCACAGCGGCCGTGACCGCGTCCTCCATGTCCTTCGCGCTGGCCCTGGGCACTGAATCGATGACGCTGCCGTCTTCGGGGTCCGTCACCTCGGTCCGGGCGTCTCTCTGCGCCCAACCGTCAGCTAGTAGCATCTCCATCTGAGCCTCCCCTCAGGTTCTCTAGATGTCTTCGGTGCGCGCCTGATCGTCCGCGCGCGTTTCGGTCTGCGGCGCCGGTTCGAGCGTGACGTCGATCCCGGTCATGTGGCGGTTCATGCGCTGGAGGCAGGCCACGAAGTGGTGGCGGCGCACCTCGGCCACGCGCGCCAGGTCGCCCGCCTTGAGGGCCGTGAGGACCTCCGCGCACTCGTCGATCACGCACCCCACCTCCTCCTCCCAGTCCATCACCGGTAGGAGTTGGAGCCAGACCCGGTGGGTCTGGTAGAAGAGCCGGTCGGTGATCTCGCGCAGCGGGCGGTTGCCGATCACGCGGAGCACCTCGTCGTTGAAGCGGGTATAGAGCCGCGACAGCTCCACGGGAGCGTGGTCGGGGCCCGCCATCTCCCTGGCGCTCTCCAGCAGGTCCTCGAGGATCATCAGGTCGCCTTCCGAGGAGGGCATGGGTGACAGCTCGGCGATCAGGGTTATTAGCTTGAGGCGCAGCGCGTAGACCTGCTGGAGGTACATGAAGTCGATGGCGGAGACGATAGTGCCGATGCCGTGTTTCGCCTCCACCAAGCCATCGAACTCCAGGTGCTGGAGCACCTGCCTTATGGGCGTGCGGCTGACTCCGAACTCTTCGGCGAGCCTGGTCTCTCTCAGGGCGGTGCCCGGCGGGTAGGTGAGCACTGCGATGCGCTCACGCAACTCCAGGTAGATCTGCTCGACGGTGCTCAGCACCCGCTCGCCTTCCTGGCCGCGTTCGACCTGATCTTCGACTCTGCTCACGCGCCTCCTAGGCTGAAGTGCTGGAAATGCGCACGCGCTGTCAGAACACGTACTTACAGTGGCACCGTACTCCGCTGGCTACATGTCGTGCCGTATTGACCGCCCAGCTCAGCGGGTCATAGAATGCAACCTGTATCCTATTTGTATACAACAGTTCGGAGTCAGTTTAGGCGTGCGGTTCAGGCTTTGTCAACTTAGCCTGGCCGGGCCGAATCATAGGAGGGTGGGCATGAAGCACCGTACGGATATCGCGTTCCCCATGTCCGAATACGAGCGTCGGCTGACGGAGCTAAGGGAGAAGATGCGTCAGCGCGAGCTCGATGCGCTGCTCGTCACCACTCCCGAGAACATCACCTACCTGACCGGCTTCGAGAGCCCGGGCCACTACTGGTTCCAGGCGCTGGTGGTGCCCCTGGAGAACGAGCCGTTCACCCTCTCGCGCCAGCTGGAGGTCAGCGGCATCGAGGCGTACAGCTGGATAGAACACAACCTGGGCTATAACGACGACGACGATCAGATGTGCCTGCTAGCGGCCCGCCTCACCGACTTCGGCCTGGCGCGCGCAACCATCGGCTACGAGCAGGAGTGCTGGTTCTTCACGGCCACGCAGCAGGGGCAGCTGTTCCGGCACCTGCCGGACGTCACGTTCGTGGACGCTTCCGGCTCGGTGGAGGCGTGCCGCCTCATAAAGTCCGAGCTCGAGATCGAGATGATCCGCCAGGCGGCTCGCACCACGGAGGCCGGCATGCGCGCGGGCATCGAGGCCGTGACGGAGGGCGCCACCGAGAACGACGTGGCGGCCGACATCAGCTACGCCATGATCAAGGCGGGCAGCGAGTGGCCCAGCATCGTGCCGTTCGTGGCTTCCGGCGAGCGGGGCGCCATCGGCCACGCCACCTGGCGGGAGCGGGTGCTGCAGAAGGGCGACAGCGTGTTCATCGAGATCGCTGGCTGCCGGCGCCGCTACCACGCCCCGATGATGCGCACCTGCGTGGTGGGCGAGCCCGACCCGCAGGTGGCGGAGGCCTTCCAGGTGGTGCTGGACGCGTTCCAGGCCTGCCTCGAGGCCATCCGGCCCGGAGCGGTGGCGGCGGACGTGGACGCCGCCGCGCGCAAGGTGGTGGCGTCCTCCCAGTTCGGCGGCGCGCAGGCGTCGCGCGTGGCGTACTCCGTGGGCATAGCCGTGCCCCCCGACTGGGGCGAGGGACACATCCTCAGCATGAAGCCGCGTGAGGAGCGCACCCTCGAGGCCAACATGACCTTCCATCTCCTGCCGTGGGTACAGATAGCCGGCAAGTGCGGCGTGGGGTGCACCGAGACCATCCGCGTGACGGAGACGGGTGTAGAGCTGCTCACCGACCTGCCACGAGAGCTGTTCGTTAGGTGAGCGTGACGGAGTCTCCGGTAGTCTGCGACGTCGATTTCGGCGCCCCCGGTAAGCAGGTGGGGTACATGTACGTGCCCTACTCGCGCAACGATTCCGCCTGGGGCAAGGTGCTCATCCCCATAGCCGTGATCCAGAACGGCGAGGGCCCCACCGTCTACCTGAACGCCGGCACGCACGGCGGCGAGTACGAGGGGCCGGTGAGCCTGCTGAAGCTCATCCGCACGCTCGAGCCGCACCACGTGCAGGGGCGCGTGATCATCACGCCCATCCTCAACCCGCTGGCCGTGAAGTCAGGCGAGCGGCTCTGCCCCGCCGACGGCAAGGACCTGAACCGCGTCTTCCCCGGCGACCCGTTCGGCACGCTCTCGCAGGTGGTGGCGCATTTCGTCAGCGAGTTCATCCTGCCGCTGGCGGACGCGGTCATCGACCTGCACTCGGGCGGCTCATCGCTGCAACTGCTGCCCTACGCGAGCATGCACCACCTGGACGACGCGGATCACTTCCAGCGCACCTACGACGCCATGCGCGCCTTCGGCGCCCCGTTCAGCCTGCTTATCCGCGAGTTCAGCGGCCCGGGCCTGCTGGATTACGAGGTGGAGTCGCGCGGCAAGGTGTTCCTCTGCCCCGAGCTGGGCGGTTCCGGCACGCTCGAGCCGTACACCCTCAGGGTCGCCGAGCTGGGGGTTCGCAACGTGCTGCGGCACTTCGGGGTGATGCCCGGTGAGCCCACCGAGGTGGACGTGCCCGTATTGGAGCAGAGCCAGCTGCTCGAGGTTCCCGACACGGATCACTACTACCTGGCCCGCATCTCCGGCATCTTCGAGCCGACCGTCCGCATCGGCGACGAGGTGGCCAACGGCCAGCTCCTCGGGCGCATCCATAGCCTCGACGATGCGGAGCGCGACCCCTACACCGTGTACGCCCGCCAGGAGGGCATCGTGCTCGGCAGGCGGGCTCCCGGGGTCAGCAGCCGCGGCGACTGCGTGGCGCTGATCGCGCGGGTCATCGAGGAGCCGGTGGCCGCCTGACGGCGCGGCCGCGAAGCTTCAGGGCTTCAGGGTCGCGGAGTCTCCGGGTTTCAGGATCTCAGAACAGCCTGCCCGGGGCGCCGAACGCCGCCCGCTCGTGTTCCAGCAGCCAGCGCTTGACCTCCACGCCGCCGCCGTAGCCCCCGAGGCCGCCACTCGCCTCGATCACCCTGTGGCAGGGCACGATCACGGCCAGGCGGTTGGCGCCGTTGGCCTGGGCCACTGCCCGCACGCTCCTGGGGTTACCCAGCGACGTGGCCAGCTCGCCGTAGGAGACGGTGCTGCCGGCGGGCACGCCCTGCAGCGCCCGCCAGACGCTCGTTTGGAACTCCGTACCCCGCAGCGCCACCGGCGTGCGGAACTCCCGCAACTCGCCCGCGAAGTAGCCGCGCAGTTCGCGCTCCACGCTGTCGAGGGGCGCCGTCCGGCCCGGGCGCACGCGGTAGGCGCTGCCCAGGCGCTCCAGGGACGCGGCCAGGCCGCGGCGCGTCTCGAACTCGAGCAGCAGCAACGAGCGCTCGGTGGCCACCGCCACCATCCGTCCGACGGGGGTCTCCAGCCAGGTGGAGCTGGCGTCTTCCACCTGGGCGTCGGGCGGCTGGATCACTTGCGGACGGATCTCTCCCACGACCGCTAACGCCAGCCCAGCTCGGGCGCCACGTGCTTCAGGACGGCGTCCACCACGTGGGCGCAGTAATCCACGCCCAACTGGTTCGGCACGGTGAGCAGCAGGGTGTCCGCCGCGGCGATGGCCTCGTCCTCGGCCAGCTGTTTCACGAGGGCGGCTGGCTCGGCCGCGTAGCTGCGGCCGAAGATGGCGCGGGTCTGCTCGTCGATGTAACCCACCTGGTCGTGCTCGTTCTGGCCGCGGCCGAAGAAGGCGCGGTCCTCGTCGCTCACCAGGGGGAAGATGCTGCGGCTCACGGAGACGCGCGGCTCACCCGCGTGGCCCGCCTCCTGCCAGGCCTCGCGGAACAGCCGTATCTGCTCGGCCTGCTGCACGTGGAACGGCTGACCGCCTTCGTCGAACTTGAGCGTGGAGCTCTGTAGGTGCATGCCGAGCCGGCCGGCCCACTGCGCCGTGGCGTTGGAGCCGGCGCCCCACCAGATGCGGCTTCGTAGGCCTTCGGAGTGCGGCTCGAGCCGCAGCAGTCCCGGCGGGTTGGCGAACATGGGCCGGGGGTTCGGCTGCGCGAAGCCCTCGCCCTCGAGCAGACCCAAGAAAACCTCGGCATGCCGGCGCGCCATGTCGGCGTCGGTCTCCCCTTCCGCCGGCTGGTAACCGAAGTAGCGCCAGCCGTCCAGCACCTGCTCCGGTGAGCCGCGGCTGATGCCCAGTTGCAGGCGGCCGCCGGCTATGAGGTCGGCCGCGCCGGCGTCCTCGGCCATGTAGAAGGGGTTCTCGTAGCGCATGTCGATGACGGCGGTGCCGATCTCTATGCGCTGGGTGCGGGCGCCGATGGCCGCCAGCAGCGGGAAGGGCGAACCCAGCTGCCGCGCGTAGTGGTGCACGCGGAAGTAGGCGCCGTCGCCGCCCAACTCCTCCACCGCCACCGCCAGGTCGATGGACTGCAGCAGCGCATCGGAAGCCGAGCGAGTACCGGACTGGGGCGACGGGTTCCAGTGGCCGAAGGAGAGAAAGCCTATCCGCTTCGTCATGTACGTCGAGTTTGGCATGTGCGGGCGGCCTTCGGGTCCGAAGGCGGACATGAGCACTTGACGGAGGTCTACCCATGTGGTTCACTACTCAAGTAATGAACCCAGGTAGCTATACCTCACCATCTCCCTGCGGCTGGAGGGCCTGAGCATGTTCGACGGCAGAGAGCCCATCTACCGCCAGATAGCCGACCAGATCCGGCAGGACGTAGTCGAGGGCACCCTCCAGGAGGAGGAACAGGTCATGTCCACAACGCAGTACGCCACCACCTTCCGCATCAACCCCGCCACGGCGGCCAAGGCCTTCGCCGAGCTCATCGCCGAAGGGGTGCTCTACCAGCGGCGCGGACTCGGGACGTTCGTCGCCACCGGCGCACGCCGCATGCTCCTCGCCGACCGCCGCGAACGTTACTTCACCGAGGTCCTGCAGCCAGCGCTGGAGGAGGCCGCGCGCCTGGAGATCCCCCTCGAGTCCGTGTCGAGCTACGTCGAGCGGGCGTTCGCCCTGGTCCAGCAGCCCCCGGCGACGGAGGCCTCGGGCCGTGCGGCCACGGACGGGAGCGACGACGCGTGACCGGCCCCGAAGTCGTCATCCAGGATGTGAGCGTGGCTTTCGGCCGCACCGAGGCGCTGCGCGGCGTGAACGCGCGCATAGTGCCCGGCGCCATCACCGGCCTCATCGGCCGCAATGGCGCCGGCAAGAGCACCCTCCTCGCCAGCCTGGCGGCCTTCCGCAAACCGAACGCAGGTCGCATCACACTCGACGGCCAGGATCCGTACGAGAACGCCGGCCTCATGGCCGCCACGTGCCTCATCCGCGAATCGGGCGACTTCGCTGACCTGAACACCGGTCAGGCGCTGGCCCTGGTGACCAGCGTGCGCTCCACCTTCAGCCGGCCCTACGCCGAGGAGTTGCTCGAGCGCTTCCGGGTGCCACGGCGCCGCAGGATCGACAAGCTCTCGCGCGGTCAACGCTCCGCGTTCGGAGCCGCCATCGGCTTGGCGAGCCGCGCCCCGCTCACCCTCTTCGACGAGGTCTACCTGGGAATGGACGCCCCCACCCGCTACGCCTTCTACGACGAGCTGCTCGCCGACTACGCCGC